>JBGQIE010000016.1:0-28146 GCA_041498315.1 Candidatus Eiseniibacteriota bacterium
CGAGCCCCCCGATCCGCAGCCCATCGGGGCGAAGAAGCTGGTCTTGCCGAAGCTGGTTCGCCCCTGAAGCGGCACCGGCCAGCGCCCGGTGCGCAGCCGGACCTCTGCCTCGGAGTACCCATCGGGGCCGGGCTCCTCGGGCAGCGGATTCCCGTGGAGCACGTTTCCCTTTTCGAGGAACAACACCCGGCGGCCGCGCCGCGCGAGCTCACCGCCCAGGGTGCTCCCTCCCATGCCCGTCCCCACCACGAGCACGTCCCATTCCTCGGCTTCCGGGTGCGCGGGGATGTGATCCGCCACCTTGAGGTTGGGCATTCCCCCGCTCACGCGACATCCCTCAGGCGATGGACGGCGATGGACGCTCGCGACGCCCGGGGGCCTGGGTCGCCGCGCCGTTCAGGATCCCGGCGACCATGGCTTCCGGCGTCGGCGCCCGGGACAGGCCCCGCGCGACCTCTCCCGCCGCGCTGGCCGAATCCCGCGCGAAGGTCCCCAGCACGTCGGGATCCAGGGCGCGCTCCTGATCGAGCATGATGGGGGGGTGGCCCTGGTAGTACCAATCCACCACGCGCTCCTCGAGCGGCGTGACATTGCGCACCAGGTGGCCGCGGTCGAACATGAAGAACGGCCGCTGGTTCATCAGCCGCAGCAGCATCGAGTGCGACACCACGTTCCAGTAGAACGCGTACTCCGCGTCCAGCAGCAGGGTCAGGAACGTGCGGAAGGGGCAGAAGGTGAGGAGCGTGACGCCCTCGGTCGGGGGCATCCCGGCGATGATGCTCTGAATCAGGTCGTGGGGCGCGATGAACACCGGATGCCGCCCCGCGGCGATCGTCTCCTGAATCTTGCGGATGACGATGTCCACGAAGGCTTCCTTGCCGCGAAACATGACCTGCGCGACGTAGTCCCGGGTGGCGAGTATGAAGAGCCAGCGCGGCCTGGGACTCGTGCCCGCCCGCGCGCGATCGGGCGTGCCCGGCTCGCGCGTCGGGGGACCGTCGGTGCGGGGGCACAGCAGGGCCTCGTTGTAGAACGAAAGCACCCGCGCATCGGTGGCGGCGTCCTGCCCCAGCGGCGCCGGGTAGGACGGATACAGGTGCGGCACCTCGGCCAGGATGCGGTTCGAGGCCGAGAATTCGGCCAGCAGTCTCGCGTCCTGCTTGTATTTCTCGCGCCGCAGCTCGGGTGTGGCGTGGGCCGGGATGTCCACCGACACCGTGGTGGAGGTCCCGAGGCCCGGCAGCAGACCGAGGAACGGGTCGGTGGTGACCACGCGACAGCCCCGCTCGCCCAGCAAGCGCACCAGCCGCTCGAGCGCCTCGAGGGAGAAGAGCTCGTGAATGGAGAACAGATAGCCCGAGCACAGGAACACCACATCGGGCCGCTCGCGCTCGACCGCCGCCATCACGTCCTCCACGGAGGTGACGGGGTGCGTGCGGCCCGGCAGCACGTCGCGATTGTTGACGTAGAGCCGCGGCGAGAGCAGCAGCGTGGCGCGCGCCGCCATCTCCTGTCCGAACAGGAGCAGCATGACGGTGGTGAGCTCGCCGTAGTCGCTGTCGAGGACGAACATCAGCCGCTCGCCGGCGGGGGCCGCGGCCAGGGGGGTGCACCAGCCGCGGGCGACCCAGCGCTCGACCTCCGCCACGCTCTCGAGGGCCAGCCGCGACCACGCGGGGTTGAGCTCGTCGGCGCGCTGCTGGGCGGCCGCCGCCTCGTCCCAGCGCCCCAGCTTCAGGAGCACGTCTCCGAGGCTCCGGTGCAGCGCCGAGAGCTCGGTGGCCTGCTGGACCGGCAGCGGACGCGCCGGATCGAACGCGGGCTCGGCCGCGATCGCCACCCGGTAGGCCCCGACCGCCTCCTCGAGGCGCCCCGCGGCCGAGAGCGCGAAGGCGACCGGGCGTCGCACCTCCGACAGATTGCGATCGAGCTCGAGCGCCGCCAGGTACGCGGTGGCCGCCTCGTCCATGCGATTGAGCCGCCACAGCGCGTGGCCCAGATTAACGTGCGGCGACGGGTCCCCGGGACGCTCGCGGACGGCCACCCGGTAGCAGGCCGCGGCCGCATCCCAGCGATTCAGGCGCATCAGCACGTCGCCGAGGTTGGCGCACACCCCGGCGACGTTCGGGTCCAGCTCGCGGGCCCGGGCATAGGCCACCATGGCCCCCTCCCAGCGCCCCAGCTGACACAGCATGTGCCCCAGGCTCACGAACGACACCGTGGCCCCGGGCCAGTGCTCCGTCGCGAGCTGGTAGGCGATGACCGCGTCCTCCCAGCGCCCGGCCTGGACCAGCGCGTTGCCGCGATCCTGCTGTTCGGCCCAGGCCGCGGACTCCGCGGGGGTCGGCGGGCGGACGACCACGGGCACCGGGGCCGCGGTCGACACGACCATCTCCTCGATCGCCACCGGAATCGTGCCGGCCGACGCTTCGCGGGGCGCGCTCTGGGGCGTTACGCTGGCCAGGTTTTCCGCGAGCCCCGGCAGGGTCGGGTTCAGCTCGAGCGCGCGGCGATATGCGGCCGCGGCTTCGCTGCGGCGATTGAGCTGGAGCAGCGCGTGCCCGAGATTGACGTGGGATGAGGCTAGGCCCGGCCGCTCGCGGATCGCGCCACGGTAGGCACTGAGCGCCTCCTCCCAGCGGCCGCACCTCAGCAGGGCGTCGCCGAGATTGGCGCACACCCCGGGAACACCAGGATCCAGCTGGCGCGCGCGTCCGTAGGCCTCGGCCGCCTCCGCCCAGCGGCCGAGGTGGCAGAGCGCATGCCCCAGGTTGACGTGGGCGCCGATGGCCGAGGGCTGACCTCGAAGCGCCCGGTGATACGCCGACACGGCTTCATCGAAGCGCCCCGAGCTCAGCAGGGCGTCACCGCGGGGGTCGGACGCCATCCCGGTCGCGCGCCGCAGTCCCACCCTGCGCGCCGCGGCGCCCATCCAGCCGATCAGCCGGGCCCTGAGGCTCATCGTCACACCAGCAGCTGCGGGCTCGTGGCCCACTTGCGGTGCAACCGGCCGGTGGCGGCCGCGTCGTCCGGGTCGAGCGCCACACCCGAGGCCGTGAAGCCCACGCCGCCGAGATAGCGACAGGCGAAATCGCGCTGTCGCGCGCGCAGGCAGAAATCCACCACGGCCGCGCGCCGATCCTGGAATCCCTCGTCGAAGCCACCCAGCGCCGTCACCACTTCGCGCCGGGTCATCATCAACCGTTCGCTCAACCACGCGGCGCTCGTCGTGGCATCGTACCGTCCATCGTCGGGCTCGCCTCGCCCGCGGCTGGTCGGCCGGCTGCCGTCCCCGAATCCCGGGCCCGGCCACAGGATCGAGCCGTCCGGCGCCAGGAGCTTGGGCGCCGCCAGGTCCGCGTTGCTCTCGTGCATCAGACGCACCAGCGTCTCGAGCGCCCCCGGGTCGTCGAGCTCGACGCCGGCATCGACGATGCAAAGGAACGGCCGCGTGCTGCGCCGGCAGGCCTCATTGAGGTCGGCCACGCTGGCGCCGTCGACCACCTGGACCGCGCTCTCGGCGATCCGGGAGCGCCTCAGGGCCCCGGTCACGCGCTCGGGGCCGCCCGGAATCGCGGCGATCACGAAATCCATCCGCGACAGCGCCGGCGCGGGCCTGAGCAGCGGCTCGTACGTGTACGGCGGCGTGTCGCTGGTGCGCTTGAGGGGCAGGCCGATGCGCGCGATGGTCCTGTCGGCCAGGCGGCGCCACATCTCGAAGGCCGCCTCGTTGGTGAGCACGAGGCTCTGCCGGTTCGGATGCACGCGATAGTAGTAGAGCGTCTCGTCGAGGAGCTCGATGGTGCCGACCTCCTCCAGCTTCAGGTAGAGGTCGCAGTCCTCGCCCGCATATCCGAAGTCTTCGAAGCCTTCCCACCCGCTGGTGCGGTCGTAGGCCCAGCGGCTGATCAGGGTGGGCTGAGAGTGATTGGTGAGATCGGTCACCATGCCGTGCTGGTAGCGCCGGGGTTCAAAGGGAAACCAGGCGGGCGCATCCAGCACCTTGCCCTCCTCGTCGATCATCTGGCGCTGGCCGCGGATCACCGCCGCCCACGGCTTCTGTTCCGCGACCTCGAGGAAGCGCTCGACCGCGTTGAACGGGAGCGCGTCGTCGTCATCGAGCGGCAGGATGAAGTCCCCGCGCGACTGTTCGGTCAGGAATCGGCGTGCCCGGGCGATGCCACGATTTTCCCCGTAGTACACCGCCACGTTGGGGAGCTTCCGTCGTTGCAGATCCTCGAGGATGTGCCGCGACTCGGCGTCCCCACCGTCCCACAGCAGCGAGAATTCCCAATCGGGTGAGCTCTGATAGAGGACGGAGTCGATGCAGCGCTGGAGCCGTCCGCTCTTGAACACCGGCGTTTCGATGGAGACGATCATCGGCGGCTCGCCTGTGTCGCGGAGTCGCGAATCGAGGATCACCGGCGCGTCGCGCGTGTCGCTCGCGGATCGCCAGGACGATCCGCATGACACCGATACGAAGGCCATCCCGCCTCCGCCGCGGGGGGGCAAAAGCCGATTCGACTCTCAGGATGTGTGGAATGTGATGGAGACTGATGAGGGGGGAAGATACACACGCCCAACGCCTGGCTCAAGCCTGATTGTGGCCGCCATCGCCGCCGAGGGACCGGCCCCGACGCCGTTCACCGCGTTCGTTGCGGGCCCACTCGGACGCCCATCGTCGCGCTTGCCGCCCTCCTATCGGTGCGGAAGCTTCGTATGCTTCAATGCCCGGTCTGGGGCCCACGGCGGTACGGTCCATTCCCGCCGATCCATCACGTCGCGTTCCGCTCTCGAGCCATGGACACGGTATCGATCGTCATCCTGAGCCACAACAGCCGCAACCATCTCGAGGCTTGTCTGGCCTCGGTGTTCGCGCAGGATTATCCGCGCGAGCACATGCAGGTCATCGTGGTGGACAACGCCTCGAGCGACGGCACGGTGGCGTGGCTGTCGCAGGCCTATTCGCACCTCACGTGTGACGCGAACCCCGAGAACCCGGGGTTCGCGCGCGGCATCCATCGCGGCGCGGCGCTGGCCTCCGGCACGTATCTGGCGTTCCTGAACCCCGACATGCGCGCCGACGCTCACTGGCTCGGCGGGCTGTTGGAGACGATCCAGAGCGCCCCCGATGTGGCGTGCGCCGGTTCCGTCAGCTTGAACTGGGCCGGCGACACGATCGACTACGCCGGGCGCCCGCGTGACGCCCTGTGCCTGTTCCCAGCGGAGCCGGCGGATGCCGGCACGCTCGGGCCTCCCCGTCCGGACCAGCCGTGGTTGTTTGCTTCCGGCGGGGCCATGCTGATCCGGCGCGACGTGTTCGAGCAGCTGGGAGGATTCGACCCCGACTATTTTCTCTACCACGAGGACGTGGACTTTGGCTGGCGGCTGTGGGCGCAGGGTCATCGCGCCCTGCGCTCCGCGGGCTCCGTGGTGTACCACCGCCAGGGTTCGGCGGCGGGGCGGCTCGCTCCGCCCACCGTGGCCCACTGGGTGGACAAGCACGTGCTCTACACCGTGATCAAGAATCTCGAAGAGCCCGGGTTTCAGTCGATCGTTCCGCGGCTGGTCCACGGGCTGGTGCGCCGGGCGAACACCTGGGACCTGCGCCACGCCTCGGTGGCCGCGGCGCTGCGCGACTGTATGCGCGAAGCAGACGCGTTGTGGGCGAAACGCGCCGCGCTGGCGGCACGCCGCGTCCGACACGACGCGGACATCTTCGCGGCATGCGGTCATCCCTTCGAGGCTCTGCTCCAGGACCCGGCCGCCGCGGAGTTCGAGCGCTACTGGACGAAGCAGCGCGGGCCGGGACCGTGCGTGGACGGGCCCTCGCTCGCCCGCTACCTGCTCGCGGTGGGGTTCCATGCCTACGCGTACAACGCGGAAGCGCTGGGGACCGAGCTGGCGGCGCAACACGAGAGGGTGCGATCGCTGGTCGAGCACGTGGGCGAACGACAGCAGGCGGTGAATCGGCTGGCCGCCGACCTGGCCGAGCAGACCGCGCGGACCAACGCGCTCCTGGAGCACGGTATCGGCGTCAGGGACCTGAAAGCGGTGCGAAGCCTCCGGCGCGCGGTCGGGCGCACCTTGACGCGATGGGGGCTTCGCCGGCCGGCGATGCCTGGCGCACCGGCGCCGCGGCCGGTCGATCCCTCGAAGACGAACGAAGCGGACGCCTAGCGCGCCCGAAGCCTGGTGCCGGGGGCAGGAATCGAACCTGCACGACCTTGCGGTCAGCGGATCTTGAGCGCGCCGGGCTGTACTCTAGAGGGCTAGGTGGGATTCGAACCCACATGTCTCTTGGACACGACATTTTAAGTGTCGCGCGTCTGCCGGTTCCGCCACTAGCCCTTCTTCCTGCTGTTGAGACCGCGATGGGTGGGCTGAAGGCTGTGACCGTTCGGGCAGAGAATCCGAAGATTCTCGATGCGATGATCCGCCCGATCACCGTTGATGTGATCAAGTTCGAACGGCAGCCGACCATCGGACGCACGCTCAGCCCACCCGCAGAGTTCGCATCGGCTCTTCTTGAGTGCGGCCCGGATCAATCGTTGCCTCAGCTTGTTGCTCTGAAATGTGCTCCCGGCCACGAGAATCGAGCTCAGCGGCAGGGTTGGACGTCGGTGGCCCTTCCCACCCTTGTCCAGGCTCGCCCTCGAAAATGGCTCGTGGAAACCCCAAATTGTTGGAAAGCAATCTGAATCTGCCGGTAGTTCCCGCCCTCTGGCACGAGCCCCAAGGCCATGAGTGCTTGCCTTACGCTCGTAGATGAAGCGGCGGCGCACTCAAGTTGGTCCTGAGTCCAGCGGGTCTTTCCCATGCCGGCAGTATACCGCGACCGCGTGTCAGCGCTGTTTATCAACGTTGTGCTCCACGGCCTCCTTTTCCAGAACGAACAACGCCCGAGTCCCTCTCGGGGCTCGGGCGCTCACCGCGCGCAATTCAGTCGGTCCGTGCGCTAGTGCCCGTGCCCTCGCGGGCCGGCTAACACGTCGGACACCTTGATCGCGGGGAACCTGCTCAGGAAGCCCTGCACGGTCCAGCCGAACACGCCCAGGAAGCCGAGCGTCACCCCCCCTTCGGGCAGGCCGACCCAGAACTTGTAGGGGTTGACCGACGGCATGACGAGCACGCTGCGCTCCATCCACATGCCGCTCAGGATGACGAGGCTGAAGAACGCGAGCCAGAAGGGATTCTTCTTGGTGCTGATGTTCATGAGGCCCAGGAACGGCAGCAGGAACACGAAGCCGAAAACGGTGAACGAGAGCCGCCGCCAGGGCTCCTCGAAGCGCAGGAACACCCACCAGGTCTCGTCGGGCAGGTTCGCATACCAGATGACCAGGTACTGCGCCCAGAACTGGTAGACCCAGAAGATGCTGAAGCCGAAGGCGATCTTACCGATGTCCCAGAAGTGATGGGGCGTGATGTACGCCTCGAGCCGGTAGGTCGAGCGCAGCCGGGTGGCGAGGAACGCGGTCATCGCGATGCCGCTCAGGAACGCGCCCATGAAGCCCCACCAGCCGAACAGCGTGCTGGTCCAGGTGGGCGTGATCGCCATGATGAAATCCCAGATGAAGTAGGTGAACACGACCGCGTAGGCGACGCAGATCTGCGGCGCGAGCGCCGCGAGGCGGTGGCGCTGCCACGCCTCCTCCTGGGCATCGCCGCGCCAGCCGGCACTGAGCTTCTCGTAGGTGGGCCTGAGTTCCGCGGCGACGTGGTCCTTGAGCAGGTAGGCGTCGGTGCGCAGCGACGTGCGGACCAGGTCGCGAATGAGCCACCACAGGAGCCCCAGACCGAGCAGCGTGCGGATCCACAGGAACGGCACGTTGAGATAGGGCGCCTGACGCGGCAGCACGTGGTGGGTCCAGGGCAGGTAGGTGCCGATGCCGGCGACCAGCATGCCGACCACGAACAGGATGCCGAAGGGCAGATAGGCGCTCAACGACTCGGCGATGCGCACGACGGGGCCGCCCCAGTGCCCGTTCGCGAGCCGGATCGCCGAGGCCAGCACCGCGGCGCCGAGCGAGATGCCGAGGAAGTACACCATGTTGACGCCGTAGGCGCCCCAGGCGCGCAGCGGCTCGGTCGCGAGCAGCCAGCCGAAGGTCAGAGCACCGATCGCCATGCAGGCGATCCACAGCATGCGCTTGCGCGCGTTGGGCCGCACCGGCAGCTTGCCGGCGATGTCCTTGAGCACGTCGTCGTGGCTCACCGCGGGCTCGCCTTCTGCATGTGCCGGACGTAGTTGATCAGGTCGTAGGCCTCCTGCTGCGTGACCTGGGCGCCGTAGGAGGGCATCACGATGCCGCCGTGCCGCACGTAGGAGTAGATGTAGCCGTCCTTGCGCGCGCGCGTCGGGGCCGCGAGCAGGTCGGGAGGCGGCATGAACAGCGTGGCGACCGGGCCGTCGCCCGCCAGGCCCTTGCCGTGGCAGGGGACGCAGGTCTTCGCGAACTTGCGCTGGCCGCGCGCGATCGAGGAGTCGTCGGCGGCCTGCGGGTTCACGAACACGGCCGCGAACGCGTCGCGCTCCTCGGGCGTGAGCGCGACCCCCGCGAGCGGGCGCTCGACCCCGCCGATCGGAATCGCGGTGGTGTCGGCATCGCGCAGGAAGCCGCGCGCGGGGTCGAGCGCCACCGTGGTCCGCATGTCGCGGGTCGCGTAGTAGGGCAGGTGGGTCGCCGACTTGGTCGCGTCCTTGCACCCGCTCTGGGTGCTGAACGAGAACACCAGCGAAACCAGGGAGGTGCCGATGAGCCCGAACGCCAGCTTAAGCATGGACGTGGACCTCCTCGGCCTGATGCCCGCGCAGCAGTTGCTCCGCCTGCTTGAGGGTCTCGCCGTGCCCCGGCACCCAGATGCCGATCTTGTCCTCGCTGAAGCGCGGATCGTAGGGCGCCTTCGACTGGACCTGCGGCAGCCGCCCGAGCGCCAGCATCCCGAGCAGGTTGAAGAGTGCCCCGAGCAGAATCATCGACTCGTAGCCGATGACGACGAACGGCGGCAGCGAGATCAGCTCCTTTCCGCCCACGACCAGCGGCCAGGAGAGCACCGAGTAGATGCAGAGCGTGAAGCCGAGCGTGATCCCGAGCAGGCCGCCGCTGAAGGTCACCCAGCGCACCAGCGAGGTGCCCTGCTCCATCGCGTGCTCGAGATCGTGATGCGGGATGGGCGAGAAGATCGAGAGCGGCCCGAGCCCGGCCGAGCGCAGCGCGCGCACCGCGTCGGCGGCATCGTCGACGTAGTAGAACACCCCCAGCACGCCGTGGTACTTGGGCGGCGGCGGGTTGAGGAGCCGGGCGAGCGCGGCGGGCGGCTTCACCGCTTCCTCCGCATCGGCGCCGCCAGGGTTTCCTTGAGCTCGGCGATCGAGAACGCCGGCAGCACGCGCACGAAGATCAGGAAGAACATGCCGAACCAGGCGAACGAGCCGGCCAGGATCGCGGCCTCGGTCCACGACATGCGGTAGTTGACGCCCCAGCTATTGGGCTCGAACGGATGGGCCAGCGAGCTGACGATGATGACGAAGCGCTCGAACCACATGCCGACGTTGACCAGCAGCATGAGCACGAACAGCACCGGCATGTTGCGCCGCACCGGCTTGAACCACAGGGCGAGCGGGAAGATGACGTTGCAGCTGAACATGATCCACGCCGCCCACCAGAAGTGGCCGGTGAAGCGCCACCAGAACATGTTGCGCTCGTACGCGTTCGGCCCGTACCAGGCCGAGAAGAACTCGACCAGGTAGGAGTAGCCCACGATGGTCGAGGTCAGGAGCACGAGCTTCGAGAGCTTCTCCATGTGGTCGAGCGTGACGATGTGCTCGAGCTTGAACCCCTTGCGGATGATGATGAGCAGGTTGATGACCAGGGCGACGCCCGAGAAGATCGCGCCGGCGACGAAGTAGGGCGCGAAGATCGTGCTGTGCCAGCCCGGCACCTGGGCGACCGCGAAGTCCCACGACACGACGCTGTGGACCGAGAGCACCAGCGGCGTGGCGAGCGCCGCGAAGTACAGGTAGGCGCTGTAGAAGTGCTTCCACTGGTTGTTCCCGCCGGTCCAGCCGAACGAGAAGCCGGTGTAGAGCAGCTTCATGAACCAGTGCTTGGCCCGGTCGCGCGCCGCGGCGGCGTCGGGGATGATCCCGACCAGGAAGAAGATGCTCGACACCGTCAGATAGGTCGTGACCGCGAACACGTCCCACTCGAGCGGCGAGCGGAAGTTGGGCCACAGCCCGCGCTGGGTGGGGTACGGAAACAGCCAGTAGGGGAACCACGGCCGCCCCAGGTGGACGATCGGGAACAGCCCGGCGGTCATGACCCCGAACACGGTCATGGCCTCGGCGATGCGGTAAACGGCGCGGCGGAAGTGCGACCGGAACAGGAACAGGATCGCGGACACCAGCGTGCCGCAGTGCGCGATGCCGACCCAGAACACGAAGTTCGTGACGTACGAGGCCCACATGACCGGCCGGGTGTGGCCCGCGACGCCGATGCCCTGAACGATCTGGTTGCGCTCGGCGATCAGGCCGATGGCGAGAATCGTGAGGTCGAGCAGGAACACCGCCCACCACACCTTCCCGGGCTTGCCGATCATGCGCAGGATGTCGTCGTTGAGCGACTTCTGCGTCATCGCCGGCGGTACGTGCTCGGTCGCCCCGACGTCGTCGGGGGTCATCGCCGGCTCGTACGTGATCTCGTTCTCGCCCACTCGATCGGTCTCCTACGCGGTCTCGCGCTCCATCTTCTTGAGATAGGTGATGCCGGGCTTGGTGTTGAGGTCGTTGAGCGCCCAGTAGCGCCGCTCGCCGTGCGAGTGCTTCGAGACCCGCGACTCGGGGTCCATGAGGTCGCCGAACACGATCGCCTGGGTGGGGCAGCCCTGCGCGCACGCGGGCTGGATCTCGCCGTCTTTGAGCGGGCGGTTCTCGTCGCGCGCGTTGCCCTTGCCCTCGAGGATGCGCTGGACGCAGAACGTGCACTTCTCCATGACGCCCTTCGAGCGCACCGTGACGTCGGGGTTGAGCTGCCAGTTGAGCGGCTCGGGGAAGGCGAAGGTCGGCTTCTCGGGCGCCGAGTAGTCGAAGAAGTTGAACGAGCGCACCTTGTAGGGGCAGTTGTTGGAGCAGTAACGCGTGCCCACGCAGCGGTTGTAGACCTGCGCGTTCAGGCCCTCGGGGTTGTGGTAGGTCGCATAGACCGGGCACACCGGCTCGCACGGGGCATCGCCGCACTGCTGGCACATCATGGGCACGAAGCGCACGTCGTTGCGCGAGCTACTCGCGGCGGCGTCGAGCTTCTCCTCGTAACGCTCGATCCTGATCCACATCATCTCGCGGCCGCGCTGGATCAGGTCGGGCCCGACCGTCGGCACGTTGTTCTCGGCGGAGCAGGCCACGACGCACGCCTGGCAGCCGTTGCACGAGTTGAGGTCGATCGCCATCGCCCAGCGGTGCTGGGCGTTCTTGTAGGCGCCCTCGCTGATCGGAATCTGCCGCGCCGCGCGCGCCCTGTGGATCGGCTCGTAGGCGGTCACCGCGTGGGCGGGCGTCTTCTCCCCCGGCTTCATCTCCCGCGGCTCGGTGTACTTGCCGGGGCGGGAGTTGAAGGCCTCGACCTCCTCGACCTCGTGGGCCGAGCTGCCGGGTCCGCCGGGGACACTTTCGGACGTGTCGCGGCGTGCCGGAGCGGGAGCGGTCCCCAGGAGCACGGCGACCGGGATGATCTGCGCGATCTGCCGGTCGGCCTGCTGTTTCTCCCGCTGCGTCATCGCGAGGTCGGCGGGCCCCGCCGCCTTCGAGATCCGCACCCGCGCGGTGAGATAGGCGACCGCGCCCGAGGCTGCATCCTGCGAGGCGGGCAGCAAGTCGAGGGCGTTCACACCCCGCCCGTTCGCGTAGCGCCCGTAGGCGGTGTGCCCCTGGCCGAGCGGGATCGCGACACAGTCCTTGCGGATTCCGGCGTAGAGGTAGGCGGGCGCGGTGACGCTTCCCGCGCTGGTCTCGACCTTGACCGGATCGCCCATCGCCAGCCCAAGCCCGGCCGCGGTCTCGGGATGGATCTCGACCCAGGAGTTCCACACCGCCTTGGTCGTGGGATCGGGAAGCTCCTGGAGCCAGGGCTTGTTGGCGCCGCGGCCGTCGTAGTGATTGGGCGAGGCGTAGAGCACGAGCGCCGGGCCGCTGCCGCCCTTGAGCGCCGGGGCCGCGAAGGCGGGGCTCCCGCTCCACTTGACCTGGGTGGCGTCGGGCTCCTCCCACACGCCGCCGCGCGCCAGGGATTCGTCCCAGAAGGCGCCCCAGCTCTTGCCGGCGCCGAAGCGCTTGTGGAGCGGCTGCCACCGGGCGACGAGGTACTCGGACCAGGCCGCCGGGAAGGCTCCGAAGCCCGAGGCCTTGGCGAGCGCGATGAGCGTGTCGCCGGCCGGATGTGCGTCGAACATCGGCACCGGCTTCATGGTGGGCTGGAGCAGCGACCACACGCCGCGCGCGGGCTCGGCATCGCCCAGCGATTCGAGCGCGTGCAGGCTCGGCAGCAGCAGGTCGCAGCGGTCGCTGGTCTCGTCCATCATCCCCGACAGCGAGATCCGGTACTGGACCTTGTCCATCGCCGCGGCGAAGCCGGACCAGGCGGGCGCGGCGTAAACCGGGTTCGCGCCGTGGACGACCAGCACGTCGATCTGGCCCGCGTCCATGGACTGGATGAGGCGCTGGACCTCGCCGAAGGGCGCCACCGCATCGAAGTTGAGCGTGCGGTCGAAGCGCACCGTCTCGCCCACGTTGCCCGCGACCTGGTTGAGCAGGTTGACCGCGGCGATGAGCGCCACCGACTGCTCGCTCTGGCTCGCGATTCCGCCCGCGACCGCGAGGCTCGGGCGGCTGGCCGCGAACCGGCGCGCCAGCCGCTGGACCAGCTCGGCGGGCACGTCGCTCTGCTGCTCGACCGCCTCGGGCGTGTAGGCGGCGACCGCCTCGCCCAGCGACTTGTCGCCCGCGCCCAGCCCCTCGGTGAGGATGACGCGCGCCATGCCGAGCGCGAGCGCGATCTCGCCGCCGGGCCGCACGGCGACCCACTGGTCGGCGTTGGCGCCGGTGAGCGAAAGCCGGGGCTCGACGGCGACGAAGAAGCCCGACTCGGGGCGCGCGCGCATCGCGGCGAAGCCGCGCGCCTGGGCGACCGGCGAGCCGAAGGTCTCGAGGAAGTCGGCGCCGAAGGACACCACCATCTTCGCGCGCTCAAAGTCGAAGTGCGGCACCGCGCTCAGGCCGAAGCAGCGCCGGTTGGCCTCGCGCAGGCTCTCGTACGAGAACGGCTCGTAGACCAGGTGGGTGCCGCCCGCGGCCCCGGCCCACTCGCCCGCGAGCTTCTCGAAGGAGCCGGTCGCGTTCTCGGTGATGATCGCCACGCCGCGGTGATCGCGCACCGCCTGGCCGAGCTTCTCGGCGGCCCGCTTGAGCGCGTCCTCCCAGGTGATCTTCTTCCAGGCCCCGTCTTCCCTGGCCATGGGTGAGGCGATCCGATCGGGGTTGTAGAGGCCCTGGAGCGTCGCCTGGCCGCGGCCGCACAGCGCCCCCTGGTTGACCGGGTGCGCGGGGTTGCCCTCGACTTTGATCACGCGCCCCTCGCGGGTCTTGACCAGCAGGCCGCAGCCCGCCGGGCACTCGCGGCAGGTGCTGGCGTACCAGGTCGCCACGCCGGGCAGGATGTTGTCCGGGGCGATCAGGTAGGGAATGAGGCGGTCGGTGGGCGGCTGGGCGCACCCGCTCAGCGTTGCCGCCGCGCCGATGCCCGCGAGCTTGAGGAAGTCGCGGCGATTGAAGACGACGTCTTCGCTCATCGGTCGGCGCTCAGTGATGGCATGTGAGGCAGTCCATGATGGTCGGGTTCTGGCTGTCCGCCCGGTTCTGGCGCTCGCGATGGCAGGTGATGCACCAGCCCATCTTGAGCGAGGGGTACTGGTAGACCACGGCCATCTTCTCGACCGGGCCGTGGCACTCCTGGCACGTGATGCCGGCGCGCACGTGGCGCTTGTGGTTGAACTTCACGTGTGAGGGCAGCATGTAGACCGGCACCCAGGGAATGGACTTCCCGCTATCCCAGTACTGCGCCAGCTTCTGGACTTCGGGCCGGTCGGCGACCGCGATCTTGTGGCAGCCCATGCAGATGCTCACCGCCGGAATGTTCGCGAGCGGGGATTTCTCGGCGCCGTAGTGGCAGTAGAGACAGTCCATGCCGAGCTTGCCGGCGTGGATGTCGTGCGGGAACTTGATCGGCTGGACCGGGCCCTTGACCGCGCCCAACTGCGCCCAGAACGACTGCGCCGACGCCACCGCGGGGGTGGCGATCAGCATCACGACGGTCGCGAGGGCAAGGGCTCGTTTCATGGTCGGACAGGCGGGCAACCTAACCAGCTTGACCTGACGGTGTCAACGAGTTTGTGAATCGAGGAACAACCCGCGCCCAACGTCCGCGCTCACAGGCGGCTGGCCGGTTTTGCGGCGCTGATGCGGGCTACTTCGCCTGGCCGGCCTCGACCAGCTTGAGGACCTGACCGGCGGGCACCGGCTCGGTCGAGATGAGGTTGTTGAGGATCGCGGTCTCCTCGAGGCCGATCGCCTGGCTCGCCGGGGGCTTGAGCAGGGTCGGCACCAGCGCCGAGAACAGCCCGCCCCCCGCGGGGGCGTGGACCAGCTGGACCCGGTCGGGCCGGCGGGCGATGCGCTTGGGATCGGTCATGTCGCGCAGCGAGCGGATGCTGCTCAGGATGAGCGACTGCTCGGTGACGCCGCCCGAGCCCAGGATCTCGAGCATCAGGTCGGGAGACCAGCTCACGAACGCCGTGATCACCCGGCCGCCCCCGCCCTTCGCGCTCAGCGTGACGCGGCCGACCCAGGCGTCGTGGCCGCCGATGGTCTCGGTGTCCCCGTCGGGCTCCGAGATCTCGCCCTTCGCCAGGAGCGCGCTCACGTGCGCGCGCGGCGTCGTGTCCTTGCCGTCGGCGCCGGAGAGCTGCATGCCCGAATGCTGGTCGGGCGCCACCGCGACCAGCGAGGAGCGCGAATCGTGGTAGGTCCAGCCCGGGGGCATGATGACCTCGAGCCTGAGATCCGGGTTGAAGTACTGGTTGTTCGTGAAGTAGCCGTGGCGCGGATCCGATCCGAACACCAGCCCGTCCACGTGGGCGAGGTAGCCGCTCGCGTTCACGACCAGCCCGGTGCGGCCCATCGCCGCCGACTGCCCGAGCGTGCGGGTGCGGGCTTCGCGGTCGCCGGGATCGGGATGGGTCGAGAGGAAGGTGGGCAGGCGCGCGCCGGTGCGATCGCTCACCCGTCTCAGCATGTGATAGGTGGCCGGGATCTCGCGCGGATCCCAGCCCGCCCGGATCGTGTACTGGATCCCCAGCTCGTCGGCCTGGGTCTCGTATTCACGGCTGTAGCTCAGGAACATGAGCCCCAGCGCCTGCTGCGCGACATCGCCGTAGCGCGCGAAGCTGGGCGAGACGATCGTGCCCACGAGCAGGCCGATGCCCGCCACCTGCTGCCCGGTGATCTGGCGCGCGGTGTGGCGCGCGGTGACGTGGCCGATCTCGTGGCCGAGCACCCCGGCGAGCTGGGCCTCGGAGTTGAGGTGCGCGAGGATGCCGCGCGTGATGTAGATGTAGCCGCCCGGCATGGCGAAGGCGTTGACGGACGGGTCGTCGATCACCGTGAAGTGCCAGTCCAGGTCGGGAAGCTGCGAGACCTTCGCGAGCTTGAGCCCCACCCCGCTCACGTACTTCTGGACCGTCGAATCGTCGTAGGCGCCGTACTCGGCGAGCACCGCCTTGTACCCCTCGCGCCCCATCTTCTCTTCCTGGCCCGAGCTGACCAGGTTGAACTCGCGCCGCCCGCTGACCGGGTTGGTCGCGCAGCCGGCGAGCAGGAGCGCGAGCGGCAGGGCGAGGGTCCAACGTCCATGTCGAGAGTGGGGGATCATGGTGTCCCGCATGCTAGCGGAAAGCGGGGCTCAATAGCGAGGGACCGCGGGGTCCACCTCGCGCGACCAGGCGTCGATGCCGCCGCGCAGGTTCTTGAGCCGGCCAAAGCCCGACTGGCGCAGCAGCTCGAGCGCCCGCTGGCTGCGCTGGCCGTGATGGCAGAGCAGGACGATCTCGCGCCCCCGGTCGAGCTCGGCGACGCGGTCCGGCAGCGTGCGCAGCGGAATGAGCACCGCCCCCGCGATGCGCGCGATCGCCGCTTCGTGCGGCTCGCGCACGTCCACCAGCGCCACGTCCTCGCCGCGCTCCATGCGCGCGTGCAGCTCGCGCGCGCCGATCTCCCACTCCCCCGCCTTCGCCATCGCTTCCTCCGTCGGGAGCAGCCCGCAGAACTGATCGTAGTCGATGAGTCCGGGATCGCCGGGCCGCTCGCCGCAGCGCGGGCAGTCGGGATCCTTGAGCAGCTTGAGCTCGCGGAAGCTCATGGCCCAGGCGTCGAACAGGAGCAGCCGCCCGATCAGGGTCTCGCCGCGGCCCAGGATGAGCTTGATCGCCTCGATCGCCTGGATGACGCCGATGACGCCCGGCAGCACACCCAGCACGCCGCCCTCGGCGCAGCTCGGCACCAGTCCGGGCGGCGGGGGATCGGGGTAGAGGCAGCGGTAGCAGGGCCCGCGCGCGGCGTCGAACACGCTCGCCTGGCCCTCGAAGCGGAAGATGCTGCCGTGGACGTTGGGCTTGCCGAGCAGCACGCACGCGTCGTTGACCAGGTAGCGGGTCGGGAAGTTGTCGGTGCCATCGAGGATCACGTCGTAGCCGGCCAGGATGTCGAGCGCGTTGGTGCTCGTGAGCCGGGCCTCGTGGGTCTCGATCCGGACCTCGGGGTTCAAGTCCACGAGGCGCTCGCGCGCCGCCTCGAGCTTGGGGCGGCCGACGCTCGAGCTGCCGTAGAGCACCTGGCGCTGGAGGTTGCTGGCGTCCACGCGGTCGAAGTCCACGAGCCCGAGCCGCCCGAGCCCCGCGGCCGCGAGGTAGAGCGCCGCCGGCGAGCCGAGCCCGCCCGCACCCACGATGAGCACGCTTGCGGCCTTGAGCCGCTGCTGGCCCTCGAGCCCGACCTCGGGCAGCACCAGGTGCCGGCTGTAGCGCAGCAGCTCGTTCTGGGAGAGCGTCGGGGCGGCGTCGCGGTCGTGGGTCGCGCGCGCGCGGGGGGTCTTGGGCACGGTCCTCTCTTTCGATCTCATGTCACGCCTCCCCGGCGCGCGTCGCCGCCAGGTCCGCCACCTCGAGCGGCTCGGGATCGAACCCCGAGCGGTCCGCGCGCAGCCGCCACGAGCGCGCATCCGCGACCGCGCCCTGAGCGACGCTCAGGATCAGGTAGGAATAGTAGTCCCAGGCCTGTTCGAGGTCGAATGAGGAGGGCACGGCCGGGGCGTCCGGGTGCGAGTGGAAGAAGCCCAGCACCTCGAGCCCGGCGGCGCGCGCCTGGGCGTCCGTCTCGAGGAACTGCTCGGGGGCCACGAGGTAGCGCCGGTGGCGCTCAGCGCCCTGCCGGTTCTCGAGCCCGATCGCGCGCACGATCTCGCGCGCCTCCGGGCCCTCGCGGCCGATGAGCACGCCGCAGCCCTCCTCGGGGTACGAGCGGCACAGGTGAAGCTCGACTTCGCGCAGCTCGGCCCGCTTGAGCCTGAGCACCATCGCATCTCCCCCGCCGGCCGACCCGGCGCGAACATGCTCTTCGATGCGCCTGCCGCGTCCGCGGCGCTGGCAATCATTCCCCGCCGCCGCTAGGATGCAGCGCGTGTTCCTCGCCGGAGACGTTGGCGGCACCAAGACCCATCTCGCGCTCTACCGGCCGGGCGATCCCGCCCGTTCCCCGGCCGCGGACCGCAAGCTTCCGAGCCGCGAATACCCCTCGCTCGAGGCGCTGGTACTCGAGTTCCTCGCCGCGGCCGCCGGACGGCCCGCGCGCGTCGTGCTCGGGATCGCGGGCCCGGTGGTCGAAAACCGCGCCGCCACGACGAACCTGCCCTGGTCCGTGGATGGCGATGCGCTCGGCCGCGCGCTGGGCGGCGCCCCGGTGACGCTCCTGAACGACCTCTCCGCCACCGCCTGGGGGCTGGGTGTGCTGACCCCGGGCGATCTCGAAGTGCTCCAGCCCGGCGTGCCCGCTCCGGGCAACCGCGGCCTGGTCGCCGCCGGCACCGGGCTCGGCGAAGCGCTGCTGGTCGCGCGCGGCGACGGCTGGACGCCCGCGCCCTCCGAGGGCGGTCATGCCGACTTCGGCCCGCGCGATCCCCTCGAGGACGAGCTGTGCGCCTGGCTGCGCGCCCGCCACGGGCACGTGAGCTGGGAGCGCGTGCTCTCGGGCCCGGGGCTCGCCGACCTCTACCGCTTCATGAGCGAGACCGGGCGCGGCCAGGAGCCGGCGGCCTTCGCGCGCGCTTTCGCCGCGGCCGCCGACCCGGCCGCGGTGGTCGCCGAGGGCGCGACCTCGGGCGCGTGCGAGCGCGCGCGGCTCACGCTCGAGCGCTTCGCTTCCGCGTACGGCGCCGAGGCCGGCAACGTGGCGCTCAAGTTCCTCGCCGTGGCGGGCGTGTTCGTGGGCGGCGGGATCGCGCCGCGCATCCTGCCGTTCCTGCGCGGGGCGCACTTCCGCGACGCGTTCCGCGCCAAGTGCCGGCTGACGGCGCTCCTCGAGCGCATCCCGGTGAGCGTGATCCTCGACGATCGCGCCGCGCTCTGGGGCGCGGCGGTGGTCGCACTCGATGGCGCCGGAGTGGGACGCGCATGAACCCCTCGGCGCTCGACGAGCTGGCGGTCAACACCATCCGCTTCCTGGCGGTGGACGCGGTGGAACGCGCGAAGAGCGGCCACCCCGGCTCCCCGATGGGCATGGCGGATGCGGCCTACGTGCTGTGGACGCGTTTCCTGCGCTACCAGCCGCACGATCCCTCGTGGCCCGACCGCGACCGCTTCGTGCTCTCGGCCGGGCACGCGTCCATGCTGCTCTACGCGCTCCTGCACCTTTCGGGCTACGACCTGCCGCTCGCGGAGCTCGAGCGCTTCCGCCAGCTCGGCAGTCGCGCGCCCGGGCACCCCGAGCACGGCCTCACCCCCGGGGTCGAGACCACGACCGGCCCGCTCGGGCAGGGATTCGGCAACGGGGTGGGCATGGCGCTCGCCGCGCGCATGATGGCCGCGCGCTTCAACGGCGCCGACTTCGCGCCGGTCTCGTACCGTGTGTTCGGCATCGTGAGCGACGGCGATCTCATGGAGGGCGTGGCCTCCGAGGCCGCCTCGCTCGCCGGCCACTGGGGCCTCGGCAACCTGATCTACATCTACGACGACAACCACATCACGATCGAAGGCGACACCCTGCTCGCCTTCAGCGAGGACGTCGGCAAGCGCTTCGAGTCCTACGGCTGGCACGTCGAGCGCGCCGATCCCCGCGATCACGCGGCGCTCGCGGCCTGCCTCGAGCGCGCGGTCGCCGAGACCGCGCGCCCGAGCCTCATCATGACCCGCAGCCACATCGGATTCGGCTCCCCGCACAAGCAGGACAGCCGCGAAGCGCACGGCGAGCCGCTGGGCGCCGAGGAGGCCGCGGCGACCAAGCGGGCGCTCGGCTGGCCGCCCGCCCCGCCCTTCCTGGTGCCCGACGAGGTGCGCGGGCGCTTCGTCGCGCGCGCCGAGGAGCTCGAGCCGGGCTACGACGCCTGGCAGGCCGGGATGAGCGCCTGGCGCGCGCGCCATCCCGACCTCGCCGCCCGCTGGGACGCGCACCTCGAGCGGCGCGTGCCCGACGATCTCTTCGACGCCCTGCTCGCGAGCGCCCCGCGCGGCGCCGCGGCGACCCGCGCCCACGGCAACGCCGTGCTCCAGCGCGCGGCCGCGCTGGTGCCGGCGCTCGCGGGCGGGAGCGCCGACCTCGAGCCCTCGACCAAGACGCGCATCCAGGATTCGACCTCGATCGCGCGCGCGGCGTTCGCGGGGCGCAACTTCCACTTCGGGATTCGCGAGCACGGAATGGGCGCGATCCTCAACGGCATGGCGCTCGCGGGCGGCTTCATCCCCTACGGCGCCTCGTTCCTCATCTTCAGCGACTACGCGCGCCCCGCGATCCGCCTGGCGGCGCTCATGCGCCAGCAGGTCATCTGGGTGTTCACGCACGACAGCGTGTTCCTGGGCGAGGACGGCCCCACCCACGAGCCCATCGAGCACCTCACCGCGTTGCGCGCCATCCCCAACCTGCTCGTCATCCGTCCCGCCGACGGGCTCGAGACCGCGGCGGCCTGGGCCATGGCACTCGAGCGCCGCGAGGGCCCCACGTTGCTGGCGCTCTCGCGCCAGACCCTGCCCGTGCTCGAGCGCTCGGCGGACTTCGACCCGCGCGATCTCCGGCGCGGCGGCACGACGCTGGTCGAATCGGGTGCGACGGGCGCCGTGACGCTGATCGCCACCGGCTCCGAGGTCGGGCTCGCCGTCGCGGCCGCGCAGCTCCTGGGCGGGCGCGGGCTCGCAGCCCGGGTCGTGAGCATGCCGGCGCCCCAGCGTTTCCTCGAGCAGGAGGCCGCCTGGCGCGACCGCGTGCTGCCGCCGGGCGGCCGGCGGGTCACGCTCGAGGCCGGCTCGACCGACTACTGGTGGCGCTTCACCGGGCCCGAAGACCTGCGCATCGGCATCGATCGCTTCGGCGAGTCCGCGCCGCTCGCCGCGTTGCAGCAGTATTTTGGCTTCGCCCCCGAGGCGGTCGCCGACCGCATCACCCGCTGGGCGAAGGACGCCGCGAAAGGAACGCGCTCATGAAGTGGGTCACCCGCGAGAACGCCAAAGTGGACCGGATCGCCTGCCCCTGGCTCATCCGCCGCTTCATCGATCCGACCGCCGAGTTCATCTACGTGCCCGCCGACGAGGTGCTGAGCGTCGCCGCGCGCGAGGGTGCGCACTCCTACGACGCGCCCAACGCCACCTACACCCATCGGGGCGGCAAGTGCAGCTTCGAGGCGCTGATCGAGGACTACCACCTCAACGATCCGGCCCTCGCGCTGCTCGCCCGGATCGTGCACGGCGCCGACGTGGCCGTCGACGTCCGCAACTGCGACGAGGCGGCGGGCCTCAAGGCGATCGCCGAGGGCTTCGCCCTGACCACGGGCGACGATCACGAGAAGCTCCGGCTCGAGAGCCCGCTCTACGACGCGCTCTACGCCTGGTGCGGAAGGAAGCTCGGCGCGGCTTGAGGCCGCTCAGGCCCGGACCGCTCCCCGGCCCGACGTCCGGGACGCCGCGATGAACGCCACCATGAAGGCGAGGTCGATCCAGGCGAGCGGCACCCACATGGACGGAATCGCGTCGCGGAACGCGTAGCTCAGGATGATGCCCGAGAAGGCGAGCTTCATGAGCACGCCGAGGGTGATGAGATCTCGATTGCGCTCCGGGTCCTGGGCCACGAACCAGAACCCGAGTCCGAAGATCGCGATCAGCGCCGCGGGCAGCTGGACGTAGGCGTCGTGGTTGGGCAGCGGGATGATGAACCGACCGTAGATCGGCTTGAAGGCGAAGAAGAACACGACGCCCAGGATCAGATCGTAGAGCGCGGCGATCGCGAACAGCGGGCGCACCCAGCTAGTTTTCATCGGCCCTCTCCTTCCGGACGGCGGCGCGCGCGGCCCCGCGGCTCCGTTTGAGCTCGCGGAAGAAGCGCTCGCGCCGGGATTGAATGAACGCGCGGTCGTAGAGCCGGCGCCCCAGGTCGACCAGCCCCTGCTGGAGCCGCTCGGGCGACATGCCGGTCGGGACCACGTTGACGTCGAACAGCGTGCAGGTGTTCCAGGCCCGCTCGGCGATCAGCCGGTGCTGGGCCTTGAGGCGCGCGTAGAGCGGGGTGCCGGGGAACGCCGTCATGACGGTGATCTGGACTTCGTAGAGGCCCGAGGCTTCGACGAAGTCGTAGACCTGATCGAAGATGGCCTCGGTGTGCCCGTCGAGCCCGAGCACGAAGCAGCCGTTGACGGTCACGCCCCGAGACTGGATCGCCCGGATCGCGCTGGTGTAGTCGGGGAGTTTCTTGAGCTTCCAGTTGCGGCGCGTCTCGATGCCGTCGAGGCCCGAGGCGACCGGGCTCTCGAGCCCGACGAGCACCTGGCGGCAGCCGCTCTCGCGCATCAGGTCGAGCAGCTCCTCGTCCTCGGCCACCGCGATGTCGGTCTCGGTGAACCAGTGGACGCCCTCGTCCTTGAGGGCCGCGAGCAGCCGCTTGTAGTGGTCGCGCAGCACGAAGCTGTTATCGTCGGCGAACTCGATGAACGGGTGCGGCCAGAACTCCTTGATGCGGCGGACCTCGGCGATCACCTTCTCGACCGGCTTCACCTGGTACTTGGGCGTCAGCAGGATCGAGCTGGCGCAGAAGTCGCAGCGGTGCGGGCAGCCGCGGCTGGTCTGGACCGTGATGCGGTTGTAGCGCGCGACGTCGAGCAGCTCGAAGCGCGGCAGCGGTGCGTCGGCGAGATCGAACCACGCCCCCGGCGCCGGACGGTACTCGGGCGCAAGGGCTCCGCGGCGGAAGTCCGCGATCACGCGCGGCCAGCTCATCTCGCCCTCGCCCACCACCGCCGTGATTCCGAGGGCGCGCGCCTCATCGGGCAACATGCTGACGTGGAGCCCGCCCATGACGACCGGAATGCCGCGCTCGCGATAGACGCGCCCCACCGCGTAGGCGTCGAGGATCTGCGCCGAGTACGAGGCGATCGCGACCAGGTCGTAGTCGCGCGCGGTCTCGGGCTCGGCCGCGAGGTCGCGGATCTCGCGATACTCGACCTCGATGTCGGGGGGCGTCAGCGCCGCGAGCGTCAGCAGCGAGAGGCTCGGCAGCGAGGCGATGACCTCGCTGCGCTCGACGAAGCCCGGCAGCGTGAGCCCGATCCGGGTGAGCTCGGGGTTGGCGGCCCGCACCCCGCTCATGGCGATGAGGCCGATCTTCATCGGGTCAGGATCCCGCGCACGATCACGCCCACGCCCAGCAGCAGGCTCGCGACCGGGATGCCGAACAGCGCGTGGAATCCGCGCCGCCAGGCCATGAGCCCGCAGCACAGCGGCATCGTCACCGCCCCCACGAGCAGCGCGCGCGAGGCGAGCTCAAGCGCGCCGCCCGCGAGCCCCAGGCGCGGCACGCTCAGCGCGAACAGGATGTTGAGGATGCCGAGGCCGAGGAAGGAGATGTGGCCGAGCCGGATGAGACGGCGGCGAAACGAGCCGTAGCCGCCGAGCCAGTCGTCACGCTGGAAAAACAGCCCGAGCACGAGGCCGGAGAGGAACCCGGCCAGGATCCAGACCCAGCCGAACGCTTCGTTGATCGGCATGGCGGTCCTCGATGCTTCACGCGCGACGGGCGGCGCCGCATCCGGCGCGACGCCGGCTCAGGCCACCGACACCTTGGCGTTCGCCAGACGTTGCTCGAGCGCCGCCAGCTCGTCGCGCAGCCCCTGCGGGAGCCGGGAGCCGAAGCGCTCGTAGTGCTCCTTGATGAGCAGCACCTCGGTGTTCCAGCCCTCGCGGTCCACGCGCAGGAGCTGGTGAAGGTTCGACTCCGGCAGCTTGAGGCCCGACAGATCGAGCGATCCCGGCGCCGGCAGGCGGCCGATCGGGGAGTCCACGGCCTTCCCGGTGCCGGCCACGCGCTCGAAGATCCACTTGAGCACGCGGATGTTGTCGCCGTAGCCCGGCCACAGGAACTTGCCGTCCTCGCCCTTGCGGAACCAATTCACGTAGAAAATCTTCGGCAGCCGCGCGGCGTCGGCCCGGGCGCCGACGCGCAGCCAGTGCCCGAAGTAGTCGCCCATATGGTAGCCGCAGAACGGCAGCATCGCGAACGGATCGTGGCGCAGCGCCCCGACCTTGCCGGCCGACGCGGCGGTGGTCTCGCTGCTCATGATCGAGCCCAGGAACGTGCCGTGCTGCCACGTCAGCGCCTCGTTGACGAGCGGCAGGACCGTGGCGCGACGCCCGCCGAACAGCAGTGCGGAGATCGGCACGCCGCGCGGATCCTCCCACTCGGGCGCGATGACCGGGCACTGCCGGGCCGCCACCGTGAAGCGGGCGTTGGGGTGCGCGGCCGTGCGGACGCCGCCGGGCGTCCAGGGTCGCCGCAGCCAGTCGCTGAGGTCGGCCGGCGGCTCGTCGGTCATCCCCTCCCACCAGATGTCGTCGTCGGGCGTGAGCGCGCAGTTCGTGAAGATCGCGTTGCGCCTGATCGTCAGCATCGCGTTGGGATTGGTGCGCTGGCCGGTGCCGGGCGCCACCCCGAAGAAGCCGGCCTCGGGGTTGATCGCATGGAGCCGCCCATCCGCGCCGAACTTCATCCACGCGATGTCGTCGCCGATGGTCTCGACCTTCCAGCTCGGGATGGTGGGGGTCAGCATCGCCAGGTTGGTCTTGCCGCAGGCCGAGGGGAACGCGGCGGCGACGTAGATCTTCTTCCCCGCCGGATCGGTGAGCCCGAGGATCAGCATGTGCTCGGCGAGCCAGCCCTCGTCGCGCGCCTGGACCGAGGCGATGCGCAGCGCGTGGCACTTCTTGCCGAGCAGGGCATTGCCCCCATAGCCCGAGCCGTACGACCAGATCTCGCGCGACTCCGGAAAGTGGCAGATGTATTTGGTCTTGGCGTTGCACGGCCACGGCACGTCGGGCGCGTGGTCGGCGAGCGGGGCGCCCACCGAGTGCAGCCCGCGCACGAACTCGCCGTCGCTACCCAGGGTCTCGCGCACCCGCGAGCCCACCCGGGCCATGATGTGCATGCTCGCAACCACGTAGGGCGAGTCCGTGATCTCGACGCCGATCTTGGCGATCGGGGAACCGATCGGACCCATGCAGTAGGGGATCACGTACATCGTGCGTCCGCGCATCGAGCTGGCGAACAGCTGGGCCAGCTCCACCTTCATCTTCACCGGGTCACGCCAGTTGTTCGTGGGCCCGGCATCGTCCTTGTGGGACGAGCAGATGAAGGTGAACTCCTCGACGCGGGCGACGTCGGCGGGGTCGGAGCGCACGTAGACGCTGTTGGGCCGCTTCTCGTCACTGAGCCACATCGCGGCGCCGGCCTGCACCATGAGCCCGAGCATGCGCTGGTATTCCGCCGGCGAGCCGTCGCACTCGACTACCTGGTCGGGCTGGCACAGGTTCGCCATCTCCTTGACCCAGGCTTCGAGCTGCGGGTGCGTCTTCATCGCGTTCGCCTTTCCCGGCCGGCCCGGCCGTCCGCGTGGAAAGTTCGCCCGGCCCGCGCGTCCGGACGGACCACGGGGCGTCGATACGGGACACGCGATGGTAGAACGCGCCTCCATCGCCCTGCAAGCCGTCGCGTCCCGCCGCACGCCCATCCGGCCGCGCGCTTCCGACGCCCGCCGAGGGCTTGGGTTGTGCTCCGAAAATTGCATCTGGCCTGAGGGGTGCAAGGGGGCAGGTCGATGCCCAACCCGCCCGCGGTCCGCAAGCCCCCCTTCTGCCCCAACCCGCGCTGCCCCCATCATGCCTCCGGGCAGGCCTGCTGGCGCTGGAAGCGGGCTGGCTTCTTCACCCGCCACGCCCGGCCGCAGCGCATCCAGCGCTTCCAGTGTTGTCACTGCCGGCGACACTTCTCGGAGCAGACCTTCCGGACCTGCTACTGGCTCAAGCGCCCCGAGCTGCTCGAGCCCATCTTCCACCGCCTGGTCGGCTGCTCGGGATTTCGCCAGATCGCCCGCGAGTTCGCCGTCTCCCCCCAGAGCGTGCTCGGCCAGGCGGCCCGGTTGGGGCGCCACTGTCTGCTGGTCCACGAGCAGCGGCGCCCGCACGGGCCCATCGTCGAACCGATCGCCCTCGACAGCTTCGAGAGCTTCGAATACAGCCAGTACCATCCGACCCGCTACCACGTGGTCGCCGGGCGCGAGAGCCACTTCTTCTACGGCTTCACCGACAGCGAGTGTCGGCGCAGCGGGCGCATGAGCGAGGGTCAGCGGCGCACCCGGGCGCGCCTCGAGGCTCGCCTGGGGCGACCCGATCCGCGCTCGACCGAGCGCGAGGTGGCGGCCCTCCTCCAGCTCCTTGCTCCCCGACCTCAGCCGCTCACGCTCCACACTGATCAGCACACCGACTACCCGCGGGCGCTCAGGCGTCTCGGCCACCTGGCGGTCGAGCACCGCACCATCTCCTCGCGCGCCGCCCGCACCCACAGGAACCCGCTGTTCCCGATCAACCTGCTCGACCTGCTGATCCGTCACGGCGGCGCCAACCACAAGCGCGAGACCATCGCCTTCAGCAAGCGGCGCCAGAGCGCGATCGAGCGCCTGTGGGTGTTCCTGGTGTGGCGTAATTACATCAAGAGCTTCTCGGAGCGCCGCCGCGACGGCTCACCGGCGATGCGCCTGGGGCGGCTCAAGCGTCGCCTGACGGTGCGCGAGGTCTTGGCCGAGCGCCGCTTCATCAGCCGGATTGGGCTGCCTCCGCGCTGGGTGCCCTACTACCGGCGGGAGATTCCGACCCGCAGGTTTGCGCGTATTGCCCGCCACGCGCGCGTCTACGCCGCCTGAGCGCACACTCACCCGGGGCAATCGGCGCGCCGCTGCAGGACGATGCGCCGGCTCACACAGATGCAATCTTCGGAGCACAACCCGCGGCTTGCGCGGCTCGCGGCGAGGGCGCATCTTGGAGCGGCGCAGTCCCACCCCAATCGGAGGATCAGGCCATGCCCACTCGGAAACGTTCCCGCGCGAAGCGCTCCACCAAGCGCAAGCCTGCGGTGCGCAAGGCGACCCGCCGGCCCGCCGCGCGTCGGCGCGCCGGGGCCTCGAAGCGGGCGAAGCGCGCGCCCAAGAAGAGCGCGCGCCCGCGCGCCGCGAAGGCGGCGCTCACCCCGCCGAACGCGATCGGCATGCTCACGCAGCACATGGACTACGCCAGCCAGTCCATGGACGAGGTCAAGCGCTTCTACGTCGAGCTGCTGGGCTTCAAGCAGATCATGCAGATGACCGGCGAGTTCAACTACCTGTCGATCACGACCGGCCCGAGCTCGAGCCTCGGCTTCATGCCGCCCATGGAAGCCGCCCCCGATCAATGGCGGCCGCCCCGCGAGCCCGCCCTCTATTTCATGGTCTCGGACGTGGACGCCGCCTACGAGCGGCTGTCGGGCCGCGGCGTGCTGTTCGAGGATCCCCCGCGGACCATGCCGTGGGGCCACCGCGTGGCCCGGCTCAAGGACCCCGAAGGCCGGCTCGTGTGTCTGGCGCAGCAGATGATGAAATGACGGCGCGCGCCTTCGAGCTTCGCGGCCTGGGCCAGAGCGTCTGGCTCGACTACATCCACCGCCAGGAGCTGGCCTCGGGGGTGTTCGCGGCCCAGATCCGCGACCAGGGCGTGGTGGGCGTGACCTCGAATCCCACCATCTTCCAGCAGGCGCTCGCCGCCGAGGGCATCTACGACGCCTCGATCGAGCGCCATCTCGCCGCCGGGCACTCGGGCCCGGCGCTGTTCGAGCGACTCGCGATCGAGGACATCCAGAGCGCCTGCGACCTGCTTGCGCCGGCGTACGAGGAAAGCGGCGGGCTCGACGGCCGCGCGAGCATCGAGGTGAGCCCGCGGCTCGCCCACGACACCCCCGGCACGCTCGAGGAGGCCCGCCGCCTCCACCGCTCGGTGGCCCGGCCCAACGTGATGATCAAGGTGCCCGCGACCGCCGCGGGGCTGCCCGCGATCACGGCGCTCACCACCGAAGGCGTGTGCGTCAACATAACGCTCATCTTCTCGCTCGCCCGCTACGCCCAGGTCATGGAGGCCTGGCTCGCCGGGCTCGAGCAGCGCGCGAGCCGCGGCCAGCCGCTCGATCGTATCTTCTCGGTGGCCTCGTTCTTCGTCTCGCGCGTGGATTCCAAGCTCGACAAGGCGATCGACGCGGCGCTCGCGGCGCTCCCCGCGGGCGATTCGCGGCGGGCCGAGCTCGAGCGCGCGAAGGGGCGCGCGGCGATCGCGAACGCGCGACTGGCCTACGAGCGCTTCCGCGCGTTCATGACCACCCCGCGCATGATGGCGGTGCGTTCGAGCGGCGCGCGGGTCCAGCGCCCGCTCTGGGCCTCGACCAGCACCAAGAATCCGGCCTATCCCGACACGCTCTACGTGGACGAGCTGATCGGGGCCGACACC
>JBGQIE010000017.1:0-27763 GCA_041498315.1 Candidatus Eiseniibacteriota bacterium
AGGAGGCCCGCGTGCTGCTCGCGGACGGGGCGCGGCCGGGCGCGCGGCCGGCGCGGGGCGCGCCCGAGGGGGCACCGGTGCGCGCCGCCCGCCGGGCGCTCGGCCGCGCCGTCGATTACGCCATCCAGCGCGACCATTGAACCCGCTCCCGATCACCAGGCTCCGATTGAGAATGCCGCGCGGGCGGGTTGGGGGCGTGGTGTCCGGCCGCGCACGCGCGGGTGGCGGGGGCCGTTCGTGAGCGGTCGCGCGGGGCGTGCCGCGCGCCCGAACCCGGCCTCGCGCCGCGGCGAAGGCGCCGCGATCCTCAAGGCGGCGGCGGGCGTGGCGCTCGCCAAGAAGGCCCAGGACCTGGTCGCGCTCGATCTACGCGATCTCGACGGCGTGTGCGACTACTTCTTCATCTGCTCGGCCTCGAGCGAGGTCCAGGTCAAGGCGGTCGCCGAGGCGATCGAGGACCAGCTGCGCGCCCAGGGCCACCGGCCCTGGCACGTCGAGGGGCGCGCGGGGCGGCGCTGGGTGCTGCTCGACTACATCGAGGTCGTGGTGCACGTGTTCCACGAGAAGACGCGCGAGTACTACATGCTCGATCGACTGTGGGGCGACGCCCGGAGCGTGGATCTTGGTCTGGAACGCGCTGACTGAGGGCCTGAGCGAGGCGCTGCGCAGGATCGGGCTGTGGAGCGAGCAGCGGATCGCGCGTCTCGAGCTCGCGATCCCGCGCGACCCCGCGCACGGCGACTGGACCACGAACCTGGCCCTCCTGCTCGCGAAGGAGGCCGGCACCCCGCCGCGGGCACTCGCGGAGTCGCTGGTGCGCGCGTTCCCGCCCGATCCCGAGCGCTTCGCGAGCATCGAGGTCGCGGGGCCGGGCTTCCTCAACTTCCGCTACTCGCCCGTGTTCCTGGCGGCGCTTCCGGCCTGCATCGCCGCCGACGGGGAGGGCTTCGGGCGCAGCGCGGGCGGTGCCGGGACGCGCGTGCTGGTCGAGTACGTGAGCGCGAATCCGACCGGACCGCTCAACGTCGTGAGCGCGCGCGCCGCGGCGGTGGGCGCCGCCCTGGTGCGGCTGCTCGAGGCCACCGGGCACGAGGCCGCGGGCGAGTTCTACGTCAACGACGCCGGGACCCAGGTGGACCTGCTCGGCGAGTCGGTCGCGGCCCGGTTCGCCGAGCGCATCGGGGTGGAGCGCCCGATGCCGGCCGGGGGCTACCAGGGGGCCTACCTCGCGGACATCGCCGCAGTCCTGCCCGAGGCCGAGGCGCGCGCGGCACTCGGCCGCGGGGACTCGGGCTGGTTCCGCGACCAGGCGCTGCGGGGCATGGTCGCCGGCCAGCAGCGCGACCTCTCGGACTACGGCGCGGAGTTCTCGCGCTGGTTTCAGGAGTCGGCGCTCCACCGCTCGGGTGCGGTGGCCGAGACCCTGGCAGCGCTCGAGGCCCGCGGCATGGTCTATCGCGCGCGCGCGCCGGAAGCCGGCGCGAGCGACCCCAAGCCCGGGCAGCGCGCGGAGCACGAAGAGCCCGCGGAGCGCGGCGAGGCGACCTACCTGCGCACCCACCGGTTCGGCGACGACGTCGACCGGGTGATCGTGCGCGCCAGCGGAGCTCCCACCTACCTGCTGCCCGACATCGCGTATCACCGCGACAAGCGCGCGCGCGGCTACCGGCACGCGATCGACCTGTGGGGGCCGGACCACCACGGCTACATCGCGCGGATGAAGGCCGCGCTCCAGGCGCTCGGGCTCGAGCCCGACTTCCTCGAGGTGCTCATCGTCCAGCAGGTCAACCTGCTGTCGCTGGGCGCGCCGGTCAAGATGAGCAAGCGCGCGGGCGAGTTCATCACCCTGCGCGAGCTCATGGAGGATGTGGGCGCCGACTGCGCGAAGTTCTTCTTCCTGATGCGCTCGACCAGCGCCCACCTCGACTTCGACCTCGACCTGGCGCGCACCCGGAACGACGAGAACCCCGCCTACTACGTCCAGTACGCGCACGCCCGCATCGCCTCGATCCTGCGCTTCGCGGCCGAGCGCGGCCTCGAGCCCGGGCGGGGCGTCGTGACGCTCGATCAGCCGGAGGAGACGGCGCTGGCGCGCAAGCTCGCCGCGTTCCCCGAGGTGGTGCGGGGCGCCGCGGCGGCGCGCGAGCCCCATCGGATGCCGACCTATCTCACCGAGACGGCGGCCGAGTTCCACCGCTTCTACCACGCGTGCCGCGTCGTCTCGGATGATCCCGCGCGCTCGCGCGAGCGCCTGCTCCTGTCCGCGTCGGCCCGCATCGTGCTGCGCAACGGTCTCGCCCTCATGGGGGTGTCGGCGCCCGAGCGCATGGAGCGCGCCTCGGAGGCGCTGGCGTGAGAAGCCCGGGCGAACTGCTGGTCGTGGGCTCGGTGGCCCTCGATTCCGTGCGCACGCCCTACGGCGAGGCCCACGAGGTGCTGGGCGGCTCGGCCGCCTACTTCGCGTTCTCGGCCGCGCACTTCGCGCGGGTGCGGATCGTCGCGGTCGTGGGCGAGGACTTCCCCGCCGATCACCGCAGCCAGTTCGAGGGGCACTCGATCGATCTCTCCGGGCTCGAGACCGCCCCGGGCCGCACGTTCCGCTGGCGCGGCGAGTACGCCGCCGAGCTGGGGCACGCCCACACGCTCGAGACCCAGCTCAACGTGTTCTCGACCTTCCACCCCAAGCTCGACGCCCACCACCGCGAGGCGCCCTACGTGTTCCTGGCCAACATCGATCCCGACCTCCAGCTCGAGGTGCTGGCGCAGATGCGCAAGCCCGAGCTGGTGCTGTCGGACACCATGAACTACTGGATCGCGCGCAAGCCCGACCGGGTGCTCGAGGTGCTGCGCCGGGTGGACGTGGCGCTCCTCAACGAGGAGGAGGCGCGCGCCCTGGCGGGCGAGACCCTGCTGGTGCGGGCGGCCGACCGACTGCTCGATCAGGGCGCGAAGTCGGTCATCATCAAGAAGGGCGAGCACGGCGCGCTCTACCGCGATCGTGAGACGCGCTTCCTGACCCCCGCGTTCCCGGTCGAGGCGCTGCGCGATCCCACCGGCGCCGGGGACTCGTTCGCGGGCGGATTCCTGGGCTGGCTCGCGCGCACCGCTGATCTCGGGGGCGACGGACTGTGCCAGGCGCTGGCCTGCGGGACGACCATGGCCTCGCTGGCGATCGAGGATTTCAGTCCCCGGCGGCTGATCGAGACCAACCGCGAGGAGATCGAGGGCCGGGTGAACCTGCTCCATCGTATGGTCCATTTCGACCTGAAGCCGGTGTTTGGCGCCCCCGGGCCCTGAATCGTGCGCCCGGAAGGCAGGGCTTTTCGCCCTGCCGACCGGTATGCTAGGCTCTTTGCACGCTGCAGGTTCGGGCGGAACCGAGGAGGCAGGTCCGTGGCCGTCGAAGCAAGCCGTGGAGCGTGGGCCGCGAGGGCGGAAGCCGCCATCCGGTCGCTGCGCGATGTCGAGGGCGTGAGCATCCAGGCGGATGGCGACGACATCCGCGAGCTCCACATCCTGACGACCTCCCGGCGCCCCGCCAAGCAGATCGTGCGGGACGTCCAGACCCTGCTTCTGACCAAGTTCAATCGGACGATCGATCACCGCGTGGTCTCGGTGGCGTACGCGAACGCCGCGGGCCCCGTGCCCGCCGCCGCCGCGATCCCGGCTCCCGAGCTCGCGCCGGCGGGGCCCGCCGTCGCGGCGGTCGCGGCCGAGGAAGAGCGCGTGCGCTACGCGGGCGTCAACCTGTTCGTCGCCGGCTCGAGGGTCCAGGCCCAGGTCGAGCTCAAGTGGAAAGGCGTCACGCGGGTGGGCAGCGCCTCCGGATTCGGAAGTCGCGACGCCGCCCATCGCCTGGTCGCCGAGGCGACGGTCGCCGCGCTTCAGGAGTACGTCGAGGACGAGCTGGCGCTCAGCGTCGAGGATGCCGCGGTCGTGAAGACCGGCCGGCAGGACGTGGTCATGGTGTCGCTGACGCTGCTCTCGCACCGGCAGAGCAAAATTCTAACCGGCTGCTGCACCGCGGATCAGGACGCGCAGCAGGCGGTTGTGCTGGCGACGCTCATGGCCCTCAACCGCGTGGTCGGAGGCCTGCGGACCAAGGAGCCCACCGAGTACGTTTTGAGACCGACATCGGCCTAGGAGGACAGCGGAGCGACGAATTCTAAGGAAGCGAAGCGGACCCACCTGTTCGAGACACATTTCGTCTCCCTCAGAGTCACACCTAAAGGAGGTGGGATTCGTGGAACTGATCCTCGAACTCGTTTCGTTCGTCGGCCGCGCCGGCTGGTAATCACGCTGGTACGGCTGTCCAGAACCACCGAGTAAGCTCCGAAGCCGGTGTCGGTTTCAAGTTGGGCCCCCCAAGCGTCGTATCCGCCTCCATGGATGGATCGAGTGTGAGTGAGCCCACGGCGCTGAAACACCCCCGCACCTTCCGCCTGTACTACGCCGCCGTGCTGGCGGTGACCCTGGCGCTGTTCGCGGCCACCGCCGGCCAGATGTCCACCGCCTCCCCGGTCGTGCTGGGCGCGGCGCTGCTGCTCATGATCCTGAGCGAAGCGAGCCCGGTGAGCCTGCCGGGCGGCGGCTACGCGACTGCGACCGCGGTCATCGATCTCGCCTGCCTCATCATCCTCGGGCCGGTCGCGACCGCGAGCCTCGACGTCGCGAGCACCCTCATCATCCAGGGCCTGTTCCTGCGCAAGCCCGCGGTACGCATGATCCACAACGTGGCGATCTTCGCGATCACCTCGTTCGCCGCCGGCTACGCCTTTCTGGCCGCGGGCGGCACCCAGGGGGCGCTCGAGCTGCCGCGCGACATTCCGGCGCTGCTCGCCTGCGGCGGCGTCTACTTCCTGTGCAACTCCGCGCTGGTCTCGACCGTCATCGGGCTCACCCAGGGGCCGAGCCCGTGGCGCATCTGGCAGCGCAATTTCCTCCAGGGCATCCTCCACCATCTGTCGTTCATCATGCTCGGGGCCCTGGTCGCCACGGTCGTCCTGCACGTCGGGGCGTGGGGGCTCGCCCTGGTCGCGCTGCCGCTGCTGGTCGCGCGCCACTCGTTCGGGCTCTACATGGAGATCCGCGCCGACCTCAAGGACTTCGTGCGCGCGCTCTCCGAGGTGCTCGAAGAGGTGGACCCCTACACGCGGCACCATTCCGTGCGGGTCTCGCAGTACGCGGTGCGGCTCGCGCGCGGCATGAGGCTGCCCGAGCACCGCGTCGAGGAGATCGAATACGCGGCGCTGGTCCACGACCTGGGCAAGATCGGGCCCCACCACCAGCACATCCTCCAGAAGCCGGGCGTGCTGTCGCACGACGAGCAGCGCACGCTGCGCTCGCACCCGGCCGCCGGGGCCGAGATCGTCGCGCGGGTGCGGGCGCTGCGGCGCGCGGCCGAGATCGTGCGCTCGCATCACGAGCGGCCCGACGGGCTCGGCTATCCGTTCGGGCTCAGCGCCGCCGACGTGCCGATGGGCGCGCGCGTCCTCAACGTCTCGGACGCCTTCGACGCCATGACATCGGACCGGCCCTACCGGCGGGCGCTCTCGATCGACGCGGCGCTCCAGGAGCTGGCGCGGGGCACCGGCACCCAGTTCGACGCCCAGGTCGTCGAGTGTCTGATGCGACTCCATCGCGCCCACGAGTTCCCGCTCATCCCGAGCCCGAGCAGCGAGGATCTCCTCCAGCTCCGGCTCAAGACCCGGCGGGCCTGAGTCCATGCGCTACCGCGACACGGGTGTGGACCTGCCGCGCTCCGACGCCATCAAGCGGGCGCTGGCGCGTGCCGTGGAATCGACCTGGGGCCCGGAGGTGCGGCGCCTCGAAGGCGGCTTCGCGGGATTTCTGCGCTGGCCGGGCGCGCACGGCGGCGCCGGGCCCGCGGCGACCCCCGGGCTCGTGGCCGCGAGCCTCGACGGAGTGGGGAGCAAGCTCGAGCTCGCGCGCCGGGCGGGCCGGCTGCGCGAGGCCGCCGCCGACCTCGTCTACCACGGCGCGAACGACCTGCTCGTCCACGGCGCCACACCGCTCGCCTTCCTCGACTACATCGCGCAGGCGCGGCTCGAGCCCGAAGTCGTGCTGGCGGTGATCGAGGGTCTGAGCGGGGCGTGCCGGGAGGTGGGCGCAGCACTGCTCGGCGGCGAGACGGCGGAGATGCCCGACACCTACCGGCCCGGCGTCGTGGACGTGGCGGGCTGCATGATCGGATGGGTCGCCGAGGGCCGGCTCCTCGACGGCGCAGCCGTGCGCCCCGGCGATCTCGTGCTGGGGCTGGCCTCGGCGGGGCTCCACACCAACGGCTACACGCTGGCGCGACGCGTGCTCGAGCGCTCCGGCCTCGCGCTCGAGGCGCCGCTGCCGGGCGGCGAGGGCGAGCGCGTGGGCGAGGCGCTGCTCGGGCCCCATCGCTGGTACGGGCCCGCCCTGGCCCCGGCGCTCGAGCGCGGCGAGGTGCGCGTGCTGGCGCACGTGACCGGCGGCGGGCTGGCGGGGAATCTGGCGCGCGTGCTGCCCGAGGGCTGCCGCGCGCGCCTCGATCCGGGAGCCTGGCCGCGCCCGGCGCTGTTCCGGTGGCTGATCGCGGCCGGGGAGATTCCCGAGGACGACGCCCGTTCGGCGTTCAACCTCGGCATCGGCATGGCGGTGGTGTGCGCGGCCGGGCGCGCGGAGGATCTTTCCGCCGCGCTCGGCGCCCTCGGGGAGCGCGTGTTCGAGATCGGCGCGATCGTTTCCGGAGCGCGCGGGGTGGAATGGACGGAGCGATGACGATTGGAGGTGGGTGTTGCGACGCGGTCCCCCGCGGTGAGACGTCGGGATGGGGAGGGGACGGGGATGGAGCGGATGACGCGGGAGGGAGCCGCGGCCCGGGAGGGAGCGGGCGCGGAGCTGATGGGGGAATCGCGAGCCTGGCTCGAGGTCGTGCGCGCGCTGCCGCGCATCGCCGAGAGCGGGCTCCCGGTGCTGGTCGTGGGGGAGACGGGCTCGGGCAAGGAGCTGATCGCCCGCGCGGTGCATGGGCTGAGCGCGCGGCGACGGCAGGGCTTCGTCGCCCATAACTGCGGCGCCACGCCCGACAGCCTGATCGAGAACGAGCTGTTCGGCCACGCGCGCGGGGCGTTCACCGGTGCGGTCGCCGACCGCGGCGGGCTGTTCGAGTCGGCCGAGGGCGGCACGCTGTTCCTGGACGAGATCGGCGACGCCAGCGCCCTGCTCCAGATGAAGCTCCTGCGGGTGCTCCAGGAAGGCGAGGCGCGCCGCGTCGGCGAGACGCGGGTGCGCCGCGTCGACGTGCGGGTGGTCTCGGCGACCCACCGCAACCTCGACCAGGGCTGCGCGGGCGGATCGTTCCGCGCCGACCTGTTCTTCCGGCTCAACGCGGTGCGTCTGCGGCTGCCGCCGCTGCGCGAGCGCGGCGACGATGTGCTCGTGCTGGCGCGCCACTTCCTCGCCGGCGTGGCCGCGCGGCTCGACGAGCCGCCGCCGCGCCTCTCGGACGCCCTGGCCGCGTGGCTGCTGCGCTATCCGTGGCCCGGCAACGTGCGGGAGCTTCAGAACGGCTGCGCCTTCGCGGTCGCGGTGGCGGGCGCGCGCGGCGTGGTCGGCCCGGAGCACTGGCCCGAGCCGGCGCCGCTCTTGGGGCTAGCGCAACCGGCGGCGGGACTCGAGGGCGGGCTTCACGCCGAGACGCGCGCGCTCGAGGAGCGCCGCCTGCGCGAGGCGCTCGAGCGCGCGCGCTGGAACAAATCGCGGGCGGCGCGCGCCCTCGGGCTCTCGCGCCAGGGCCTGTACAAGAAGCTCCTGCGCTACGGCCTCACCGCGCAGGAATCCGCGGGCCTCTCCCTTGACGCTCCGCGGGAGGCTCCCTAGAGTGCCGGGCGTCGTCCTTCCAGGGAGGTGATGTGGCGCGCAAGTCACTGCGGATCGGGCTGGTGGGCGTGGGTGCCGCGGCGCAGGTCAACCACATTCCGGCGCTGCGCAAGATCGAGGACCTCGAGCTGGTCGCGCTGTGCGATCGGGACCCCGAGAAGGTCGCCCGGGTGGCCCAGAAGTTCCAGATCCCGCGCAGCTACACGCGCTTCGAGGAGCTTCTGGGCGACGAGGAAGTCCAGGCCATCGACATCTGCACGCCCAACTTCCTCCACGCGCCCATGGCGATGTCGGCGCTCGAGGCCGGCAAGCACGTGCTGTGCGAGCGGCCGCTGGCGCGCAGCGGCGAGGAAGCCGCGGCGATGGTCAAGGCGGCGAAGAAGCACGACCGCATCCTGATGTGCGCGGTCCAGCACCGGTTCCGCGAGGACGCCCAGCTGCTGCGCAAGTTCGTCCAGAACGGCGACCTCGGCGAAATCTTCCTCGCCAAGGCGGGCTGGCTGCGCCAGCGCACCGAGTGGGACTCCGACGAGTGGCGGCGCCAGCGGCGCGAGGCGGGCGGCGGCGTGGTGCTCGACCTCGGGTTCCAGATGCTCGACCAGGCCCTGTGGATCATGGGGAGCCCCAAGGTCGAGTCCGTGACCGCGAGCGTGCACCGGCTGCGCAAGGGCGAGGTCGAGGACAGCGCCACCGCCTTCCTGCGGCTGGCGAGCGGGGCGACGCTGTCGCTCGAGCTCACCTGGGGGCTGCTCATGGAGCGCGACTTCGCCTACGTCAACCTGTTCGGCACCGGGGGTGCGGCGCTCCTCAATCCGCTGCGCATCCACAAGGGCATGCACGGCACGCTCGTCAACGTCACGCCGACGATGCCCCCGCCCGGCAACCAGTACAAGCAGTCGATCGAATCCGAGATCGCGCACTTCGCCGAGTCGTTGCGCAAGGGCGGTCGTCCGATGGGAAGCGCCGACGAGATCCTTCCCGTCATGGAGCTCATGGACGCGATCTATCGCTCGGCGGAGCAGGGGAAAGAGGTCCGGCTCGTCTGAGCGCCGCGCGGTCGGGCTCGCGCTCCTCTCGGGGGCGCTCCTGGGCGTGGCGTTCCTGCCCCTCCCGCTCGGATTCCTGGCCTGGGGCGCCTACGTCCCCCTGCTGGTCGCGCTCGACGCGCGGCTCGAGTCCATGTCGGGACGCGCCCGCTTCGGGCTGGGCTACGCCTGCGGCTTCGCGTTCTTCCTGATCGGCACCCACTGGATCGCGCTGCTCTCGAACGTCGCGATCACGGTGCCATGGCTCAAGTATCCGGCCTGGATCGCGGCCGCCGCCTACCTGGCGCTCTACACCGGGCTCGCGACCTGGCTCGCCGGCGCGCTGGCGCGCCGCGCCCGGCTCCCGCTCGCGGCGGGCTTTCCGTTCGCGCTGCTCGCCGTCGAGGAGCTGCGCGCCTCGGGCGAGCTGGGCTTCCCGTGGTTTCAGCCCGGCTACACCCAGCACGCGTACCTGCCGCTCATCCAGATGGCCTCGATCGGCAGCGTGACGCTGGTGACGCTGTGGCTGCTGTTCCTCAACGTGCTCCTGTGGCGCAGCTTCACCGGCGGCGCACGCGTGCGCGCGGCCCTCGGGGCGCTGCTCGTGGTCGCGTTGCCGTGGTCGTGGGGGCAGCGCGTGCTCGCCGCCGCGCCGCGCGAGCGCGGGCCTACGATCGGGCTCATCCAGGGCAACGTGGCGGGCGAGATCAAGTGGGCCGGCACCCATCAGCGCGAAATCCTGGCCGGATTCCTCGGGCTCTCGCAGCGCGCCGTGGCACACGTGCCGCCGCCCGCGATCCTGATCTGGCCCGAAACCGCGACCGGGAGCTATCTGCGCAAGCAGCCCGAGCAGGCGATCGAGGTGGCCTCGTTCGTGATGCGCACCCAGGTGCCGGTCTTCAGCGGCTTCGCGGACTACGAGTTCGATGCGGCGGCGCGGGCGCGCTATTTCAACGCGGCCGGCCTGTTCACGCCCGACGGCGTGCCGGGCCCGGTCTACGCGAAGCGGCACCTGGTGCCCTTCGGGGAGCGCATGCCGTTCGAATGGCTGATCCCGGCGCTCGGCACCCTCGAGCTGGGCCAGGCCGAATGGACGCCGGGCAGCCGCCCGGTGCTGTTCCCGAGCGCGGCCGGATCGTTCTCGTGCCTGGTGTGCTTCGAGGCCATCTTCCCGGACCTGGCGCGCGACGACGTGCGCCACGGCGCGCGCTGGCTGGTCAACATCACGAACGACGAGTGGTTCGGCAACAGCGCGGCGCTCTATCAGCACGCCGCGATGGCGGTGTTCCGCGCCGCGGAGTGCCGCGTGCCGCTGGCGCGCTGCGCCAACACCGGACTCACGCTGGTGTGCGACGCCTACGGCCGCGTGGTCGCGCAGTCGCCAGTGTTCGAGCCCGCGGTGCTGGTGACGGCGCTGCCGCGCCCGGGGGCGCCGGGGGGCTACGTCAAGCTCGGCGACTGGCCCGGCCTCCTGAGCGGGATCGTGGTCGGGCTCGGGGGCCTGGTGGCGTTGACAGCGCGCAATCGGCGCACCTAACATGCGACCGGGCGTCGCCGGCGCCCGCACCCCCCGGAGAGCACGCGTGTCGCCAACCCAGGCCACCTCATGAGCCTACGGATCGGGCTTCTCGGAGCCACCGGGCTGGTCGGACGCACCATGCTCGCCCTGCTCGAGGAGCGCGACTTTCCCGCCGCCGCCCCGACCCTGCTGGCGAGCGAGCGCCCGCGGGAGCAGACGCTGCCGTTTCGCGGCCGGCCGCTCCCGGTCGAGCCCGTCCGGCCCGAGGCGTTTCGAGGGCTCGACCTGGCGCTCTTCGCTTCGGGGAACCCGGTGAGCCTCGAGTGGGCGCCGGTCGCGCGCGCGGCAGGGGTGACCGTGGTCGACAACAGCAGCGCCTACCGCTACGACCCCGGCGTGCCCCTCGTGGTCCCGGAGATCAACGGCGACCTGCTCGATACCCGCCCCACGCTGGTCGCGAACCCGAACTGCTCGACCATCGCGATCGCAATGGTACTCGCCCCGCTCCAGCGCGCCTTCGGCCTCGAGCGCGTCGCCGTCGCCACCTACCAGGCGGTGTCGGGCGGGGGCTCCGAGGCGCTCGCGGATCTCGAGAGCGGGGTGCGCGCCGGGCTCGAGGGCGCCCCACCCGCGCGGGCGGGCGGGCTGCCGCCCTTCGCCTTCAACGTCGTTCCCCACATCGACCGTTTCGAGGACAACGGCTACACCCGCGAGGAGATGAAGGTGGTGTGGGAGACGCGCAAGATCCTGAGCAGTCCCGATCTGCCCGTGACCGCGACCGCGGTGCGCGTGCCGGTGCGCGTCGGCCATTGCGCCGCGGTGAACGTGCGCTGCGTGCGCCCCGTGAGTCCGGCCGAGGCGCGCGAGCAATGGAGCGCGTTCCCGGGGCTTCGAGTCGTGGACGATCCGGCTCACGGCCGCTATCCCACGCCGCTCGAGGCCGCGGGCGGGGACGCGGTGCTGGTGGGACGCGCGCGCCGGGACGTGTCCCAGGAGCGCGCGCTCGAGTTCTTCGTCGCCTCGGACAACCTGCGCAAGGGCGCCGCCCTCAACGCGGTCCAGATCGCCGAGCGCCTGGCGCGCTCGCGGGTGTCCACGCCGTGAGCGCGCACGCCCGGGGCCGCGCTCGGGCGGCCTGGCCGCTGCTGGGCGCGATGGCCGGGGCGCTGGTCGCCGCGCGGCTCGAGACCGCGGTCGCCTGCCTGCTCGTCGCGGTGCTGGCGGGTCTGGCCGCCGGGGCGCCGCGACCCTCCGGGCGCTGGCTCTGGATCGTGGGGAGCGGTGCCGCCCTCGCCTGGGCGCTCAATCTGTTCCTGGTGCGCGGTCACGCGCTGTTCGCTCCGGGCGGAGGCGCGTGGCCGCTGGCGCTGCGCCCCACCCGCGAGGGGCTGGTCCTGGGGGGGCTGGTCGCGCTGCGGCTCGCGGGCGCCGCGGCGGCGCTCCACGGCCTGCGCACCGCGTGGCCGGGCGAGCGCGCCGCGGACCAGATCGCCCGCCTCCTCCGCCCGCTCGAGCCGCTGGGCGTTCCGGTCGCCGCTTCGCGCGCCATGGTGGGCCTGGCGCTGCGCTTCGCGCCGCTGCTCGCGGACGAGGGCCGGCGCATCGCGCGGCTCCAGGATCTGCGCGCCGGCCGCCCGGCGCGGGGGATGTCCGAGTGGCTGGCGCGGCGCCGCGCGGCGACGGTGCCCACGCTGGTGAACTCGCTCGAGCGCGCCGAGCAGGTGGCCCTGGCGCTCGAGGCGCGCCATTACCGGCTGCGCCCGGTCGCGGCGGCCGCGGGAGACCAGGCCGGCGCCTGGGGATGGGCGGCGGCCGGCGGTGCACTCGCAGGGGTCGCACTGCTGTGGCGGCGCTAGGTGGCGGTCTACAAACTGGTGGTCGGGTATGACGGCACGGAGTTCCATGGCTGGCAGATCCAGCCCGGGCAGCGCACGGTGCAGGGCGTGCTCGAGGAGGCGTTGGGCGAGGTGCTGGGCGCGGAGGTGCGGGTGAACGGCGCGGGACGCACCGACGCGGGGGTCCACGCGCGCGGCCAGGTGGCCTCGCTCGAAGCCGAGAGCCGGCTGCCCGCGCGCGCGCTGCCGCCGCTGCTCGCTCGCCGGCTGCCGCCCGACGTTCGCGTCCTGCGGGCCGAGGACGCGCGCCCCGGCTTTCACGCGCGCCACTCGGCGGTGGCGCGGCGCTACAGCTACCGGCTGCTCCGGGCCGAGGACGTGCTGGGGTCGCGCTTCGCCTGGCATCCGCCGCGCGGCATTCCCGCTCCGGCGCTCGAGCGCGCGGCGCTGGCGCTCGAAGGCGAGCACGATTGCTCCGCCTTCCAGGCCGCGGGGTCGAGCCCGGGGAGCGCGGTGTGCACGATCTTCCGGGCCGGCTGGGCGCCCTGGGAGGACGGCGTGCGGCTCGACATCGTGGCGGACCATTTCCTCTACCACATGGTCCGCACCCTGGTGGGAACCTCGCTGGCGGTGGCGCGCGAGCGCGATCCGCGCGCGGCGATGGTGCGGGTGCTCGAGAGCCGCGATCGGAGCCGGGCCGGGATCACGGCTCCGGCGCAGGGGCTGTGCCTCGAGCAGGTCTTCTATCCGCCGGAGTCCGTGACATGAGGGCGCTCGCGACCGGCATCGCCGTGGCGCTCGCCGCCGGCGGGCTGGCCGGCGCCGCCCCCGGGCCGGCACGGGCGGCGGCGGAGCTGTCGGCCTCGCGGCGCACCGCGGTCGTCACCGCGGTCCAGCGCGTGAGCCCGGCCGTGGTCTCGATCAGCGTCACCGCCACGCGCATCGTGCGCGCCGACCCGTTCGCGGGCATGTTCCGCGACGAGTTCTTCGACCGCTTCTACCCGGGGATGGAATACCGCCAGCAGGTGTCCTCGCTCGGCTCGGGCGTGATCGTGGACGCGGCGGGCCTGGTCGTGACGAACGAGCACGTCGTGCGCGACGCCGAGAAGGTCACCGTGACCCTCACCGACGGGCGGCAGGTGCCCGCGAAGATCCTGGGGGGCTCCGCGACCTACGACCTCGCGGTCCTCAAGATCACCGCCGACCGGCTGCCGGCCGCCCCGCTCGGGGACAGCGACGGGCTGGTCGTGGGCGAGTGGGCGATCGCCATCGGCAACCCGTTCGGCTACCTCATCACCGACTCGCAGCCCACCGTGACCGCCGGGGTGGTGAGCGCCACGCGGCGCGACATCAAGAGCGAGGCGACCGGCTCCGGCGTGTACAAGAACATGATCCAGACCGACGCCGCCATCAATCCCGGGAACAGCGGCGGCCCGCTCGTCAACGGCGACGGCGAGGTCATCGGGATCAATACTTTCATCTTCACCCAGGGGGGCGGCTCGCTCGGCATCGGCTTCGCGATCCCGGTCAACCTGGTCAAGCGCGTGCTCGACGAGGTGCGCACCTACGGGCGGGTGCGCATCGCCTGGCCGGGCTTCCAGGTCCAGCCCGTGACGCCCTACCTGGCCCAGCGCCTCGGCCTCAACGATCTCGGCGGCCTGATCGTGACGCGCGTCGAAGCGGACGGGCCGGCGGCGCGGGCGGGGCTGCGCGTCGGCGACCGCATCCGGGCGGTCAACGGGCTCACCGTGAACTCCGTGGACGACGCGCAGCGCAGCATCTACGGGGCCGCGGTGGGGGACCGTCTGCGCCTGGTCGCGGAGCGGGCCGAGCGCAAGCTCGAGCTGAGCGTCACGCTCACCGAGGCGCCGCGGGAGGGCCCGTGATCGCGCGCTACTCGCGGCCGGCGATGAGCGAGGTGTGGAGCGAGCGCCGCCGCCTGGCGCTGTGGCTCGAGGTCGAGCTCGCGGCGACGGCGGCGCGCGAAGGCGCCGGGATCGCGCCCGCGGGCAGCGCGGAGCGCATCCGGTCGCGGGCGCGCATCGACCCCGCGCGCCTGGCGGCGATCGAAGCCCAGGTCCATCACGACGTCATCGCGTTCCTGTCGATGCTCGCCGAGTCGGTGGGCGACGACGCCCGCCAGCTCCACCTCGGGCTGACGTCGTCGGACCTCGTGGACTCGGCGCTCGCCTGCCAGATCGGCGAGGCGGGGCGGCTGCTCGCCGCCGAACTGCGCGGCCTGCGCGCGGCGGTCTACGCGCTCGCCGAGCGCCACCGCCGCACGCCGATGATCGGGCGCACTCACGGCATCCATGCCGAGCCCATCACCTTCGGGCTCAAGTGCCTGGTGTGGAGCGAGGAGCTGGGGCGCGACCTCGGCCGCCTCGAGGTGGCGCTGGTGGAATGCGCGGTCGGCAAGTTCTCGGGGGCGGTCGGAACCCTGGCCCACTCCGAGCCCGCGCTGGAGGAGGCGGCGCTCGCGCGCCTCGGCCTGCGGGCCGAGCCGGTCGCGACCCAGGTGGTCCAGCGCGACCGGCACGCCGGGCTGTTGTGCGCGCTCGCCGTGCTGGGCGGCACGCTCGAGAAGATCGCGGTCGAGATCCGGCACCTCCAGCGCAGCGAGGTGCGCGAGGCCGAGGAGCCGTTCGCCGAGGCCCAGAAGGGCTCCTCGGCGATGCCCCACAAGCGCAATCCGGTGCGCTGCGAGCGCGTCAGCGGGCTCGCGCGCCTGCTGCGCGGCTACGCGCAGGCGGCACTCGAGAACCAGGCGCTGTGGCACGAGCGCGACATCAGCCATTCGTCGGTCGAGCGCGTCATCCTGCCCGACGCGTTCCTGGTCGCGGACTTCATGACCGCGGAGCTGCGCGAGATCGTCCTCGGCCTGCGCGTGCATCCCGAGGCGATGCGGCGCAACCTCGAGGCCGGCGGGGGGCGGGTGTTCTCGCAGGGCGTGCTGCTGGCGCTCACCGGGGCCGGGCTCGCGCGCGACGACGCCTACGCCATCGTCCAGGAGCATGCGCTCGCGAGCCTGGAGCGCGGGGTCTCGTTCCGTGAGGGCCTGGAGGGCGATGCGCGCGTCACGCGCGTGCTGGCGCGCGAATCCCTGGCGCGCTGCTTCGAGCTCGATCCCGCGCTGCGCCACGTCGACGCGCTGTTCGCGCGCGCCGGGAAGCCGGCGCCATGAACGTCGCGGCGGGCGTGCGCGCGGCCTGGACCGAGGCCGAGGCGGCCGATCCGGCCGCGGTCTCCGCCACGCTGCGCGCGCGCGGCGTGAGCCTCGACCCCGACGAGGTGAGCCTGCTCGCGGAGCTGCTGGGGCGGCCGCCGTGGTGGCCCGAGGCGGTGCTGTTCGGAATCCTGTGGAGCGAGCACTGCTCCTACAAGTCCACGCGCCATCTGCTCGGGCGCCTGCCGACCTCGGCGCCGCAGGTCGTCATCGGTCCGGGCGAGGACGCGGGCGTGGTCGCGCTGCCGGCGCCGTGCGAGGACCTGGTCCTGGTGCTGGCGCACGAGAGTCACAACCATCCCAGCCAGGTGCTGCCGGTCGAGGGCGCGGCGACCGGCGTGGGCGGCATCGTCCGCGACGTGGGCTGCATGGGCGCCGAGGTCATCGGGGTGCTCGACGCGCTGCGCTTCGGGGACCCGCGCGCCGGCGTGCACGCCCGCGACGTGACGCGCGGCGTGGTCCAGGGCATCGCCGACTACGGCAACGCGCTCGGCGTGCCCAACCTGGGTGGCGACGTGGTCTTCGATCGCGGCTTCGACTCGAACTGCCTGGTCAACGTCATGGCCCTCGGGCTGGCGCCCCGCGACGGCATCCTCCACAGCCGGGTGCCCGAGGGCGGGGGCCCGTGGGCGTTCGTCCTGGTCGGCAAGCCCACCGACGAGAGCGGTTTCGGCGGCGCCGCGTTCGCCTCCGACGAGCTGGGGGGCGACCAGCGCGGGGCGGTCCAGCTGCCCGATCCCTTCCTCAAGCGCGTGCTCCACGTCGCGAACGCCGAGGCGTTCCGGCGCGTGCGAGAGCGCGGCGTGACCGCCGGGTTCAAGGACCTCGGGGCGGGCGGCGTGGCATGCGCGACCAGCGAGATGGCGGCGGCGGGCGGCTGCGGCGCGCGCATCGACCTGGAGCGGCTCCACCGCGTGGCGCGCCCGCTGCCGCCCGAGGTGCTGCTGTGCGCCGAGACCCAGGAGCGCTACTGCTGGGTGGTCCCCGAGGCCTTCGCCCCCGAGCTGTGCGCCATCTACAACCGCGAGTTCGCGCTCGACCAAGTGGCGCCGGGCGCGGGCGCCTCGATCATCGGCCGGGCGCTCGAGGAGCGGCGCTACCAGGTGGGCTGGGACGACGACCTGCTCGTGGACTGCCCGATCGAGGCCATCACGGCGGGGCGCCGCGTGCTGCGCCCGGCCCGTCGCCGGCCGCCCGCCGCGCCCGCCAAGCCGCGGCGCGAGGACGCGCCGCCGCGCGAGGCGCTGCTTGCCCTGCTCCGCAGCCTCAACCAGGGCTCGCGCGAGTACCTGTTCCGGCACTACGACAGCGAGGTCCAGGGCCGCACCTGGCTGCGGCCCGGCGAGGCCGACGCCGCGGTCGTGCGGGTGCACCCCGAGCGCGGCCTGGGGATCGCGGTCGCGGTGGGCGGGAATCCGTACTGGTGCGAGAGCGATCCCGAGCTCGGGGCGCGCCATGCCGTGGCCGAAGCGGCGCGCAACGTCGCGTGCGCGGGCGGGCGCCCGTGGGCGCTCACCGATTGCCTCAACTTCGGGCATCCCGAGGACACGCGGGTGATGGGGGATCTCGAGGCCACGCTTGAAGGGCTCGCGGTGGCCGCGGAGTCGCTGGGACAGCTCGCGAGCCACGGTCATCCGCTGCCGTTCGTGAGCGGCAACGTGAGCCTCTACAACCAGACCGGCGACCATGCCGTGCCGCCCTCGCCGATCGTCATGTGCGTCGGCGTGGTCCGGGACCTGTCGTGCGCGATGGGGCTCGGCCTGCGCCGTCCCGGCGACTTTCTGGTGCTGGTGGGGGAGCCGCGCGACGAGCTGAGCGGCTCGGCCTACCTGCGCGACGTGCTGCGCGAGCGCGGCGGCGCTCCTCCGACGCTCGATCTGGCGCGCGAGGCCCGGCTTCAGGAACTGGCGGTCCTGGCGGCCGAGGGCGGCTGGGCCCGTGCCGCGCACGACGTATCGGACGGCGGCCTCGCGCTGGCGCTCGCCGAGATGGCGCTCGCCACCCCGCTCGAGCGCCCGCTCGGTCTCGACGTGGACTTCGAGGCCCTCGAGACCTCGGCCGAGCTGGCGATGTTCAGCGAGCGGCCGGGAATCGTCTTCGAGGTGAGCCCGGAGCGGGCGGCGCGGCTGTTCCAGGCCGCCCGCGACCGCTCGCTGCTCGCCTGGCCGATCGCCGCCGTGACGCCGCAGCCGCGCCTGCGAGCCCGGGTGCCCGGAGGCGGGACCGTGGAATGGCGGCTCGACGAGCTGCGCGCCGCCGCCGGTGCGGCGCTCGAGCGCCTGTGGAACGAGGAGCTGGCATGAAGCCGCGCGTGGCGGTGGTGCAGTTTCCGGGCGTCAACTGCGAGGCCGAAACGGCGCGCGCGCTCGAGCGCGTCGGGCTCGAGGCCGAGATCTTCCGCTGGATGCGCCCCGAGAGCGAGTTCGCGCGCTTCGATGCCTACGTGCTCCCGGGCGGCTTCTCCTACCAGGATCGCGTGCGCGGCGGGGCGCTCGCGGCCAAGCACCCACTGGTCGAACGGCTCGCGGAGCGCGCCGCGAAGGGGGCTCCGGTGCTTGGGATCTGTAACGGCGCCCAGGTCCTGGTCGAAGCCGGACTGGTCCCGGGCGGTGGCGCGGTGGAGCTCGCGCTGGCGCGCAATCGCATGCCGGGCCGCGCGGGGTACTACGCGCGCTGGGTGCGGGTGCGGATCGCGCCCTCGCGCTGCCTGTTCACGAGCACGCTCGAGGCGGGGACGGTGCTGCCGCTCCCGGTCGCGCACGGCGAGGGCCGCTTCACCGCGCGCGCCGCGGGCCGGGTCGCGGAGCTGGCGGCTGCGGGCCAGGCCCCGCTGCGCTACACGGGCGCCGGGGACGAGGCCTCCCCGGCCTTCCCGGACAACCCGAACGGATCGGAGGAAGCCGTTGCGGGGATGTGCAATGCGGAGGGCAACGTTCTCGCCCTGATGCCGCATCCCGAGCGGGCCCAGGACCTGGGCGCGCTGAGCCGCGCCGCCTCGGGTCCGTGGGCGGATCGGCGCGACGCCCGCCTCGAGGTGGCGCTCCAGGCCGGGGCCGGTCGCGCGGCGGCGGGCGACGACGACGGGCCGGGACTCGCGATCTTCGCCGGGCTGGCGCGGCACCTCGCGGGTCGGGGGAGGGCGTGATGGTTCAATCGCGCGCCGACGGCGCCACCGTACAGGCCTGGATCGAGCTCAGAACCGACGACCCCGAGGCGCTGTCGGCGCTCGGGGTGGTGCGCTCGCGGCTGGACGCGGGGCGCTCGCTCGCGGGGCTGCGCCGCCTGCGGCTGTTCGAGCTTCACGGCCGGCTGCCCGCCCGCGCCGAGATCGAGGCGCTGCTCCATCGCTCGACTTGGTTCTACAATCCGCACAAGGAGCGTTGCACGCTGCGGGCGAGCAGCCGCGAGGGTTCGCCGGTCGCCATCGGGGAGCAGGCGGTTCTGGTGGTCGAGCGCGGGGGCGAGCGGTGTCCTTCGGCCGAGCGCTGGTGGCTGCACGAGACCGGGCAGGCGATCGAGGTGCGCACGGGGCTGGCGTGGCTGCTACGCTTCGAGCCGGGCGGGGAGGCCGCCGCCCGCGCCGCGGAGCTCGCGGTCGTGACCGGCCGGGCGCACGGGCTCCTGTGCAATCCGAACGCCCAGGACCACGCGCTCGCCGCGGCGGGCCACCTTCCGCTCCCCTGGATCGGGAGCGAGCCGGGGCGGCGTCCGGGCGGCGCACGCAAGCGGGGGACGACATGAGGGGCTGGACGCCGGACAAGGTGTGGCGCGAGGAGTGCGGCGTCTTCGCCGCGGTCGGCGTGCCCAACGCGGCCGAGATCGTGGGGCTGGGCCTCCACGCGCTCCAGCATCGCGGCCAGGAATCCACCGGCATCGTGGCCTGCGACGAGGAGGGCGAGTTCCGCAGCCACCGCGGGCTCGGGCTGGTCTCCGACGTCCATCGCGACGCCGACCTCAAGCGCCTGACGGGTCCGATCGCGATCGGCCACAATCGCTATTCGACCTCGGGCAGCGTTACGCTCGAGAACACGCAGCCGCTGCGCATGGTCTATCGGGGCGGCCCGCTCGCCCTCGCCCACAACGGCAATCTCGTCAACGCCCGCGAGCTGCGCCAGGGGCTCGAGCAGTCGGGCTCGATCTTCCAGACCACCCTCGACACCGAGATCTTCCCCCACCTCATGGCGGTCTCGAGCGCCGAGAACGCCGAGGACGCCCTGATCGAGGCGGCGCGCCAGGTGCGCGGCGCCTATTCGCTCGTCATGCTGGTGCCGGGGGCGGTGTTCGCGCTGCGCGACGCCCATGGCTTCCGCCCCTTGTGCCTGGGACGGCTCGGGGACGGCTACGTCGTCGCCAGCGAGACCTGCGCGCTCGACATCGTGGCCGCCGACTTCGTGCGCGAGATCGAGGCCGGCGAGCTGGTGCGCATCGACCCGCAGGGCGTGCGTTCGCGGCGCGCGCACGAGCCCGAGCGGCAGCTGCGGCAGTGCGTGTTCGAGCACATCTATTTCTCCCGTCCCGACAGCAAGGTGTTCGGCGAGACCGTGGACCGCGTGCGGCGCCGCATCGGGCACCGGCTCGCCGCGGAGCACCCGGTCGAGGCGGACGTCGTGCTCGCGGTGCCTGATTCGAGCAACTCGATCGCGCTCGGCTACAGCGAGGCCTCGGGCATCCGCTACGAGCTGGGCCTGATCCGCAATCACTACGTCGGGCGCACCTTCATCCAGCCCCAGCAGGCGGGGCGCGACTCGAGCGTGCGGATCAAGTTCAACCCGGTCCGGGAAATCCTGGCCGGGCGGCGCGTGGTCCTGGTGGACGATTCGATCGTGCGCGGCACGACCAGCCGCAAGCTGGTGCGCATGCTGCGCCGCAACGGCGCGACCGAGGTCCACTTCCGCGTCGGCTCCCCGCCGGTCACCCACCCGTGCTTCTACGGCATCGACACGCCCAGCCGGCGCGAGCTCATCGGGGCGCTCAAGACCCCCGAGGAGATTCGCGAGTACCTGGGCGCCGACTCGCTCGGCTACCTGTCGCTCGAAGGCCTCATGGCCTGCGAGCGCGACGGCACCCAGTTCTGCGATGCCTGCTTCAGCGGGCGCTATCCGATCCCGGTCGATCCGACCGCGAGCAAGCTCCAGATCGAGAACCTCCAGCGCGGGCGCATGGCCGGGCGGTGACGCGCCCGAGCGGGCGGGGGTGCGGGCCCGCGGCGTTTCTTGACACCCTTCGCGCGCGCTTCCTAGATTCTCCCCAATCCCCCCGCACCGCCGGGTCGCGGCGGGCTCGCAGGACTCCACCCGAAAGGCCTCCATGTCGCTCGAAGAGCTGATGCGCCAGCGTCGCGAAAAGCTCGAGCAGTGGCGCGCCCTCGGGGTGCCTCCCTACGCCTACCGCTTCGAGCCCACCCATCACGCCGCCGACGCCCTGGCGCGCGGGGCCGCGGTCACCGAGGAGCCAGGCGAGCGCGTGCGCCTGGCCGGGCGGCTCATGACCCTGCGCGGCCACGGCAAGGCGGGCTTCGCCCACCTGCTCGACGGCAGCGGGAAGATCCAGCTCTACTTCCGCGCGGATCAGCTCGGCGAGGCCTTCCGCCGCTACGAGCTGCTCGACGTCGGCGACTGGGTGGGCGTGTCGGGTCCGCTGTTCCGCACCCGCACCGGCGAGATCACGGTGCGGGTCGAGTCCGTCGAGCTGCTCGCGAAGTCGATGCGGCCGCTGCCCGAGAAGTGGCACGGGCTCAAGGATCCGGAGACCCGCTTCCGCCAGCGCTACGCCGACCTGTTCATGAACCTCGAGGTGCGCGAGACCTTCCGCCGCCGCGCCCGGCTCACCGCCGCGCTGCGCGAGGGGCTCGACGCCCAGGGCTACCTCGAGGTCGAGACCCCGGTGCTCCAGCCGCTCTACGGCGGGGCGTTCGCGCGGCCGTTCGTGACCCGCCATCACGCGCTCGACATGGATCTCTACCTGCGGATCTCGAACGAGCTCTACCTCAAGCGCCTGCTGGTCGGCGGGCTCGAGCGCGTGTACGAGTTCTCGCGCGACTTCCGCAACGAGGGCATGGACCGCTCGCACAATCCCGAGTTCACGATGCTCGAGTACTACCAGGCGTTCGCGGATCTCGGCGACATGCTCGCGCTCACCGAAGCGCTCGTGAGTGGCGCGGTCGAGCGCGCGCGCGGCGTGAAGCAGTTCGACTACCAGGGCCAGCCGCTCGACTGGACGCCGCCCTGGCCGCACGTCTCGCTGCTCGACGCGGTGAGCGAGCAGGTGGGCGAGAACGTACGCGCCCTGGACGCCGCGCACCTGGAGCGGCTCACGGCCGCGCGCGGGATCGCGACCCGCCCCGGGCTCGGCCCGGGCGGGCTGATCGACGCGCTCTTCGGCGAGCTGGTTCAGCCGCGGCTTACCCAGCCCACGTTCGTGCTCGACTACCCGGCCGAGCTGTCGCCGCTGGCGCGGGCAAGCCGCACCACCCCCGGGCTGGTCGAGCGCTTCGAGCTGTTCGCTGCCGGGATGGAGCTCGCGAACGCCTTCTCCGAGCAGAACGACCCCGAGGCCCAGCGCCGCGCCTTCGAGGACCAGATGGCGCTGCGCGCGCGCGGCGACGAGGAGGCCCAGATGATGGACCTCGACTACGTGCGCGCGCTCGAGTACGGCATGCCGCCCGCGGGTGGGGTGGGCATCGGCATCGACCGCCTGACGATGCTGGTGTGCGACGCGCGCTCGATCCGCGAGGTCATCCTGTTCCCGCAGCTGCGGCCCGAGGAGGGCCGGCTCGAGCTCGACGAGGAGCCGGGGCCGGGGCCGGGCGGCGCGGGAGCGGCGGCGGACGCGGGACGGACCCCGCCGGGCGCCCCGGCGCGCGGCCCGACCCGGGCGCCGGCACGGTGATCCTGCCGGTCTGGATCGCCACCCGCTACCTGCGCGTGCACCGGCAGAGCGGGTTCATCACTTTGCTCACCGGCATCTCGATCGCCGGGGTGGCGGTGGGCGTCACCGCGCTCCTCACCGTGCTCGCGGTGATGAACGGGTTCGAGAACGAGATCCAGAGCCGCATCGCCGGCACCGACGCCCACGTCGTCCTGCTGGGCGAGACCGCCTCCGGGGTGCACCACGGCGAGGCGCTCGCCGCGCGCGCGCGCGCCGTGCCCGGCGTGGTGGGCGTGGCGCCCTTCACCTACACCAAGGCGATGGTGATCCATGGCGGGATCACCGAGGGGATGGTCGTCAAGGGCGTGAGCCTGAGCGAAGAGCGCGGCGTCACGACGATCGGCGCGAACATCCAGCCGCCGCTCGACTCGATCCCGCGCTTCACGCCCCAGGGCGAGCCGGGCATCGTGCTGGGCTCCGAGCTGGCGGCGCGCCTCGACGCGCGGGTCGGGGACCGGGTCGTGCTGGCCTCGCTGAGCGGGGCGGCCCAGTCGGCGCTGGGCGTGGTGCCGCGCCTGCGCGCGTTCCGGCTGGTGGGGATCTTCACCTCGGGGCTCTACACGTACGACTCGAGCTTCGGCTTCACGTCGATCCCGGCCGCCCAGGAGTTCTTCGACCTGGGCGAGGGCGTGACCGGCATCGAGGTCAAGCTCACCGACATGTTCGACGCTCCGGCGGTCGCGGCACGGCTGCTGGCCGTGCTGGGCGAGCCCGGCCTCAGGGCGAACAACTGGATGGAGCTCAATCGCAACCTGTTCACCTGGATGAAGCTCGAGAAGACCGTCATGTTCCTGATCCTCGCCCTGATCGTCGTGGTCGCGGCGTTCAGCATCGTGAGCACGCTGTTCATGGTGGTCATCGAGAAGCGCCGCGACATCGGGGTGCTCAAGTCGCTCGGCGCCTCGCGCGCCACCGTGCTCCAGGTGTTCCTGTGCGAGGGACTGCTCATCGGGGGGCTCGGGACCGGGATGGGGGCCGCACTCGGCGGCGGGCTGATCGCGGTGCTCCAGCGCTACCCGTTCGTGCGGCTCCCGGGCGACGTGTACTTCATCGAGCGCCTGCCCGTGCGGCCCGAGGCGGGCGACTTCGCCGCCGTGATTCTGGCCGCCCTCGTGCTCTGCCTGGCCGCCGCACTCTATCCGGCATGGCGCGCCTCGCTCCTCGACCCGGTGGACGCCATCCGCCGGCAGGTCTAAAGTGCCGAATCAAATGGCGATCACAAATGCCTGACAACAGCATGGTTAGTGCGGGCGAGGAGGTCCTGGTCGCGCGCGGAATCTGCAAGGGCTACCCGACCCCGCGCGGCCGGCTGGAGATCCTCCAGGGCGTGGATCTCAGCGTCAAACGTGGCACAATTCTGGCTATTCTCGGAGCGTCGGGCGCCGGGAAGAGCACGCTGCTGAACATCCTCGGGACACTCGATACCCCCGATGCCGGCAGCATCGAGTTCGGTGGCTGGCGCGTGGACCAGCGGCAGGAGGCCGAGCTGGCGCGCTTTCGGGCCACCCGCCTCGGCTTCGTGTTCCAGTTCCACCACCTGTTGCCCGAGTTCAGCGCCGAGGAAAACGTCATGATGCCGCTGCTCATCGCCCGCATCCCCGCACCCCTCGCGCGCGAGCGCGCCCGCCAGGCGCTCACGGAGGCGGGCTTGAGCGAGCGCTGGGAGCACCTTCCCTCCGAGCTGTCGGGCGGCGAGGCCCAGCGCGTGGCGGTGGCGCGCGCCCTGGCGGGCAGGCCCGAGCTGGTGCTTGCCGACGAGCCCTCGGGCAACCTCGATCGGGCTTCGGCCACGGCCCTGCACGAGCTGCTCGCGTCGTTACGCTCCAGCGGGCATCAAACGTTTGTCGTCGTGACCCACAATGATAGGCTCGCGGCGGTCGCCGACCGGGTCCTGACCCTGGAATCCGGCCGGCTCCACGAGAACGCTTGAGGACGCCATCCCAAATGCTCTGCCAGATATGCGGTAAGAACCCCGCCACGGTGCACTTCACCGAGATCCACGACAACAAGATGTCGGAGATCCACGTGTGCGAGCGCTGCGCCGAGGAAAAGGGGCTCCAGACCTCGGCCAAGAAGCACAAGTTCGAGATCGCCGACCTGCTCGCCGGCATGGTGGACGGGATGACGACGACCGAGGAGGAGCGGGTCGGGCACGTCCAGTGCCCGCGCTGCGGCCTGCTCTATTCCGGGTTCAAGGAGACCGGCCGGCTCGGGTGCGCCGAATGCTACGCGGCGTTCCAGTTCCAGCTGCGCCCGCTGCTGCGGCGTATCCACGGTGACACCCGCCACCGCGGCAAGGTGCCGACCCGCGACGGCGAGGGCGTGTCGCGCTCGCGCCAGATCCAGCGGCTCCACGACGAGCTCCAGCGCGCCGTCGAGCGCGAGGAGTTCGAGCGCGCCGCCGGCGTGCGCGACGAGATCAAGCGGCTCGAGGCCGAGCTGCGCGCCGCCGCGGCCACGCCGACCAAGGAGACCCCGTGAGCCCGTCCCCCGGGAAGCCCAAACGCTCCAAGCCGGCGCCCGCGCTCGCGCCCCACGACTTCGCCGAGCTGCTCGAGCGGCCGAGCGGGTGGCTGTCGGGCGACGGTCCCAATGCCGAGCTGGTGCTCTCGACCCGGGTGCGCCTGGCGCGCAACCTGCACAACGTGCCCTTCACCCACCGCGCGCGCGACGAGCAGCTCCAGGGCGTGCTGTCGAGCGTCGCCAACGCCGCCGAGCGCTCGGGCGTGTTCCACGACGGCCTGCTGCTGCGCATGACCGACCTGCCGCCCCTCGACAGCCAGATCCTGGTCGAGCGCCACCTCGTGAGCCACGAGCTCGGGGACGGGGCGCGCCCGCGCGGTCTCATCATCGCGCCCGACGAGCGTCTGTCGCTCATGATCAACGAGGAGGATCATCTGCGGCTCCAGGCCATGACCTCGGGCTTCCAGCTCGCCGAGGCCTGGACCCTCGCCGACGCCGCCGACGACCAGCTCGACCAGTCGCTCGACTTCGCGTTCTCCGAGGAGATCGGCTTCCTGACCTCGTGTCCGACCAACGCCGGGACCGGCCTGCGGGCCTCGGTGCTCGTCCACCTGCCGGCGCTCGTGCTCCTCGACCACATCCAGAAGGTGCTCAAGAGCATCATGCAGGTGGGCCTCAACGTGCGCGGCTTCTGGGGCGAGCACAGCGAGGTCATGGGCAACCTGTTCCAGATCTCGAACCAGACCACCCTGGGGCGCAGCGAGCGCGAGTCGATCGACACGCTCGAGCGCGTGGCGCGTCAGATCCTCGAGCAGGAGGAGCGCGCCCGCGAGCAGATGATGCGGGATGCGCGCATCCAGGTGGAGGACAAGGTGTGGCGGGCCTATGGACACCTGCGCTATTGTCGCTCGATCCATGCCCGTGAGGTCATCAATCTGTGTTCGGCGGTGCGGCTCGGCGTGGCCCTGGGGCTGCCCGGTCTGTGTCCGCTGCACATCGTCAACGAACTGCTGGTGCTGGCGCAGCCCGCCCACCTGCAGCGCAAATACGGCGGCGAGCTGACGCCGCCGGAGCGCAACGTGTACCGAGCCCAGCTGGTGCGCGAGCGGCTGGATGCCGCGGAGCGCGAGACCCGATCCGGCGACTGAGCCAAGGACGAAGCCATGCACGACAAATTCACGGAACGCGTCCGGAAAGTGATCTATCTGGCCCGCGAGGAGGCGGCCCGGCTCCAGCACGACTACATCGGAACCGAGCACCTGCTCCTGGGCGTCATCCGCGAAGGCGAGGGGATCGCCGCGACGGTCCTCAACAACCTGGGGCTGGACCTCGACCGCATCCGTCAGGAGGTCGAGAATATGGTGAGCGCCTCGGGCGGCACCATGACCATCGGCGAGATTCCCTTCACGCCGCGGGCCAAGCGCGTGCTCGAGCTGGCGGTCGAGGAGGCGCGCTCCCTGGGCCACAACTATGTGGGCACCGAGCACCTGCTGCTGGGCCTCATCCGCGAGGGCGAGGGCGTGGCGGCCAAGGTGCTGCTCGAGTTGGGCGTCGACCGCAAGCGGGTGCGCGAGGAGACCCTCAAGCTGCTGGGCGGCACGCCGTCGAGCACCGGCACCGGCGAGCGCGAGGAACGCCCCGAGACCCCGGCGCTCAACCAGTTCGGCCGCGACCTGACCCAGCTCGCCCGCGAGGACAAGCTCGATCCGGTCATCGGTCGCGACAAGGAGATCGAGCGCGTCATCCAGGTGCTGTCGCGCCGCAAGAAGAACAACCCGGTCCTCATCGGCGAGCCGGGGGTGGGGAAGACCGCGATCGCCGAGGGCCTGGCGCGCCGCATCGTCTCGGCCCAGGTGCCCGAGAGCCTCAAGAACAAGCGCATCGTGACCCTCGACCTGGCCGCGGTCGTCGCCGGGACCAAGTACCGCGGGCAGTTCGAGGAGCGGCTCAAGACGGTCATGAACGAGATCCGCGAGTCCAAGGACACCGTCATCTTCATCGACGAGCTCCACACCATCGTGGGCGCGGGCGGGGCGGAAGGCGCCATCGACGCCTCGAACATGCTCAAGCCGGCGTTGGCGCGCGGCGAGCTCCAGTGCATCGGGGCCACCACCCTCGACGAGTACCGCAAGTACATCGAGAAGGACGGCGCGCTCGAGCGGCGCTTCCAGCCCATCATGGTCGAGCAGCCGAGCGTCGAGGACACCATCGCGATCCTGATGGGGCTGCGCGACAAGTACGAAGCCCATCACGGCGTCAAGATCACCGATGAGGCCGTGGTCCAGGCGGTCAAGCTCGCCGACCGCTACATGAACGACCGGTTCTTCCCCGACAAGGCGATCGACGTCATCGACGAGGCGTGCGCGCGCGCGCGCCTGTCCGTGAGCACGGAGCCCTCCGAGATCAACGACCTCGAGCGCGAGCTCGAGGAGGTCATCAAGGAGAAGGAAGCCGCGATCCGGGGCCAGGAGTACGAGAAGGCGGCGCGGCTGCGCGACAAGGAGAAGGAGCTGCGCGCGCGCAAGAACGAGCTCAAGAAGTCGTGGACCGAGTCGAAGCGCGACAAGGAGGTCCAGGTCGACGAGGATCTCATCGCGGCGGTGCTGTCGGTCATGACCGGCATCCCGGTCGTCAAGCTCGCCGAGGAGGAGACCCAGAAGCTGCTGCGCATGGAGGACGAGATTCGCAAGCGCGTCGTCGGCCAGGACGAGGCCCTCGCCGCGGTGTCCCGCGCGGTGCGGCGCAACCGGGTCGGCCTGCGCGATCCCAAGCGGCCGATCGGCTCGTTCATCTTCCTGGGCCCGACCGGCGTCGGCAAGACCGAGCTGGCGCGCGCGCTGGCGGCGTTCCTGTTCGACGACGAGGACGCGCTCATCCGGGTTGACATGAGCGAGTA
>JBGQIE010000018.1:0-26763 GCA_041498315.1 Candidatus Eiseniibacteriota bacterium
CCAGTCGAGTGTCGCCGCGGTGCCGGAGCAGATCGAGAAGCTCAAGGGCGAGCTCGAGCGGCTGCGCAAGGACATCGATGCGGTCCAGCGCGGCGGGCTCGAGTCCGAGATGGCGGACCTCGCGCGCGGCGCGGTCTCGGGCTCGGGCGGCCACTGGGTGGTCGCGGAGATCAAGTCGGCGGCCGACACGGGCGTGGTGCGCGATGCCGCCGACAAGCTGCGCCAGTCGCTGGGGCGCGGCGCGCTGGTGCTCGCGGTGAGCGGTGGGGGCAAGCTCACGTTCATCGCCGCCGTGACCGACGATCTGGTCGCCGAGGGGAAGATGCGCGCCGATGACCTGGTGCGGGCGGTGGCGAAGCTCGCGGGCGGCTCGGGGGGCGGCAAGCCGCACCTGGCGCTCGCCGGAGCCAAGGATCCGGGCAGGCTCGCGGACGCGCTCGCCGAGGCGCGGCGCCTGCTCGGCGAAGCCCTGGGCACGTGAGCTTGGGCACGCGGCGGAACCCCGCACGATGAAGGCCCTGGTCCTTGCCGGCGGCCGCGGCACGCGCCTGCGGCCCATCACCCACACCAGCGCCAAGCAGCTCGTGCCGGTGGCTAACAAGCCGGTGCTGTTCTACGGGCTCGAGTCCATCCGCGCCGCGGGCATCACCGAGGTGGGCATCGTGGTGAGCGATCCGCGCGAGATGCTGGCCCCCGACACGCGCACCGGGCAGTCCACGACCGTCATGGTCAACAGCCAGGCCGAGATCCGCGCCGCGGTGGGCGACGGCTCGGCGTTCGGGCTCCAGGTGACCTACATCGAGCAGGAGGCCCCGCTCGGGCTCGCCCACGCGGTCAGGATCGCGGAGCCCTACATCGAAGACCAGCCGTTCGTCATGTACCTGGGCGACAACCTCATCAAGGACGGCATCACCCCGTTCGTGCGCGAGTTCCAGCAGGAGCGCCCCAACGCGCAGATCCTGCTCGCCCACGTCAAGACGCCCTCCGATTTCGGGGTCGCGGAGCTTCAGGGCGAGCGCGTGGTGCGGCTCGAGGAGAAGCCGGCGCATCCGAAGAGCGACCTGGCGCTGGTGGGCGTCTACCTGTTCGACCGCACGGTGTTCGAGGCGGTGCGCGCCATCCGGCCGAGCCGGCGCGGCGAGCTCGAGATCACCGACGCGATCCAGCACCTCATCGACGCCGGGCGCACGGTGCGCTCGCACGTCATCGGCGGCTGGTGGAAGGACACCGGCAAGGTCGAGGACCTGCTCGAGGCGAACCGCATGATGCTGGACCAGATCAGGACCGGCATCCAGGGCCAGGTCGACGCGGCGACCCAGATCGAGGGCGCGGTCCAGATCGGCCCGGGTGCCGTGGTCGAGCACTCGCGGCTGCGCGGGCCGCTCATCATCGGCGCCGGGGCGCGGATCACGCATGCCTACGTCGGGCCGTTCACCGCGCTCGGCGACGGCGTGGTGCTCGATCACGCCGAGATCGAGCACTCGATCGTGCTCGAGCGCAGCCGGATCCAGCACCTCGCCCACCGCATCGAATCGAGCCTCATCGGCCGCGACGTGGTGGTGTGCGGCAAGGACACGCTGCCGCGCGCCCACCGCCTCATGCTCGGGGACTCGAGCCGGGTGGAGCTGTCGTGAGGATCGCCGTGACCGGCGCGGGCGGCCTGCTCGCGCACGCCCTGCTCCCGGCGCTCGAGCGCGCGGGCCACAGCGTGCTGGCGCTGCGGCACGAGGATGCCGACGTGACCCGGCTCGAGGCCCTGCGGACGGCACTCGAGGGCCAGCGCCCCGAGTGGGTGGTCCACCTCGCCGCCTTCACGCGCGTGGACGAGTGCGAGAGCAAGGCCGACCACGCGTTCCTCGTCAACGCGCAGGGCGCCCGCAACGCGGCGCTCGCCTCGCTCGCCTGCGGCGCGGCGCTGCTCGCGATCTCGTCCGACTACGTGTTCGACGGCGCCTCGTCCCGGCCCTACCGCGAGTACGATCCGCCGGGTCCGCGCTCGGTCTACGGGGCCTCGAAGTGGGCGGGGGAGCAGGCGGTGCGCGAGATCCAGCCGCGCCACCTCATCGTGCGCAGCGCCTGGCTCTACGGACCGGGCGGAGCGAACTTCGTGGACACCATCCTGGCCAGAGCGCGCGCCGGCGAGCCGCTGCGCGTCGTGGACGACCAGCGTGGCTCGCCGACCTTCACCCACGACCTGGCGGCCGGGCTGCTGCGGCTCATGGGCTCGGGGCAGCTCGGGACGTTTCATTGCACCAACGCCGGGGAATGCAGCTGGTTCGACCTGGCGGCCCGCGCGCTTCGGACCGCCGGGCTCGAGGTTGCGCCGGAGCGCACCGACACGGCATCGTTCCCGCGCCCGGCGACGCGGCCGCGCTACTCGGCGCTCGACAACCAGTGGTTCGAGCGGGCGACCGGCGCACCGCTGCCGCCCTGGCAGGACGCGGTGGACCGCTACGTGGGCTCGCGGGCGGCGACGCGCGCGCGCTGAAGTGAGAAAGGAACCCATGGCGAGAAAGACCCGCAGCACCCGCCGCGCCGCGCGGCCCGTTCCCGGCGGCCCGCTCGAGCGCGCCGCCCAGGTCATCCTCGCGGACGCGGGGCGCACGGTCGGCCGCCTCGCGGCCGCGAACGCCAGCGCCGTGGCGGCCGCGGCGGAGAGCGCGATCGCGAGCCTCGAGGAGGGCGGGACCCTCTACTTCTGCGGCAACGGCGGGAGCGCCGCCGACGCCCAGCACCTGGCCTGCGAGCTCGCCGGGCGCTACCTGCTCGACCGCCCCGCCCTGCCGGCGGTGGCCCTCACGACCAACACCTCCTCCCTGACCGCGATCGGCAACGACTACGGTTACGACGAGGTGTTCGCGCGCCAGCTCGACGGGCTCGGGGCGCCCGGGGACGTGCTGGTCGCCATCACGACCAGCGGCCGCTCGAAGAGCGTGCTGCGCGCGGTCGACTCGGCGCGCGCGCTCGGCATGGTCGTCATCGGCATGACCGGCACGCGCGGCCGGGGCTTTGCCCGGCGCTGCGACCACGCGCTCGTGACCCCGCACGCCTCGACGCCGCGCATCCAGGAGGGCCACGTCGCGATGGGGCACGCACTGGGCGAGCTCATCGAGCGCGCCCTGTTCTCGCGCCCGGCCCGGCGCCGGGCGCGGCACTCACGCCCGCGGAAGCCGGCCCGATGATTTTCGCCCTGATCGAGGAGCTGCGTCCCTGGCAATGGACCAAGAACCTGCTCCTGTTCGCGGGCGTGCTGTTCTCGCAGCAGCTCGGCAGCCCCGGGCTGCTGATGCGCGCGGGCGCCGGATTCATCGCGTTTTCGCTCCTGTCGGGCTCGGTCTACCTCGTCAACGATCTCGCCGACCTCGAGGCCGACCGCCGCCACCCGAAGAAGCGCATGCGCCCGCTCGCCTCGGGCCGGCTGCCCGCGGCCGCGGGCTGGGTGGCCCTGGTCCCGCTGCTCGGCATGGTGCTCGCGATCTCGATGTGGCTCGGCACCGGGTTCTCGATCGTGGCGTGGAGCTACTTCGCGCTCAACCTGGCCTACAGCTTCGGGCTCAAGCACCAGGTCCTGATCGACGTGTTCATCATCGCGATCGGGTTCGTCATGCGCGCGATCGCCGGGGTCGAGCTGCTCCAGCCGGTCTCGCCCGGCACCGAGCTGTCGCCGTGGCTCCTGGTGTGCACCTTCTTCGGCGCCCTGTTCCTGGGGCTCGCCAAGCGCCGGCGCGAGGTCGCGAACGCGGCCGGCGACCCGGCGCTCCAGCGCGAAGTGCTCGAGCACTACACGCCGGCGCTGCTCGACGGGCTGCTCCTGGTCTCGGCGGCCTCGAGCCTGATGGGCTACGCGCTCTACACGATCTGGCCCGCGACGGTGGCCAAGTTTGGCACCGAAGCGCTGCTCTACACCGTGCCGATCGTGGCCTACGGCATCTTCCGGTACCTCTACCTGGTGCGTGACTCCGAGAGCACCGAGGATCCCGCGAAGGTGCTGCTCACCGACCGACCGCTCGCCGCCTGCGTGCTGCTCTACCTCGTGGCGGTGCTGCTGATCCTCTACCGGCACTGATGCCCGCCCGGCGCCCGCGCGCTCGCGCCCGCCGCGGCGCGGGCGACCCCGGCCGGGGCGTGCGCATCGAGGCGCGCGCCAAGCTCAACCTCGGGCTCGCGGTCGGCCCGCGGCGCCCCGACGGTTTTCACGAGCTCGCCACGATCTTCCAATCGGTCTCGCTCGCCGACACGCTGATCGTGCGCCCGCGCAGGCGCGGGTTCACGCTGCGCGTGCGGCACGAGAACGCGGCGCTCAGGAGCGGGGGCGCGCGCAGGGAGGCAGCGGTGCCGCGCGGCGCGGACAACCTGGTGCTGCGCGCGGCGCGACTGTTCGCGGCGCGCATGGGGCTCCAGGCCGGCGCGCGCTTCGAGTTGGTCAAGCGCATTCCATCGGGCGCCGGGCTCGGCGGCGGGAGCGCCGACGCGGCCGCCACGATCGCCGCGCTCGCCGCGCTCTATCGCATCCGGCTGCCGCGCGCCCGGAGGCTCGCGCTCGCCGCAGAGCTGGGCGCCGACGTGCCGTTCGCGAGCGTCGGCGGCACCGCGCTGGGCCTCGGGCGCGGCGAAAAGCTGCGCGCTTTGCGGCTTGGCCGGCCCTTTCGGGCCCTCATTGCCGTGCCACGGTGGCGGACGCTCACGCGCGCGGCGTTCGCTCAGATAGACCGCAATAAATATGGCTTGACAGGGTGGGGCGCGAAACTAAGATTCGCTCAACGCATGGGGCGCAAGAGCTTAACCCCGGAACGAGCTCTTCGCCTTGGGAACACTTTCGAATCCGTTCTGGGTCGCAAGGAGGCGTACTTCGTCTCGCTCCGATCGCGCCTCGAGCACGCGGGTGCGAGACATTGTCATCTCACCGGAAGTGGTTCGGCCGTGTTCGGAGTGCTCGCCTCCCGCGCATCGATCGCGCGGGTACTGGCCGCCTTCGCGGGCAACGAGGCCCTCTTCGTGGCACGGTCGACTCGGAGTGCGATGATGCTGCGAAAACTTTAATCCGTCCGCACGCGCCGGCAAGGATGCCGGACGTTCGGTGTGCAGGGACTGCCCGGATGGCTCCGTTGCAGCGAACACTCCCAACAGGGATGGGTCCGAGGTGACACCATGATCGAGATCACCGAGGTTCGGGTTTCGCTGAGAAACGACGACAAGCTCAAGGCCTTCGTGAGCATCACGCTCAACGACTCGTTCGTCATCCGGGGGCTCAAGGTCATCCGCGGGAACACCGGCCTGTTCGTCGCCATGCCGAGCCGCAAGCGTCCCGACGGCCAGCACCAGGACCTCGCGCACCCGATCAACGACCAGACGCGGAAGTACCTCACCGAGCGGGTGATGACGGAGTACGAGCGCGAGCTGCGCGAGCCCAGCCCGGATGGTGCGAGCCGTCCCGAGACGGTCATCCGGCACCCGGTGGCCAAGCAGACCTGCTAGCGGGCCGCCTCCTTCCGACCGATCCCGGCCCGGGCACCGTCGCGGCCCTCCCGCTCCCCGCGAGCAGCGCCGCCATCCCCGTCAGCCCTCGATTTGACAGGGAGTTGCCCCGCAAGTAATCTCCCCCGGCTTTTTCTCCGGCGTTCTTTCCTTAGGGCCAGCAGCCATCACCCCGGACGCTTGCGATCGCAGTGGCTGGTCGGGTCGCCTGCGGACGGACCGTGACGGAAATCCCGTTCTGTTGGTGGGGCGTGGCCAAGCGGTAAGGCACGAGACTTTGGATCTCGCATTCGGAGGTTCGAATCCTCCCGCCCCAGCCAACCGTTCGCGGCTGATCTGCTGCGTTGGCTCGGTCGGGCCGTCCTCGACGTATCTACCGATACGTCTGCGGGCGGCCCTCGGTCGCGGCCTTGCATCTCAGCCACGCTCGGTGGGCTGGGGAGCGCCGCTTGAAACGAGTTTTTTAAACCTGGGGAGAGTCTGAATTGGATCCTTGTCGGATCTTTTCGGGTAACGCCAGCCGGGGGCTGGCGACGGCGATCTGCGAGAACCTCAAGACGCCGCTCGGCGACGCCGACGTGGGGCACTTCGAGGACGGCGAGGTCTCGGTGCGCTTCAACGAGAACATCCGCGGCGGCGACGTGTTCATCGTCCAGGCGACCGGCGCCCCGGCGGAGAACCTCATGGAGCTGCTCGTCATGCTCGACGCGGCCAAGCGCGCCTCGGCGCGCCGCGTCACCGCGGTGCTGCCCTACTTCGGCTATGCGCGCCAGGACCGCAAGGACCAGCCGCGCGCGCCCATCTCGGCCAAGCTGGTCGCGAACCTCATCACGGTCGCGGGCGCGGACCGGGCGCTCACGATGGATCTGCACAGCGCGCAGATCCAGGGCTTCTTCGACATCCCGTTCGACCACCTCTACGCCGCCCCGGTCATGATCGAGCATTTCGCGAAGAAGAAGCTCTCCGACCTGGTCGTGGTCTCGCCCGACGTCGGCGGCGTCAAGATGGCGCGCGCCTACGCCAAGCGGCTGAGCGCCGACCTGGTGCTCACCGACAAGCGGCGCCCGCGTCCCGACTCGGTCGAGATCATGAACATCATCGGCGACGTGAAGGGCAAGACCTGCGTGCTGTTCGACGACGTCGTGACGACGGCGCGCACGCTCTGCCAGGCCGCGGAGGCCATCCGCGCCCAGGGTGCCAAGGACATCTTCGCCGGCGTCACGCACGGCGTCTTCAGCCCCGGAGCGCTCGAGCGCATCGTCGCCTCGCCGATCCGGGAGCTCGTCATCACGAACACCGTCAACCACGATCATGCGTCGCTGCCGCCCAAGGTCACCGAGCTGTCGGTGGCCGGATTGCTGGGCGAGGCCGTGGCGCGCATCCACGAGGAGCGATCGCTCAGCTCGCTGTTCGTCTGAACCCGCGCGGAACTCCGCGCTTCGAGACGCCGGGGTGCTCCGGCGCCATGAAGGAGGTAACACCATGTCCGTCATTCCGCTGACCGGCTCGCGCCGCGAGGGCCTGGGCAAGGGCGGCGCGCGCAAGGCGCGCGCCGCCGGCCTCATCCCCGGCATCCTCTACGGCCACGGCGAGGTGCCGGTCCCGGTCGCCGTGGGCGCCCGCGACTTCCAGGTCGCGCTCGCGACCAGCGCGGGCCGCAACCCGATCGTCAACCTCAACGTGAGCGGCACCGACTACACCGCGCTCATCCGCGACGTCCAGTACGACCCGATCACCCACGACGTCATCCATCTCGACTTCCAGCACATCTCGCTCACCGAGAAGATCGAGGTCGAAGTGGCGATCCACCTCATCGGCCTGCCGGTCGGCGTCAAGGATGCGGGCGGCATCCTCGAGCAGATCCTGCGCACCGTCGAGGTGCGCTGCCTGCCGACCGCGATCCCGTCCGCGCTCGACGTGGACGTGAGCCTCCTGGGCATCGGCGATTCGGTCCACGTGCGCGATCTCAAGATCTAGGACCTCGAGCTCCTCACCGAGGTCGACGCCACGGTCGCGACCGTGGTGCCGCCGACCGTCATGGAGGAGAAGCCGGCCGAGGAGGTCGCGGCGGCCGCCACGGCGGAGCCCGAGCTCTCGGTCGAGCGCGGCAAGAAGGAGGAGGAGGGCGAGGAAGGGAAGGGCGCCAAGGAGGCCAAGGGCAAGGAGGGCAAGGAGGCGCCGTCGCCCAGGGAAGGCAAGGAGGGCAGGGAGGCCAAGGGCAAGGAGGCCAAGGGCACCAAGTAGCACGTGGCTCTGGTCCTCGGTCTCGGCAATCCGGGAGCGCCGTTCGCGCGCACCCGGCACAACGTGGGCTGGCGGGTGGTCGAGATCCTGGTGCGGCGCTGGCACGCGCGCCCGGGCGATCGCTCGCCGCTCTACCACGCCTGGAGTGCCGAGCGGGGGACCCGGACGGTCCATCTGCTCACGCCGCTGACGTTCATGAACTTGAGCGGCACGGCGCTGGCGGACTGGACCGGGCGCCACGGGCTCGGGGCCGCGGAGCTGCTGGTCGTGGCGGACGACGTCTACCTGCCGTTCGGCTCGTTGCGGCTCCGCCGCTCGGGGTCGAGCGGCGGGCACCGCGGGCTCGAGAGCGTCGAGGCCGCGCTCGGACGGCGCGACTACGCCCGGCTGCGCATCGGCGTGGGGGCGGCGGAGCACAGCGGGGCGCTGCGGGAGCACGTCCTGAAGGAGTTCGAAGCGGAGGATGAAGAGGCTGTCGACGAGGTCCTGGAGCTCGCCGCCGATGCGGTCGAGACCTGGGTCGAGGAAGGTGCGACGGCGGCCATGAATCGGTTCAATCGCAGGGCACCGAAGGAGGATTCGACACCGTGACCAAGTACGAGACCACGTTCATTCTCGAGCCCGGACTCGACGAGACCCGGGTCAACGAGGAGATCGAGCGCGTTTCCGGGTGGATCAAGGACCTGGGAGGCGAAGTGCTCGAAGTCCAACGCTGGGGCAAGCGCCGCCTGGCGTACGAGATCAACAAGAAGCGCGACGGCATCTACACGATGGTCCTGTACTCGGGCCCGGGCGCGATCGTCAAGGAGATCGAGCGCCGGCTGAGCCTGATCGAGTCCGTCATGCGGATGCTCACCGTCATGCATGTTCCGCCCGAGCCGGTGCGTGCGCCGCTCGATCCCGATGCGGCGCCGGCGCTGGCGGCGTCGGACGACGGGGACGACTAGACCAGACCCTGGATGCGGGAGGTGGCGCCCGCAGCGCCACGCCGGGACCCATGACGGAACTGAAGCTGCCCGAGATCAACCGGGTGATGTTGAGCGGCCGGCTCACGCGCGATCCGGAGCCGCGCTTTGCGGCCGACGGGACCGCGGTGACGAGCTTCACGCTCGCCTTCCATCGCCGCTACCGGGCGCGGGACGGCCGTTACGCGGAGCAGACCGGGTACGCCACGGTCCTGGCGTACCAGCGGCTCGCCGAGGTGTGCGGGCAGTACCTGCGCAAGGGAAGCGCGGCGTTGGTGGAGGGACGGTTGCAGATGCGGGAGTGGACGACGCGTCAGGGGGGCAAGCAGCAACGCCTCGAGATCCGCGCCGATTCGGTCCACTTCCTGGAGAAGGCTTCGGAAGACGCCTCGCTGTTCGGCGCGGCGACCCCGGAGCGGTCCGACGAGAGCGGCTCGGCGTAGCGCTCATCACGGGAGGTCGAAGGCAATCCCATGGCCAAGGAACGCGAAGGCAAGAGCATCAAGAAGAAGTACTGCAAGCTGTGTTTCGAGAAGGTCGGACTCCTCGACTACAAGGACGAGAAGCGGCTGGGACGCTTCATCACCGATCGCGGCAAGATCGTTCCGCGCCGCGTATCGGGGACCTGCGCCCGGCACCAGAAGCAGCTCACGCTCGCGATCAAGCGCGCCCGCGTGCTCGCGCTGCTGCCGTTCACCAGTGACTTCTATCGCTGAGACGCGCGAGGCGCGCAAGCCTTCGTGGCTGCGGTCCGCGCTGCTGGTCGCGTCGCTGGGGTTCGGGGTCGCGCAGACGCCCGCGCCGTGGGGGGCGCTGTGGCTCGCGATCCCGGCCGCGGTGGCGGTCGCGCTGCTCGCGGCGTGGCGCTTCGGCCCCTGGGCGCTCATCGTGCCCGCGCTGCTGGGGGTGGCGGTCCCGCTGCTGGGGCCTCCGGCGAGCCTATGGGGGTGGTGGCTGCCCGCCGCGGCCCTCACCGGGGTGTGGATGGGGATGCGCGAGGAGCGCGGCGCGCCCGCCGGTGAGCGCGCCTGGATGCTGCTCCCGGCGCTGCTGCTCGCCGCGGCGCTGCCGTGGGCGGGGCGCTACCCCGGTCTGGTCGAGGGGGTCGATCGCGAGATGCGGGTCGGCGACACCCAGATGATCGAGGTGTTCCGCCAGTTCGGCTACGCGACCGACCGGCTCGCCGCGGTCCAGCGCGTGGTCGAGGACAACGCGAAGCTGCGCCGCGCGGCGCTGCCGCGGGTGCTGCCGACGGCGCTGTTCGTGTGGATGGTCGTGCTGGTGACCGCCGGCCGCGCGCTGGCCGCGCGCGTCACCGGGCCGCTGCGCTGGCCCGGGCTCACGCGCGGCCGGCTCGCCGAGTGGCGCCTGCCCGACGGCGCGCTGTGGACGTTTCTCGCCGGGCTCGGGCTGCTCGTGAGCCCGTGGGGCGCCTGGGCGCCGACGGCGTGGACGCTGCTCCTCAACGTCGGGCTCGGTTATTGTGTCCAGGGAATTGCGGTCGTAGAATCGCTGCTGCTCGCGCGTGGCGTACCGCCTCCCATCATCGTCCTGACGATGCTGTTCGTGTTCTTCATCGCCATGCCGGTGTTCGTCCTCACCACCGTGGCGGTGGGATTGAGCGATGTGTGGCTGGATTACCGCCGGCTCGAGCCGGCGACCGAAGAGACCCCGGTCTAGGAGATCCCGATGGATGTCATCCTGCTCGAAGACATGAAAGGCGTGGGCGCCAAGGGCGCGGTGGTCCACGTGAAGCCCGGCTACGCGCGCAACTTCCTGCTGCCCCAGAGGCTCGCCATCCCGGCGGGCACCAAGGCCGCGAACCTCTACCAGGAGCTCGAGCGCCAGCGCTCGATCCGCGAGGACCGCGTGGTCGCCGAGGCGCGCGCCGAGGCGGCGAAGCTCGAGGGCGTCGAGGTCAACATTCCGGCTCAGGCGAACGAAGAGGACACGCTGTTCGGCTCGATCACGAATCTCGACGTCGCCGAGGCGCTCGAGAAGGCCGGGCACGCCGTGGACCGTACCGCCATCGAGCTGGATGATCACATCAAGCAGCTCGGCCGCTATGAGGTGAAGGTGCGCTACCGCGGCGGCGTGCACGCCACGGTCAAGGTGTGGGTGGTGCGAGCGTGAACCCCGCGAGCCGAGCGACCCGCCCCGTGCGTCCGGGACCGGGCCTGGCTGCGCGTCGCGTCGCGACCGTGGCGCTGCTCGCACTGTCGTGGGCAGTACTCCTGAGTCTCCCGGCAGCGGCCAAGAAGAAGCAGCCCCCCGCGCCGGCCGCTCCCGCCGCCGTCAACGGAGACACCTCCGAGGTGCTGGTGCGGATCGGCTCCCAGCCCATCACCCGCGCCGACATCCAGCGGCGGCTCGACGAGCTGCCCGAGGGCGTGCGCGGCAACTTCACGAGCCCCGAAGGGCGTCAGCAGCTGGTCGAGCGCATGATCGAGGAGCGCATCTGGATGCTCACCGCCGAGAAGGCGGGCGTGCCGGATCGGCCCAAGATGCTCCAGCAGCTCGCCCAGCAGCGCCGTGACCTCATCATCCGCACCTACCTGACCGAGCTCATGGCCACCAATCCGGCGCCCGGCGATTCCGAGATCAAGGCGTTCTACGACGCGCACACGTCGGAATACCGCGTCCCGGCGACCGTGACCGTGCGCCACATCCAGACCCGCACCCGCGTCGAGGCGGTCCGCGTGCTCGGGCTCGCGCGCGCGAAGCAGGACTGGAACCGGCTGTGCATGCGCTACTCGACCGATACGCTGTCGCGCGGCAACGGCGGCAACCTGGGGTCGGTGACCCGCGAGGGCCAGTTCGCGATCCTGGGACGCCAGCCCGCGCTCGCCGAGTCGGCGTTCGCGCTCGGCGCCGGCGGGATCGGCGGGCCCTTCAAGACCGCGCAGGGCTGGCACGTGCTCAAGATCGACGACGCGGTGAGCGAAGGCGTGCGCCCGCTCGACCAGATGCGCGGCGTCATCATGCGACAGGTCAGCTCGCAGCGCAGCCAGGAGTTCTATCAGGACCAGCTCGAGCGGGCGCGCAAGTCCCTCGGGGTGGTGCCGGACTCGGCGGCGATCAAACGCTACGTGTCACAGAAGAAGGACGCGCACGAGATGTTCAAGGACGCCCAGGAGAAGGCCACGCCCGAGGATCGCATCCTTGCCTACCGCCAGCTGCTGGTGGACTACCCGGCCAGCGACGTGAGCCCGCAGGCCGCCTTCATGATCGGTTTCATCTACTCCGAGGAGCTCAAGAACTACGACCAGGCCGACCAGGCCTTCCGCTCGCTGCTCGCGCGCTATCCGAACTCCGAGCTGGCGGCCTCGGCGCAGTGGATGGTGGACCACATGCGCACCGAGGAGGCGCCGGCCTTCATTCAGTCGGCCGCCGATTCGATCAAGAGCTCACCGCCGGTGACCAACGCTTCCAGGGCCCCCACGAGCAAGCCGTGAAAATCGTCGAAGTCCGCGTCAATGGACTGATCCTCGAGCACAAAAACCAGCAGAACATCGTCATCCTGCGCGAGCTGGAGGGCGAGCGCATCCTGCCCATCTGGATCGGGCCCAACGAGGCCCAGGCGATCCGGCGCATCCTGTCCGAGGAGTCCTTCCCGCGCCCGCTCACCCACGACCTGCTCCAGCTCATCGTCGAGGGGCTCAAGGCGAAGGTCACCCGGGTCGTGATCGCCGACCTGCGCGAGAACACGTTCTTCGCCAGCGTCTTCGTGGAGCGCGAGACCGAGGTGCTCTCGATCGACGCACGGCCCTCGGACTCGATCGCCGTGGCGCTGCGGGCCAAGGCGCCGATCTTCGTCAACGAGAAGCTGCTCCAGCCGCCGCCGCAGCCCGAGGAGGAGGAGGCCAAGGCCGAGGGCGAGGCGAGCGAGGAGCCCGCGCGCGAGCTGACCGAGGAGGAGAAGGCCGAGCGCCTGCGCCGCTACCTCGAGAAGCTCAACCCGGAAGATTTCGGCAAGTTCCAGCTCTAGCGGCGGCCCATGCCCCTGTCCGGCGCCGTCGGGTTTCTTCTGCTGGGCGTCGTGGTGGGCGCCTTCGGCACCCTGATCGGTGCGGGCGGCGGGTTCCTGCTGGTTCCGCTGCTCGCCTTCCTCTATCCGCACGAGTCACCCGCGGTGCTCACCGGGATCTCGCTCGCGGTGGTGTTCGTGAACGCCCTCTCGGGCTCGGTCGCCTACGCGCGCATGCGCCGCATCGACTATCGGGCCGGGCTGGTGTTCGCGCTCGCCGGGCTCCCGGGGGCCGTCCTCGGAGTGTTCGTCACGCACCGGCTCGACCGGCGCGTGTTCGACCCGCTGCTCGGGGTGGCCCTGATCGTGGCGTCGGCGCTCGTGTTCCTCCGCCCCGGACATCGCCTGCCCGTGCCGCCCGCCGACCGGGCCCGCACCCTGGTCGAGGCGGATGGCACCCGGCAGGTCTACGCGCCGCGCACCGGGCTCGGCGCGCTGGTCAGCGTGGGCGTGGGCTTCGTCTCGAGCCTGCTCGGGATCGGGGGCGGCATCATCCACGTGCCCGCGATGGCCTACCTGCTCGGCTTCCCGGTCCACGTGGCGACCGCCACCTCGCACTTCGTGCTCGCGATCGTGGTGTTCGCCGCCGTGGTCGTGCACGCCGCGACCGGGACGCTGTGGCCTTCCCTGGGCCGGATCGGGCCGCTGGCCCTCGGCGTGATCGGGGGCGCGCAGGCGGGTGCCTGGCTCTCCTCGCGCATCCACGGGCGCTGGATCCTGGTGGGTCTGGCCGTGGCGCTGGGCTCCGTCGGGCTGCGCCTGCTGCTCGCGCGCTGAGTCGTACCGCCGGTCAGTAGATCCGGAACGCGAAGCGGAACACGGCGTACACCTCGTGGACCTCGCCGGCCACGCGATAGGGGCGGAAGCGGCACTGCCACACCGCCTCGGCCGCCGCGCGCTCGAGCTGGCGCTCGCCGGTGCTGTCCATGACGTCCACGTTCGCGACGCGCCCGGTCGTGTCCACCAGCGCCACCAGCGCGACCTTGCCTTCGATGTTGCGGTTGCGCGCATCCTCGGGGTAGAGGGGCTTGACGAGCTGCTCGATGACGAGGTCCTCGGACTGGATCACGGGCGCGGTGCGATAGATGGCCCGCGCGCGCGCCATCAGCGACTCCGTCGATTCGCCCGGGCCGATACGGTGGGTGCTCGTGATCGGGACGGCCTGGGGTGAGCGCGAGCTGCCTCGCTCCGTGCGTCCGCCGCGGGACGACGACTGGCGGACCAGCGTCACCGCCCGGCCCGCCGTGGTGTTCAGGGGTCCGGCGGATTCGAGGATGATGCGGCGCACGTAGTTCTCCCGGCCCTCGAATCCGAAGCGCTCCGCATCGATGGGTAGCCGGCGGCGTACCTCGGGCAGCCCCGCGAGCCACATCGCTCCCAGCAGCGCCAGCGACACGGTGACCGTGATGAGCGAGAGGCGGCGCTCGAAGCGCGCGCGTTCGAGATAGAACTGGTGGGATCCGTGCAGCATGGGTGGCCCCGAGCGGGTCGCGACGGGGGAGTTCAGCGGGGGGTGGGCCCGGCCAGTACCACGCCTCGTTCCGAGTCTAGCAGAACGCGGCGCGTGGTCGCGCCGCCGATCCGGGCCTCGAGCATGATCGGCCCGGGCTCGCTGCGGGCAAAGCGCGCCCGGCCCAGCGCGTTGGTCTCGAGCACCAGCGCGCCGCCGAGCAGCACCGCGACCCCGGGCAGCGGTCGCCCGGCCTCGTCACGAACCTCGATCGAGTCGGCCGGCCAGTCGGCGTCTCCCGCCCATTCGCGGGCCAACGCCAGGTAGAGGGCGTAGGCCTCGGCGCGCAGCGCGCCCGGAGCGAGCAGGGCGGCCTCGGCGCTGTCCACGCGCGCGGGCGCGGCGTAGAGCGCGGTGCACGACACCTGCTGGAGCGCGTATTGGGCGTCCTCGGCGATCCTCGGGAGCCCGGCGCCAAGCCGCTCGAGCTCGCGCGCGCTGCGCTCGGCCCAGCGCCGGCCCGCCGCACTCGAGAAGTAGTAGCCGAGGCGCGCGGGCTCGGCGCGATGCCCGATGCGGATGAAGCGATCGGGGCGGAACGCCTCGGCGGCCTGGACGCGCTGCACCTCGGACATCGCCTGGTCGCCGGCGCGCGTGAGCTGGACCTGGGCCCCGGCGGCGCCCAGGAAGCCGGCGAGGATGCGCGCGCATTCCAAGTTGAGGCTCGCCGCCCGCGTCCCCGAGGGGCCCTGGCCCGCCGGATCCTCGCCGCCGCCGTCCGCGTCGATCACGATGCGCCGGCCCACGAGCGCCCCGCCCGCGATCGCCGACCAGCGCAGCGGTAGTCCCACGCCGGCGAGGATCGAGTCGCCGGCCCACGGCCGGTAGCCGGGGAGCGCCGGGATCGAAACGCGCCCCGCGCTGTCGAGCGGGAAGAGCGCGAAGCCGTCGCGGTTGATCCAGCTGCGCGCGGCGCCGAAGTCGCGCGAGCCCGGGGCGGAGACCAGCGCCGAGTCGCCGGGCGCGACCACGAGAAACGCCGCGCGCGTGCGCGGGGTTCCGTGGCGCGCGAGGCGCAGCGTCACGCGGGTGGCGGGGAACGGGCCGGAGGCCAGGCGCGTCCCGGGCAGCTCGACGGTGAGCCCGGTGAGGGTGGCGCACGCGGCGGGGCGCTGGCGCGCGACCTCGAGGTAGCCCCAGGCGACCCCGTCGCGCAACGCGCTCAGCGTTTCGCCCGGACGATCGCACGCGCACGCGGGGCGAAACCGCACCGGCAGCGAGTCGGCGATCGCGAAGCCATAGGCGTCGAGCACCTGGACGCGCACGCCCACCAGGCCGCCGCGCGCCGGCGGATCGGGCGGGAACGCCTCCCAGGCGATGCGCCGGGCGGGACGCGCGATCGTGAAGCCGATGACCCGGTCGCGCGCGGCCCCCTGGCCCGCGAGGCGCGCGCGCAGCAGCGCGCGGTGGGGGCCGGGCGCGAGCGGGCGGTCGGGCCGCCACTCGACCAGGTCGTCACGGCGTGTGACCGGCACCGGATCGCCGTCGAGCCTGAGCTCGACCCGGTCGCACGCCCCCTCGATGCGCGCGCGCAGCATGGGCCCGGGCCCGGCGCGGAACACGCTGTCGGCCCGGCCACGATCGGGATCGAGGGCGGCGAACTCGCGGATCACGGGCAGGCGGCGCCCGAAGTAGCGCGCCAGGCCGACGAGCAGCGCCTCGGCCTCGAGCTCCTGCTTCTCGGGGAGCGTGAGCAGGGCCTCCACCTCCGGGTTCGTGAGGTAGGACGACTCGGTGAGCAGCGCGGGGGCGTCGCTGTTCCGGAGCACGAAGTAGTTCCCGGGCACGACCTTGTTCTTCTCGATCCCGATGTTGTGGACCAGGGCGCGGTGGACGTCCTCGGCCGCATCGAGCGAGGGGCCGTCGTCACCGAACTTATAATAGGTCTGGGTCTCGTTGACGTCGTGGGCGCCGCCCGCGTCGGCGTTGTGGTGGATCGAGACGAACAGGTCCGGGGCGAAGGCGGCCGCGCGGCGCACGCGCTCCGCGAGATCGGCGCGCAGCGAGCTGTCGGCGGGGGAGAGGTAGTCGCGATCCTCCTCGCGCGTGAGCAGCACCTGGGCGCCACGCTCGACCAGCAGGGCCCGCAGCTTGAGCGCGACCCCGAGGTTGACCTCGGCCTCGGTGAGGCCGTGGACGCCCAGCGAGCCCCGGAAGAAGCCGCCGTGCCCGGGGTCGAGCGCGATCCGCCTGCCGCGGAAGACCGCCGGGTCGAGGGCCGCGAGGCTGTCCGCCATGCGCTCGTAGCCGGGCCGGGGGCGCGGGGGCGTGGGTGGCGGCGCCGGCGGCTTGGCCACGCCGGCGCAGCCCGCGAGCAGCGCCAGCGTCATGGCGGCCGCGATGGCGCGCGGCGCGCGCGCCGGCCACGGGGCACGCCCGTGGCGGGAGAGCCCGCATCCCTGGGGTCTCATGCGCGCGCACACTAGCACCGCCGCGCGCGCGCGGGCAACCGCTGCCGCGAGAATCATTTGGCTTGCCTCGGCGCGCGCGCGCGTGCTACCTGTTTCCGGTTCGGCACGCCACCTTCAGGGCCCCTCGCGGGTCGTCAGAGCCCATCCCCACCCTTCTGTGGAGACGCACATGACCTCACGGACACGGCTGCGCAGTGGTTTCGGTCTCGTCCTGGGCCTGGCGCTTGTCGCCGCCGGGTGCGGCGGTGCGGCCAAGGATGAGCTGGTGGTCGGCGAGTACGGGTCGCTGACGGGTAACGACGCCGACTTCGGCCAGTCCACCAAGCGCGGCATGGAGCTGGCGCTCGACCAGCTGGTGGCGCAGAAGCAGGGCAAGATCGGCGGGCTCAAGGTGCGCGTCGTGGTCGAGGACGACCAGGGCAAGCCCGAAGAGGCCGCGACCGTGGTCCAGAAGCTGGTCAACCAGGACCGCGTGCTCGCCGTGATCGGCGAAGTGGCCTCGGGGCGCAGCCTCGCCGCCGCCCCGATCTGCCAGGAGGCCGGCGTGCCGATGATCTCGCCCTCCTCGACCAATCCCAAGGTCACCGAGGTCGGCGACTACATCTTCCGCATGTGCTTCATCGATCCGTTCCAGGGCACGGTGATGGCCAAGTTCACCGCCCAGAACCTGGCGCTCAAGAAGGTCGCGATCCTCACGGACAACAAGAACGCCTACAGCGTCGGGCTCACGCAGTTCTACAAGGAGTCGTTCGAGGCGCTGGGCGGACAGATCGTGACCGAGCAGTCGTACGGCAGCGGCGACACCGATTTCCGCAGCCAGCTCACCGCGATCAAGGCCAAGGGCCCGCAGGCCATCTACCTGCCCGGCTACTACACCGAGGCCGGTCTCATCGCCCGCCAGGCCCGCGAGCTCGGCATCCAGGTGCCGATCCTGGGCGGCGATGGCTGGGAGAGCGACCAGCTCATCGGCATCGGCGGCACCGCGCTCGAAGGCTGCTACTACTCGAACCACTTCGCGGCCGACAACCCCGATCCGCGGCTCCAGGAGTTCCTCAAGACCTACGCCGCGAAGTACGCCGGCCAGGAGCCCAACGCGATCGTCGGGCTCGCCTACGACGCCGGCGTGGTGCTGTTCCAGTGCATGGACAAGCTGGCGACGCAGTCCCCCGAGGTCTTCAAGGGGCTGTCGTCGAGCCGGGCGGGCTCGCCGGAGCGCAAGGCGGCCTGCAAGCAGCTGCGCGACCTGATCGCCGCCACCACCAACTTCCCGGGGGTGACCGGCAACATCACGCTCGACGCGAACCGCAATGCGTCGAAGCCCGCGGTCGTGCTCGAGATCAAGGGCGGGAAGAAAGTCTACAACACGACCATTAATCCTTAAGGCCGCCGCGTGTCCGAATTCCTCCAGCAGCTCGTCAATGGAGTGACGCTGGGGTGCGTGTACGCGCTCATCGCGCTCGGCTACACGATGGTCTACGGCATCCTGCGCCTCATCAATTTCGCCCACGGCGACGTCTACATGCTGGGCGCGTTCTTCGGCTACTACGTGGCGCGCGCGATCGGCGCCGGGCAGGACCCGCACCCCGGCAAGGCCCTGATCGTGCTGCTCGTCGCCATGGCGGGCTGCGCCCTGGTCGGGGTGCTCATCGAGCGCCTCGCCTACAAACCGGTGCGCCGCTCCTCGCGGCTCGCGGCGCTCATCACCGCGATCGGCGTGTCCCTGCTGCTCGAGAACGGCGGGTTGCTGCTGTTCGGCGCCGATCCCAAGTTCTTCCCCCAGGTCGTGGCGGCGCGCAACCTCTCGCTCGGAGGGGGCGTCACGATCTCGAACCAGCAGCTCATCATCCTCGCGGTCTCGGTGGCGCTCATGTTCGTGCTGCGCATGGTCGTCATGCACACCCGCATCGGCCGGGCGATGCGCGCGGTCTCCTTCAGCCACACCGCCGCTTCCCTCATGGGCATCTCGGTCGACGGCATCATCACCTTCACCTTCCTGGTCGGCTCGATGCTGGCGGCCGCGGCGGGCGTCCTGGTCGCCCTCCAGAATCCCAAGATCGATCCCTACATGGGGATCCTGCCCGGGCTCAAGGCCTTCGTCGCCGCGGTGCTGGGGGGGATCGGCAACATCCCGGGAGCGGTGCTGGGCGGCCTCGTCATGGGGGTCGCCGAGGTGATGGTCGTGGGCTACCTCTCGCCCACCTACCGCGACGCGATCGCGTTCATCCTGCTCATCGTCATCCTGCTCGTGCGCCCCGCCGGCATCCTCGGCAAGCACACCGCCGAGAAGGTGTGAGATGAAACGCGTCCTGACCCTGATCATCACGCTCGCGGTGCTCGCCGGCCTCGACCTGGTGCTCGCCCGGATGCTGAACCCCTACGTGTTCCGCGTGCTCATGCTGTGCGGCATCAACGTCATCCTCGCGGTGTCGCTCAACCTGGTCAACGGGTTCACCGGGCAGTTCTCGATCGGGCATGCGGGCTTCATGGCGGTCGGGGCCTACACCTCGGCGGTGTTCTCGCTTCACGTCGGGCGGGTGTGGGTCGCGGGGCTCGAGGCCGCGGGCGTGCCGGCGCCGCTCGCCCAGGGCCTGGCCCTGCTGGTCGCGCTGCTGCTCGGCGGCTCGCTGGCGGCGGTCGCCGGCTACCTGGTGGGGCTGCCGTCGCTGCGGCTGCGCGGCGACTACCTCGCGATCGTGACCCTCGGCTTCGGGGAGATCATCCGGGTCGTGATCCAGAACCTCGACATCACCGGGCGCGCGCTCGGGCTCTCGGGGATCCCGGGCTGGGTCAACTTCTTCTGGGTGTTCCTGGTCGTGGCGGCGGTCATCCTGCTGAGCGTGAACCTCGCGAACAGCACCCACGGACGCGCGCTGTTCGCGATCCGGGACGACGAGGTGGCGGCCGAGGCGCTCGGGGTCAACACCACCGCCTACAAGGTGTTCGCGTTCGTGATCGGCGCCTTCTTCGCCGGGGTGGCGGGCGGCCTGTCGGTCCACCTGCTCTCGGTCGCGAGCCCGGATTCGTTCACCTTCCTGCGCAGCATCGAGGTCATCGCGATGGTCGTGCTGGGCGGGCTCGGCAGCGTCTCGGGATCAGTGCTCGCGGCGATCGTGCTCACCCTCCTGCCCGAGGTGCTGCGCCCGGTCCAGCAGTACCGCATGGTCATCTACTCGCTCATGCTCATCGTGCTCATGGTGACGCGCCCCCAGGGCCTGCTCGGCAGCCGCGAGCTGCGCCTGCCGTGGCGCCGCCGCCCGGGTGGGCCGGCGGCCCCGGCCCCGGCCGCCCCGGCCGCCCCGGCCACGAAGGGGGCCTCATGAGCAGCGACGTCCTGCTCGAGCTCGATCACGTGACGATGCAGTTCGGGGGGCTCAAGGCGGTCTCGGACCTCACCCTCCAGGTGGGCCGCGGCGAGCTGGTCGGGCTCATCGGCCCCAACGGCGCGGGCAAGACCACGGTGTTCAATCTCATCACCGGCGGGTACACGCCCACGAACGGGCGCATCCTGCTCCAGGGGCGTCCGATCCAGGGCCTGCGCCCGCACGCGATCGCGCGGCGCGGGATCACACGCACCTTCCAGAACATCCGGTTGTTCAGCTCGCGCTGCTGCCGCGACAACGTGTGCATCGCCGAGCACCAGCACGCGCGGGCCGGGATCTTCGACGCGGTGTTTCACACCGGTGCCTTCGTCCGCGACGAGCGCGAGATGCAGGAACGCGCGAGCGCGCTGCTCGAGCTCATGGGGCTCTCGGCGTGGGCCGACGTCCCGGCGGCCGAGTTGCCCTACGGGCAGCAGCGCCGGCTCGAGATCGCCCGCGCGCTCGCCGGGCGCCCGCAGCTGCTGCTGCTCGACGAGCCCGCGGCGGGCCTCAATCCCCAGGAGAGCGACGACCTCATGCGCGTGATCGAGGATCTGCGCGGGCGCTTCGAGCTCACGATCCTGCTCATCGAGCACGACATGCGGGTGGTCATGGGCATCTGCCGGCGCATCGCGGTGCTCGACTACGGGATCAAGATCGCCGAGGGCACGCCGGCCCAGATCCGGACCGACCGCGCGGTCATCGAGGCCTACCTGGGCGAGGACGTGCAGGCCGACCTGGGCGCCGGGGCCTGAGATGCTGCTCCAGGTCGAGGCCCTCGAGGTCTATTACGGCGCCGTGCACGCGCTCAAGCATTTCGCGCTGCAGGCCGAGCAGGGCGAGATCGTGACCCTGATCGGGGCCAACGGGGCGGGCAAGACCACCCTGCTGCGCACCATCTCGGGACTGGTGCGCGCGCGCTCCGGCCGGGTGCTGTTCGAGGGCCGCGACATCACGCGCGTGCCGCCCCACGAGATCGTGGGGCTGGGCATCTCCCAGTCGCCCGAAGGGCGCATGATCTTCGCCAACCTCACGGTCGAGGACAATCTCGAGCTCGGGGCCTACCGCCGCAAGGACCGCGCCGCGATCCCCCCCGACCGCGAGCGGGTGTTCGCGCTGTTCCCGCGGCTCCTCGAGCGGCGCCGGCAGAACGCCGGCACGCTCTCGGGAGGCGAGCAGCAGATGCTGGCGATCGGCCGCGCGCTCATGTCGCGGCCGCGGCTGCTGCTCCTCGACGAGCCCTCGCTCGGGCTCGCGCCGCTCCTGGTGCGCGAGATCTTCAAGACCATCGTCGAGATCAACCGCGCCGGGGTCACGGTGCTGCTGGTCGAGCAGAACGCCCACATGGCGCTCTCGGTCGCCGGGCGCGGCTACGTGCTCGAGACCGGCCGGGTGCGGCTCGAGGACCGGGCCGCGAACCTGCTCGAGAACGACGAGGTCAAGCGGGCCTACCTGGGCGGGTAGGCCGCCGGCGACACCGCGGCGGACTGGGACGGAGCCTAGGCGGCCGGGCGCAACGTCCCGGGGTCAGCGTCCCGGGCACGCGCGCCGCGCTCGGCCGCGAGCCGCGTCACCGCGACCACCTCTTCGAGCGTGAACGGCTTGGTGATGACGTGGTCCACGCCGGCGCGCTCGATGGTCTCGGGCCGCACCTCGTCGCCCCAGCCGGTCACGAACGAGATCGTCACCCGCCGGTCCAGCTCGCGCACCGACTGCGCCAGCTTCCAGCCCGTGACCCCGGGCATGCCGAGGTCGGTGAGGATGAGGTCGTACAGGCCCACCCGGTAGCTCTGGAGCGCCTCCTCGCCCGAACTGAATTCCGTGACCTGGTGGCCGAGCGCCAGGAGCATGTCGCGCAGCACCTCGCGCACCCCCTGATCGTCGTCCACGACCAGTACCCGCATCGGGTTTTCCCCCAGCTCCGGCGCGGGCTGCACGACGTCCTCGTGGGCCGCCTCCTTCGCGCGCGGGAACAGGATCTCGATCGTCGTGCCCTGGCCGAGCTGACTCTCGACCTCGATCGTCGCGCCGTGCCGCTTGAGGATGCCGTAGGCGACCGAGAGCCCGAGCCCCGAGCCGCCTTCGCCCTTGGTTGTGAAGAAGGGCTCGAACAGCCGCCGGCGGGTGTCTTCGTCCATGCCCAGGCCGTCGTCCTGGATGCGCGCCAGCACGCGATCGCCGCGGAAGCTGGTGGCCAGGCGGATGGTGCCGCCCTGGGGCAGGGCGTCCACGGCGTTGAGGATCAGATTCGTGAACACCTCGCGCAGCTCGTTACTGTGCCCCATGACGCAGGCGCCCGACCACGACTCGCTCGCGACCTCGATGCGCCGGCCGGTGACGTGGGCCTCGTTCTCCCAGCGCGGGCGCGTGAACTCGATGGCGTCGAGCAGCACGCGGTCGAGATCGACGGGTTCAGGATCGACGGCGCTGGTACCGCGCCCGAACTGGCGCAGGCGCCGCCCGACCTCGCTGCCGTCGAGCGCGGCGCGCTCGATGACGCGCAGCGAGCTGACGAGCTCCTCCTGGGTGAGATTGCCGGCGCCGATGCGCAGGTTGAGGAGCTGGGCGCGGCCCAGCACCGAGCCCAGCAGGTTGTTGAACTCGTGCGCGACGCCGGTCGCCATCTCGCCCGCGACGCGCAGCATCTCGGACTGGACCAGGTACTCGTGGGTGCGCTGGAGCTCCTCGATGGCGCTCTGGAGCTGGTCGTTGAGCAGCGCGACGTGGAGCGCCGCCGACAGATGGGTCGCGAGCCCCGCCACGACGTCCGCCTTCCCGGGCGGGAACGCCTTGAGCTGCTTCGAGGCCAGCAGCAGCACCGCCTGGGGACCGGATTCGAGGATGAGCGGCACCAGCATCGCGGAGCGGAAGCCATCGCGGGCGAGGCCGTGCGACATCAGGTCCTCATCACTGTCGAGGGCCAGGCGCGCTCCCGAGCCGTCCGGGACGCGCAGGTTGAGCAGCACCTCGCTTTCGAGCCGGGTGCCGGGCTCGAGCCCGCCCCAGGGGGCGGGCGGATCGAAGTGGGCGAACTGGAGCGTGCGGTCGGCCGCGCCCGGCACCGCGAGCGCCACCGCGTCGCAGCCGGTGACGCGCTTGAGCTCGGTCGCGACCACGCCGAACATGGCGCCGGGATCGCGGCTGGTGCGCGTGCCGCGCGCGATCGCCATGACCGCGCGGCTCGCGGTGCGCAACGCGTTCGACTCGGTCTCGATCCGCTGGTGCGCCTCGAACAGCGCCGTGGCCACGGTGTTCATGGCCTCGGCGAGCTGGCTTAACTCGTCGTTGCCGCGCACCGGCAGGCGGCGGTCGAGCCGTCCGGCGGCGATCTCGCGCGCGAGCCCGCTCGCTTCGCGCAGCGGCCGCACGATCAGCCGGCCGAGCCACGAGATCCCCAGCAGCCCGAGGACGATCGCGATGAGCAGCACGATGAGGCCGAGCTGGGCCGCGGTCTTGACCGACTGCTCGAGCCGCTCGGGCGACATGACCACCCGCACCCAGCCCACGTGCTGGCGCCGGATGACGGGGTGCGCGAGCGCGGTGTCCGACCCCGCCGCGCCGGGCTCGAGCACCAGCGTGCGCCGCACGACCGGGGCGATGACCTCGATCAGGTCCTGGTCCTCGAGGTGACGCTGGCGCACCAGCGCCGAGTGCTTGGCGCGGATCCCGCCGGGGGGCGGGCCGGCCTCGACCCAGAGTCCCGAGAGCCCCTGGGAGGCCGCGATCACCCGGCCGTCGGCGCTGTAGATCGCGGTCCCCACGACATCGACCCCCATGTCGGCGTGCTCGATCTCGCTGCGCAGCGTGAGCGAGTCGCCGGCCAGGAGCGCTCCCAGGCTGCGCTCGGCGAGCAGCCCCGCGTACGACTGGCTGCGGAAGTCGAGCTCCTGGTAGAGCCAGCCGCGGGTGAGGGTGAAGAGCAGGATTTCGAATCCCAGCCCCACGAACAGGATGCCCGCCGTGAGGACGATGAGCACGCGGAAGCGCAGGCCGGAGGCCGCCCGCCTGAGCGGGGCCATCATGGGCATGCGTGATCCAGACCCGGGGATCGGGTCATCGGGTGACCTCCCTGTCGTGGATGCGTCCCGGGTGGGGGCCGGGGGTGTGGCCGCATCTTGGATTTTCGGCCTGTGGAGGGGTGCGCATGAGCCGCTTCTGGGGAGTGCTCGCGGCCGGAAGTCCCTATGGGTGGCCCACTAAACCGGATTTTCGAAGCTGGCCCCCGGCCCCGCGCGCGGCTAGAATCACCCGCCATGCCCTCCCGCTCCCGCATGCGTGCCCTGCCGGCGGTGGACGCGCTGCTGCGCCACCCGGTGCTTGTTCGCTCCCTGCAAGAGCTTCCGCGCCTGCTCGTGGTGGAAGCCTGTCGCGCCGAGCTGGCCGAGGAGCGAGCGCGCCTGAAGAAGGGAGGGCCGGCCCCGGCCCAGGACACGCTGGCCGAACGTGCGGCGGCACGCGCCGGCGCCGGGCACCGGCGGACCCTGCGGCGGGTGCTCAACGCCACCGGGGTGGTGCTCCACACGAACCTCGGCCGCGCCCCGCTTTCGGCCGCCGCCCGCGCGGCGCTCGACGAGGTGGCGCGCGGCTACTCGAGCCTGGAGTTCGACCTCGACACCGGAAAGCGCGGGGAGCGCGGCGCCGGGGTGGAGCGCTGGCTCACCCGCCTCACCGGCGCCGAGGCGGCGCTCGCGGTCAACAACGGGGCAGCCGCGCTGCTCGTGACCCTCTCGGCGCTCGCCGCCGGGCGCGAGGTGGTGGTGTCGCGCGGCGAGCTGGTCGAGATCGGCGGCTCGTTCCGCATCCCCGAGATCATGGAGAAGAGCGGCGCCGTGCTGGTCGAGGTCGGGACCACCAACCGCACCCATCTCAGGGACTACGAGCGCGCCCTCGCGCGCCACCCCCGGGCGGCGGCGATCCTGCGGGTCCACCCGAGCAACTTCCGCATCGCGGGGTTCACGGCCCGGCCCACCCTCTCCGAGCTGGCCGGGCTCGCGCGGCGCCACCGCGTGATCCTGGCCGAGGACCTCGGCAGCGGGGCGCTCGTGGACCTGTCCAGGTTCGGCCTCGAACGCGAGCCCACGGTGAGAGAAAGTTTGACCGCGGGTTGCGACGTCGTTACCTTCTCGGGGGACAAGCTGTTGGGCGCGACCCAGGCGGGGCTGGTGCTGGGGCGAAGCCGGGTGATCCAGAAGATCCGCCGCGATCCGCTGGCGCGGGCGCTGCGGATGGACAAGCTGGCCCTGGCGGCGCTCGAGGCCACGCTCCCGGCTTACGCCGACCCGGAGCGCGCGGCACGAGAGATTCCGGCGCTCGCCATGCTGAAGGCGGACGCCGCGGGGCTCGAGCGCCGCGCGCGCGAGCTGGCAGCCGGCTTGGAGCGCCGCCTGCCCGCGGCGCGGCTCACGGTTGAGCCGGGCTCGGGCGAGGTCGGAGGGGGCTCGCTGCCGCTGGTGCGGCTGCCGGGCTGGGTGGTCGCAGTCGAGATGCCGGGCCGGACGGCCGACGAGCTCGACGCGCGGGCGCGCGGGGCCGACCCGCCGGTCATCGGCTACATTCGCGAGGGCAGGCTCAGGCTCGACGTGCGGACCCTGAGCGACGACGACATCCGAGAGGCGGCCGAGGCGCTGGGCCGCGCATGGTGAGCAGCAAGGGTCTCGAGGCGCGAGCGAGGTACAGGGATGTTCCTCAATAAGATCGAATTACAGGGATTCAAGTCGTTCGTCGACAAGACCGAGCTGCTGTTCGGCACCGGGATCACCGGCGTCATCGGCCCGAACGGCTGCGGCAAGACCAACGTCTCCGACGCCATCCGCTGGGTGATGGGCGAGCAGAGCGCCAAGACGCTGCGCGGCGACTCGATGGAAGACGTGATCTTCAACGGCTGCCCGACCCGCAAGCCGCTCAACCTCGCCGAGGTCCACCTCACCTTCAAGAACGACCGCGGCATCCTGCCGACCGAGTTCTCCGAGGTGACGATCTCGCGCCGCGTGTTCCGCTCCGGCGTCTCCGAGTACTTCCTCAACAAGGCGCCGTGCCGCCTGCGCGACATCCGCGACCTGTTCTTCGACACCGGGATGGGCAGCCACGCCTACTCGGTCATCGAGCGCTCGATGGTGGACCACGTCCTGTCCGACAACTCGGGCCACCGCCGCTTCCTGTTCGAGGAGGCCTCGGGCATCACGAAGTACAAGGCGCGCAAGAAGGAGGCGCTCAACAAGCTCGACGCCACCGACATCGACCTCACCCGGCTCAACGACATCGTGTTCGAGCTCGAGCGCGAGCTGCGCTCGCTCGCCCGCCAGGTCGGCAGGGCACGCCGCTACCAGCGGCTGCGCGACGAGATCCGCGACCTCGACCTGGCGCTTACGGCGGGCCGCGTCGAGGGGCTCAAGCGGCGCGAGTCCGAGGTGCGCGAGCAGTGGCAGGAGGAGGCGGTGCATCGCGAGGGCCTGGCGGGCGAGATCGGGCGCATCGAGGCCCGGCTCAACGACCGCAAGCTCGCGCTGCTCGAGGTCGAGCGCGAGCTGTCGGCGGCCCAGGGCGGGCTGCGCGACCGCGAGGACGAGCGCGGCCGGGCCGAGCAGCAGGTCGTGCTGCTGCGCGAGCGCGCGGCCGGTCTCATTCGGCGCGCGGACGAGGCGGCCGGCGAGGCCGAGCGCATGGGACGGCGGCTCGCCGAGGTCGCGGAGCGCCAGCGCGAAGCCGGCGAGCGCTGGGCCGGGCTGCGCGCCCGCCGCGAGCAGGCGCAGGTCGAGGCCGAGGCGGCCGAGCG
>JBGQIE010000019.1:0-26565 GCA_041498315.1 Candidatus Eiseniibacteriota bacterium
ACAGGAAATAGGCCTGGGACACGCGCGACCAGTACTCGAGCTGGGCCTCGTTCTCGCGCGTCACCGGATCGGGATCGTTCTGCTTCCAGAAGCGGCGCAGGAACTCGGCCTGGCGGGCCGGGGGCAGCCGGCGCAGCTCGGCGGTGTCCTCAGGGCTCGCGACCGGCGCGATGTCCTCGAAGCGATCGCGCACGCTGCGCCGCAGCCGCGGGATCGCGCTCGCGAACGCGCTGTCGGCCCGCCCGATGTCGCCCAGGCGCCACGACGTGTAGGCGGTCGCGAGCAGCGCCTCGGGCCGCGCCGGATCGGCCTCGAGGGCGCGCGCCGCGGCGGACGCCGCGGCCCGCTCCTCGCCCTGCTCGATGAGGAGCGGGGCGAGCAGCAGCCAGGCGTCGCAGGCGCCCGGCTTGAGGCGGGCCGACCAGGACAGGTTCTCGACTGCGCGGTCGAGCGAGGCGCGCTCCAGGTACTTGAGCCAGTCGCGCCGCCACACCTGCCCCAGGCCGAAGCGCCCGGCCGCCTCGGCGGGCGCCAGCCGGGTCACGCGCTCGAAGCGCAGGCGCGCGCTCTTGAGGAATCCGCACTGGTAGTAGGCGCGGGCGAGCGCGAGCTCGTATTCGGGATTGCCGGCATCGAGCAGGGTCGCCTGCTCGAGATCGCGCAGCGCGGTGCGGCGGGTGTCGATCGTGTTGCGCGCCATCATGGAGTCGGCGTGCGCGGCGAGCGCCGCCGCCTGCCGCACGGGGAGGGCGCCGGAGGCGGGATGCGCGGCGATCACGAGCAGCAGCGGGACGGCCGCCGGCCATTTCATGGATTCGCGCTCCTCCGTTCCCGAGCCCGTCGGGCCGGCCCGAAGTATGGCGTCCGTCGCGCGGAGCGTCAACGGCCGCGCGGCCCGGGCGCGTGCGGCCGCCGGTCCGCCCACCTCCCGCTTGACCATTCGCGGCCTATCGCCGACGATGCAATGTATGAGCGTTTCTTCAAGTATTCGTTCGCGCGCCCGCCGCGTCGCGGCGCGCGGCCCGGCCGCCCCGGGTACGGCGCGCACCGAGCGCATCCGCCGCGCCCTCGAGGATCACGACCAGGTCGCGCGCCTGTCGCGCACCTACCGCGCCCTCGGCGATCCGACCCGCAGCAAGATGGTCTATGCGCTCTCGCTCGAGGAGTTGTGCGTGAGCGAGCTGGCCGAGGCGCTGGGCGCCTCGCAGTCGGCGGTCTCCCACCAGCTGCGCATCCTGCGCGACCTCGAGATCGTGCGCGTGCGCCGCGCCGGGCGCAGCCAGCTCTACGCGCTCAACGAGCGCGCGTTCGGCTTCTGCGCGCCGCGCTTCTGCCAGGCGTGGAAGCAGACGCTCGCCACCGAGCGCCTGGTGCGCCCCGCTCCCTCCGCTCCCCGCGCCCGCCGTTCCGGCGCCTGACCCGAGGCCCCGCCCCGACCCATGTTCGAAGCGCTCGTCATCACCCTGCGTGAAGGAGTCGAAGCCGCGCTGGTGCTCGCCATCGCCCTCACCCTGCTCGAGCGCCGCGGCCTGTCGCGGCTGCGCGGCGCGTTGTTCGCCGGCGCGGGGGTGGCGCTCGTCGCTTCGGCCGGCGTGGCGGTGGCCGCCGCCCGCCTCACCTGGAATCAGGAGCTGGCCGAGGGCGTGGCGATGCTGGTGGGTGCGGTCCTGGTCCTGGCGCTGGTGTGGTGGATGTGGCGCAGCGCCCCGCGCATGCGCGAGGAGATCGAGGGCGGACTCGCGCGCGCCACCCGGTCGGGCTCGGGCGGATCGCTCGGGCTCTTCGTATTCGCCTTCGGCATGGTGTTCCGCGAAGGGGTCGAGACCGCGGTGTTCCTCTCCGCCGCCGGCTTCAACAGCGCCGGGGTGGGGCGCTGGCTCGGGGCACTCGCCGGCCTGGTGCTCGCGGTGGCGTTCGGCGTGCTGTTCGCGCGCGGCACGCTCAAGGTCGCGCTCAAGCCCTTCTTCTCCCTCACTTCGGCGGTGCTGCTCCTCATCGCGCTCCAGCTCCTCATCGGCGGACTCCACGAGCTGTCCGAGGCCCAGATCCTGCCCTCGAGCCGCTCCGAGATGGCGCTCATCGGGCCGCTGGTCAAGAACGAGTTGCTGCTCTTCACCCTGACCGTGGCGCTCGCGGCGTTCTGGCTGCTGTTCGGCCCGGGCGCACGCCCGGCCGCGGCGCCCGCGCCCGCCGACGCCCCGGCCGCCGGACCCGAGGCGCGACTCGAGCGCGCGCGCCGCGCCCGCGAGGGATCACGGCGGCGCTGGACCGGCATGGTCGCGCTGGCGGTCGTGGGCCTGCTCGCGACCGCCTTCGTCCAGAGCTCGCACCTGCCCGCCCGCGCGCCGGCCGAGCCGCTGGCCCTCGGGGAGGGCGGCGCCGGGTTCGATCCGCACGTGCTCGCCGACGGCCGGCTTCACTTCTACGAGGTCGCCGTGACCGATCCGCGCAGCGGGGTCGCGCGACCGGTGCGCTTCTTCGCGGTGCGCGTGGGCGGCGAGATCCGCACCTGCTTCGACGCCTGCGAGATCTGCGGCGACAAGGGCTACTTCGAGGAAGGCGGTGCCGTCATCTGCCGCAATTGCACCTCGCCGATCGTGCTGACCTCGCTGGGCCAGACCGGCGGCTGCAATCCCATCCCGCTCCCCCACGCGCTCGACGGCGGCCGCTGCACGGTGAGCGAGCGCGATCTCGCCGCGGCGCTGCCGCGCCTCTCGGGTCGCTAGTGCTCGCGCGCATGGTGGGCGCCTCGATGCGCGCGCGCCGCGCCCGGGTGGCGCTCGCGCTCATGGCGGTGACCCTCGGCGTCTCGGTCGCGGTGGCGCTCGCCACCCTGGCGCTCGAGGTCGGCGACGACCTCGCGCGCTCGCTGCGCGCGGCCGGACCCAACTTCGTCGTGCTGCCGGCCGGGGCGACCTGGCCGCTCGACCTGGGCGGGGCGGGCGTGAGCCCCGCGCGCGCCGGGCTGTCGCTCGCCGAATCGGCGGTGCCCGCGCTCAAGCGCTCGTTCTGGAAGCACAACGTGCTCGAGGCCGCACCCGAGCTCACCCTCGAGGCGCGCGTGGGCGGCACCCCCGCGCGGCTCATCGGCGCCTGGTTCGATCGCCCGGTCGCGACCGACGACGGCATCTGGCACACCGGTCTCGCCCACCTGCGGCCACGCTGGACCGTGGAGGGCCGCTGGCCGCGCGAAGACGCCGCCGAGCTGGCGCTCGGGCGCGACCTCGCCACCAGGCTTGGGGCGCGTGTGGGCGCGCGCCTGAGCGTCGAGCCCGCGGCGGGGGCGGCGTCCGGCGGTGGCGCGCGCGCCGCGTGGGTCGTGACCGGCATCGTGCGCGCGGGCGGCTTCGAGGATCGCGAGGCCTGGGCCCCGCTCGCCCAGGTCCAGGGCCTCGCCGGCCGCGGCGGCATCGACCGGGTGTGGCTGAGCGCCCTGGTGCGCAGCGATCCCGGCACGCCCGCGCCCGATCCGGCGCGCGATCCCAAGGGCTACGAGCGCTACATGTGCACCGCGTATCCCGAGGTCGTGGCGCGCGACCTCGCCGGGCGCCTCGACGGCGCCGAGGTGCTGCCCGCCTCCGAGATGGTGGCGGGCGAGGGGCGGGTCGTGGGCCGGCTCAACCTGCTGCTCCTCCTGCTCGCGCTCGCGGCCCTCTCGGCCTCGATCCTCGGGCTGTTCTCGACCACGACCGCGACCGTCGTCGAGCGCGGGGTCGAGCTCGCCCTGCTGCGCTCGCTCGGCGCCACGCCGCGCGCCATCGCCGTGCTGCTCCTGGGCGAGACCGCGCTGGTCTCGCTCGCCGGCGGCCTGCTCGGCTGGGTGCTCGGGAGCGCCGGCGCCGCCGCGGTGCGCGGCCAGACCTTCGGCGCCTCGCACGCCGCCGAGCCGCTCCTCCTCCCGGTCGCTCTCGTGCTCTCGCTGGTCGTGGCGCTGCTCGGCACGCTCGGGCCGCTGCGGTTGGCACTCGGCATCAATCCCGCGGTGGCGCTCCGTGGCTGAAGGCCTGCGGCACCGCGGTGCCCGTCCCGGACGCTTCCGCCTCGAAGCGCGGCTGCTCGGCACCGCGCTGTGGCGGCGGCGCGGCACGGTGGCACTCGCGGTCGCGGCGCTCACGATCGGCAGCTCGGTCGCCGCGGCCCTGCTCCACGTCTCGAACGACGTGTCGCGCAAGCTGTCGCGCGAGCTGCGCGTGCTGGGGCCCAACCTGCTCCTGGTGCCCGAGGGCACCGCGAGCGCGGCGGCGCCGCTTCCGGGTGTGGCCGGCGAGTACCTCGACGTCGCCGACGCGCGGCGGCGGCTCGCGGCGGCGGGCCTCGAGGGCGCCCCGCTCCTCTATCTCGTCGCCACCGAGCAGGGGCGGCCGCTCCAGGTCGTGGGCGCCGATCTCGACGCGGCGCGCAGGCTCCACCCCGCATGGACCTTCGAGGGCGCCCCGGCCGCGGCGATGCCCGCCGGCCCCGCGGCCCGCGCGATGATCGGACGGCGGCTGATGCGGCGCCTGAGCCTCGCCCCCGGCCGGACCATCGAGCTCGCCCTGCCCGGAAGCGATCGCCGGCTCACGCTCGAGATCGGCGAGGTGCTGGTCGCGGGCGGCCCCGACGAGGAGTCACTGTGGATCCCGCTCGCGGACGCGCAGGCGCTGAGCGATCTCCCCGGCCGGGCGAGCCTGGTCCAGGCGCGCCTCGGCGCCGGCCAGGATCCCGCGGGCGCGGTGCGGCGGCTCGAGGCCGGGGGCGGGATGCGGGCGCTCGTGCTCCACGCGCTCTCGGGCACCGAGGCCGGGCTGCTCTCGCGCATGCGCCGGCTCATGGCGCTCGTCACCGCGGCGGCGCTCATCGCCGCCGGGCTGTGCGCCTTCGGCACGCTCACCGACCTCGCGCTCGAGCGGCGGCGCGACATCGCGCTCATGAAGGCGCTGGGCGCGGGCCCGCGCGACATCGTGCGCCAGCTCGTGGGCGAGTCGCTCGTCATCGGCCTGCTGGGCGGGATCGCGGGCTGGCTGCTGGGGGTGTGCTTCGCCGAGATCATCGGCCGGCGCGTGTTCTTCTCGGCCGTGGCGATCGGCTGGGACGTGCCGCCGATCGTGATCGGTCTCGCGCTCCTGACCGCCGGCCTCGCCAGCCTCGGGCCCATCCGGCTCGCGCTCGGGGTCGAGCCCGCCAGCGCGCTCAAGGGGGAGTGAGATGACCCGCACGCCCGCACGCGGAGCCCGGGTCGAGCTCCTGGCCGTCTCGCGCCACTACGACGCGCTCCGGGCGCTCGACGCCGTCGATCTCGAGATTCGCGCCGGCGAGTGGCTCGCGGTCATGGGACCCTCGGGCTCGGGCAAGAGCACGCTCGTCAACCTGCTCGGGGCGCTCGACCGTCCGACCGCGGGGCGCATCCTGGTCGACGGCGTGGACATCGCGCCGCTCCCGGAGGGGGAGCGCGTGCGCTATCGGCGCGAGCAGGTCGGCATCATCTTCCAGCAGTTCCACCTGCTCCCCTACCTCACGGCGCTCGAGAACGTCATGGTCGCCCAGCACTATCACTCGATCGCGGACGCCGGTGAGGCGCGCACCGCCCTGGAGCGGGTCGGGCTCGCCGACCGGGCGCACCACCTGCCCGCCCAGCTCTCGGGCGGCGAGCAGCAGCGCGTGTGCGTCGCGCGCGCGCTCATCAACCAGCCGCGCCTCATCCTCGCCGACGAGCCCACCGGCAACCTCGACGCCGCGAACGAGGACTGCGTCCTCGAGATGCTCCAGGAGCTCCACGCCGAGGGCCGCAGCATCGTCACGGTGACCCACGCCGCGCGCGTCGGCACGCTCGCCGATCGCCGCGTCGAGCTCCACCACGGCCAGCTCACCGACCTCACGGTGCCGGGCTGGGAGGTCGAGCGACGCTACGACGAGGTGCTGGTCCAGATGTGGTCGCTCGAGGAGGAGACGCGCATTCCCGAGCCGCGGCGCATCAAGGTGCCCGACGTGGTGGACAATCGGCGCACGCTGCTCGGCATGGCCGAGAGCGGGCTGGTGGTCCAGAGCGGCGCTCGCATCGAGTTCACCCCCCGCGGCCGCGAGCGAGCGCGCGATCTGGTGCGCCGCCGCCGCCTCGCCGAAGTGCTGTTCAGCTCGGCGATGCACCTGCCCGAGGCCGAGGTCGAGGTGGCGGCCTGCCGCATGGAGCACATCATCGACCCCGAGGTGACCGACAGCATCTGCGCCTTCCTGAGCCACCCGCGACGCTGCCCGCACGGCCGTCCGATCCCGGGCGGGGACTGCTGCGAGCTGCCGATCGTGAGCTGAGCTTCCGCGTGCGCCGCGTCGGATCCCTGGCCGAGCAGGCGCCCGGCCGGGGGGTGCTCCTCGACGTGCGCGGCGAGGCCGAGTTCGCGGCCGGGCACCTCGCGGGCAGCGGGCACCTGCCGCGCCCCGAGCTGCTCGCGCGCCGCGCCGAGCTGCCGGCGCGCGAGCAGGCGGTGCTCGTGGTCGCGGACGATCCGCTCGAGTCGGCGGCCGGGGCCGCCGCGCTCGAGGCGATGGGCTACGGCGACGTGGCGTGGCTCGACGTGCCGCTCGGGCGCCTGCCGGGCGGCCACGCCGATCGCGCGCCGGCGGCCCGGCTGTGGCGACCGGCGCCGTTCCTCGCCGAAGTGATGCCCGGGATCATCGCGGCGGCGGGCGCGACGCGCGGGCCTGCGGCCGACCTGGCGGCCGGCTCGGGACGCGAGGCCGTGTTCCTCGCTCTCCAGGGCTGGGAGGTCGAGGCCTGGGACCAGGCGCCCGAGGCCCTCGAGCGCGCCACGGCGCTCGCGCGCCGCAACGGGGTCGCGATCCGGGCCGTGGTCGCGAATCTCGAGCGGCATGATCTCGCGCTCCCGGTCGCGCGCTACCGGATGCTGGTCGTGTTCCGTTTCCTCCACCGCCCGCTCCTGCCCGCGATCGAGCGCGCGCTGGCCCCGGGCGGGTGGCTGGTCTACGAAACCTACCGCCGGGGGCAGGAACGCTTCGGCCGGCCCAAGAGCCCTCGCTTCCTGTTCGAGCCGGGGGAGCTGGCCGCCGCCTTTCCGGGGCTCACGGTCGTGCGTTACGAGGAGCCCGAGCCCAAGGCCGGCCCGATCGTGGCCCGGCTGCTCGCGAGGCGGCCCGGGCCTTGACGGACCCGCCGCGACGGGCGCGGCGCCCGGGTCGCCGAACGCGGCCGGGGAGGGTAGAAACGCTGTGCACCTTTTCCGTCACTCAGCTATCCTAAGAAGCCTATGCGCTCCCCTAACCCGATCCCCATCCGCGTTGCCACGCGGCAGTTGACGCATTTCACGGCCCCGATCCTGATGCTCGCGCTGCTCGCCTCGTGCGCCCCAAAAGCGGGCGGTCCCGGCGGGGCGGGCGGCTTCAAGATGCCCCCGATGCCGGTCGAGGTCGCCGAGGTCCAGCCGCAGCGCGTCCGCGAGCAGTTCCGGGCGCTGGGCGGCATCGAGGCCGACGAGAGCATCGAGGTGACGAGCGAGGAGAGCGGCGTGGTGCGGTCGCTGCCCTTCGTCGAAGGCACCTGGGTCGGCCAGGGCGCGCTGCTCGCCCGGCTCGACGATCGGGAGGCCAAGGCGGTCGCCCAGCGCACCCAGGCCCAGCGCGAGCAGGCCGAGGCCAGTGCGCGCCGCGCCGAGGCGCTCGCCGCGCAACAGGTCATCTCACCGTCCGAGATGGACGATATCCGCTCGGCGCTCAAGGTCGCCCAGGCCAACGACGACGAGGCCCAGACGAAACTGACCAAGACCCGCATCCGCGCGCCCTGGGCGGGCCTGGTGGGCCGCCGGCGCGTATCGCCCGGGGCCTACGTGCGCCCCGGCGACGTCATCACCGAGGTCGCGCGCGTGACCGACGTCAAGGTGCGCTTCTCGGCGCCCGAGCGCTACGCCCCCGATCTCAAGGTTGGCGTGCCGGTCGAGATCGCCGCCCCGGCGTACCCGGGGGAGGCTTTCGGCGGGCAGCTGAGCGTGGTCGATCCGATGGTGGACGCCACCTCGCGCACCATCCAGCTCACCGCCCGGGTCAAGAATCCGAACCGCAAGCTCAAGCCCGGCATGTCGGCGAACGTGGCCGTGACCCTGGCCGAGCGCCCCAACGCGCTGGTCGTGCCCGACGAGGCGCTCTTCGCCGAGGGCACCCAGAACTTCGTATATGTCGTGAAGGCCGACAGCACGGTGGCGCGCACACCGGTCTCGCTCGGGCTGCGTGACTCTTCCCGCGTCGAGGTCGTCAACGGACTCGAAGCGGGCCAGCGCGTCGTGACCGCCGGCCACCAGAAGATCTTCGAAGGCGCCAAGGTGATGCCGATTCCCGCCGGCATGATGGGCGGGGGACCCGGAGGCCCCGGGGGCCCGGGCGGCCCCGGCGCTTCGAAGGCCGCGCCCACGGATCCGCCCAAGGCGGCGGCCGCGTCCGCCGGCGGCAAGGTCGCCGCGGGCACGAGCGCCAAGGGCGCCGGAGGGTCCAAGGCTGCGGTGAAGGCGAAGCCCGCGCGCGGGGGCCGCAAGCCGTGAAGCTCAGCGAACTCTCGATCCATCGCCCCGTCCTGGCGACGGTCATGAGCCTCGGCATCCTTTTGTTCGGGGCGCTGTCGTTCACCTTCCTGCCGGTGCGCGAGTACCCCCAGACCGACTCGCCCATCGTCTCGGTCAGCACGTTCTACCGCGGCGCCAACCCGCAGGTCGTCGAGACCGAGATCACCGACGTGCTCGAGGAGCAGCTCTCGACCATCGAGGGCGTGAAGCTCCTGACCTCCTCCTCGCAGGAGCAGGTCTCGAGCATCACGGTCGAGTTCAACCTCGACCGCGACGTGGACAAGGCGGCGAACGACGTGCGCGATCGCGTCTCGCGCGTGCGCGGCCAGCTCCCTCCCACCGCCGACGAGCCGATCGTCTCCAAGCAGGATTCGAACGCCCAGCCCATCATCTGGCTGGCTCTGTTCGGGCAGAGCTACAGCACGCTCGAGCTCTCCGACTTCGCCTACAACGTATTCTCGGAGAAGCTCCAGCGCCTCACCGGAGTGGCCGCGGTGGAAATCGGCGGCCAGCGCAAGTATGCGATGCGGCTGTGGCTCGACCCCCAGCGTCTGGCGGCCTACGGCGTGACCGTGGCCGACGTGAAGCAGGCGCTCCAGGGTCAGAACGCCGAGGTGCCCTCGGGACGGATCGAGGGCAAGGGGCGCGAGTTCTCGGTCCATACCCGCGGTGACCTCACCCAGCCCGAGGAGTTCGCGGCGATCGTGGTCGCGAACCAGGGCGACCGGATCGTCCACCTCGGCGACGTCGCCGACGTCAAGGTGGGAGCCGAAGACGACCGCAACATCGCCCGTTACAATTCGCTGCCCGCCGTGGGGCTGGGCATCGTCAAGCAGCAGAAGGCGAGCACCGTGGACGTGGCCCACGCGGTCCGGGCGGCAATCCCCGAGCTGCGCGCCCTGCTGCCGGCCGGGATGCAGCTCGAGGTCGCCTACGACGGCTCGACCTTCATCGAGAGCTCGATCCACGAGGTCGTGGTCTCGCTGCTCATCGCGGTGCTGCTCGTATTCGTCGTCATCTACGTGTTCCTGGGCTCGCTGCGCGCCACCCTGATCCCCGCAGTCGCGATCCCGGTGTCGGTCATCGGCACCTTCACCGCGGTCTACTTCCTGGGCTTCAGCATCAACATTCTGACCCTGCTCGCCCTGGTGCTGGCCATCGGACTGGTCGTGGACGACGCCATCGTCATGCTCGAAAACGTCTACCGCCATCTCGAGATGGGCAAGTCGCGCATGCAGGCGGCGCTCGACGGCGCCCAGGAGATCGGGTTCGCCATCCTCGCGACCACGATCGCGCTGGTCGCGGTGTTCGTGCCGGTGGCGTTCCTCAAGGGGCGGGTCGGACGCCTGTTCAACGAGTTCGGCATCGCGGTCGCGGTCGCGGTCCTGATCTCGGGCTTCGTGGCGCTGACGCTCACCCCCATGATGTGCTCGCGCGTCCTGCGCCGCCACGGCGGCCACGGCGGCCACGGCGGCGGCACGGACGAGGCTCCGGACGGCACGCCCGGCAACGGCGCCGGCGACGCGGTGCCGGTCGAGCGCGAGAACTGGTTCGACCGCCTGTTCGCGAAGGTCACCGCCAGCTACGAGCACTCGGTGCGCATCGCGGTGCGCCATCGCGGGCGGGTGCTGGCCGGGACGGGGCTCATCGTCGCCGCCATCTTCGGCCTGTTTATGGTGCTGCCCAAGGAGCTGGTGCCCACCCAGGACCAGGGCTGGATCTTCACGTTCATCAAGGCTCCCGAGGGCGCCACCCTCGAATACACCGACCGCTACACCCGGATGGTCGAGGCGACCTACGACCAGCTGCCCGCGAAGGACCGCATGTTCACGGCCATCGGCCTGTTCGGCCCGGTGACCGACGGCTTCATGTTCGTCGGCCTCAAGCCGCGCAATCAGCGCCCGTCCGCCCAGGTGCTCCAGCAGCAGCTGTTCGGGCGCATGATGGCGATCCCCGGGGTGCTGGCGTTCCCGTTCGTGCCCTCGGGCCTGGGCGGCGGATTCGGCGGCGAGGTGCAGTACGTCCTGCAGGCCGACAGCTACGACCTGCTCGCGCGCGCCATGGGCGCGCTCATGGCCGAGGCGCAGAAGCTCGGCTACATCGTCAACATGCAGACCGACCTCCAGCTCAACAAGCCCCAGCTCGAGATCGACATCGACCGCGAGCGCGCGGCCGAGCTGGGCGTGTCGGTGGCCGATATCGGCGGCACGCTCGAGACCCTGCTCGGCGGCCAGCGCGTCACCCGCTTCAAGCGCGGCAACCACCAGTACGAGGTCATGCTCCAGGTGCCGCAGGCCGACCGCTCGAGCCCCTCGATCATCGACGGCCTGTACGTGCGCGGCACCGGCGGGCTGGTCCAGCTCGCGAGCGTGACCCACGTCCACCAGGAGGTGGCCCCGCGCGAGCTCAACCACTTCAACCGCGTGCGCTCGGCCACGCTCTCAGGCAGCCTCGTGCCGGGGGTGACGATCGGAAAGGCGCTCACCGATCTCGACGCGATCGCGAAGCGCGCGCTGCCGGCCGGCGTGCGCACCGACCTCGCCGGCGATTCCCGCGAATACGTCGAATCGAGCGGCGGGCTCAACTTCCTGTTCATCGTCGCGCTGGTGTTCATCTTCCTGGTGCTCGCCGGCCAGTTCGAGAGCTTCATCCATCCGCTCACGATCCTGTTCTCGGTCCCGCTGGCGGTGTTCGGCGCCCTGATCTCGCTGTTCGCCCTCAAGATGACGATCAACATCTACTCGCAGATCGGGCTCATCATGCTGATCGGGCTGGTGACCAAGAACGCGATCCTGATCGTCGAGTACGCGAACCAGCGGCGGGCGCGCGGCATCGACATCGTCGAGGCGGTCGTGGGGGCGGCGAAGATCCGGCTGCGGCCCATCCTCATGACGACGCTCGCGACCATCTTCGGCATCCTGCCGATCGCGCTCGGGCTGGGCGCCGGGGCCGAGTCGCGCAAGCCCCTCGGCATGGCGGTCGTGGGCGGCATGGTGTTCTCGACCCTGCTCACGCTCATGGTCGTGCCGGTCGTGTACTCGCTGCTCGCGCGCTTCGCGGGCCAGCACGCGACCGCCGGGCAGGCCGAGGTCGCCCCCGCGGGCGTCCCGGCCGGGGCGCTGCCCGGGGCGTCCCCGGCGCACGCCAGCGCGCTTCGCGACTCCGACATCGGCTGATCGGCCCGACGCACGAACGCCCACCTCCCGGCCGGGGGGTGGGCGTTCGTGCGTTCGAGGGAGTCGACGCCTAGCGGTAGAGGTCCTTGAGCCGCCCCCAGCTCACGGCCCGGACCGGCACCGCGTCGTTGGTGAGCAGGATCTTGTCGAGCCCGAAATCACCCTGGATGTTGTCGGGGCTCTGGACCAGCGGCGCCTTGTCGTGGCGCAGGTGGATGCGGTCCACGCGCTGGAGCGCGGCCTGGAAGGTGCCCTGCCCGATGATGCGGGTGAAGTTCACCGGGTCGCTCAGGTCCACGACGTACTCCTTCCAGGACCGGCTCGGCGGGATGAACCCGGTGTTGTACTCCCAGAAGTTGAACCCGTTGCCGATCGCGAAATGGATCTCGAGCAGCTCGGGCGAGTTCACGTCGTTGAGCCACACGTGGAACTTGTTGACGCCCGCCCGGATCCAGTCGCCCGCATATTCAGGACCGAGCGAGTTGGTGCCGAGGTGGGCCGGGAAGGGCGTCGAGACGAGCAGAAAGCCGTCGGCCGAGCCGTCCACACCTCCGGTGCCGGGATTGACGAGCTCCGCACCTCCCCCCCAGGTCTGAAGCGAAGTGCCCGGGAAGTTCTCGACGAACCCCACCAGCGGGGCGGCGAGCGCCGTCGCGGCATGGAGCGCGATCACCAGCACTCCCAGCGCGGCGTTGCGCACCGCGGGCTTGGGCACGAAAAGAGCGGGAAACATGACCATGGGCAGCCTCCAGTAACCGTGCGCCGAAGGCGACGGTGGGGGAACCGGGGCGGATCGATGCCATGAGATTAGGCCATTGGCACCCGGGGTTGCAATCGGGGAATGGCCGGTTCAGGTGCGGAAAACGCGGCCCGACGCGCTCGAGGATCGAGCCGGCCCCGGGGCCGGACTCAAGCGACGGGGATCGCCTGCTCCGATTGCGGGTCGAAGAATCGGAGCTTCGATTCGGCGAACCCAAGCCGTGCCTCGGCGCCCACCCTCGGAGCGATCTGGCCGGCCACGCGGGAGATCAGCGTCCCGACCGGGCTGTGCCAGTGGACCAGCACTTCGTTGCCGAGCGGCTCGCTGACCTCGACGCGGGCCGGTATCCCGCCGTCCGCTCCCGGGGCCGCGGGGCTGAGATCCTCGGGGCGCACGCCCACCTGGATCGGGCGGCCGCGGAAGCCTTGGAGACGCGCGCCCAGGCCGGGCGAGAGCGCGAGCGCGAAGCCCTCCAGCTCGAGCGCGGGCGCTCCCGAGCCGCTCAGCGTCGCGGTGAAGAAGTTGATGGGCGGGCTGCCGATGAAGCCGGCGACGAAGGCGTTGGCGGGGAGATCGTAGAGGGTGAAGGGGTCCGCGACCTGCTGGAGCACGCCGGCGCGCAGCACCGCCACGCGATCGCCGAGCGTCATGGCCTCGATCTGGTCGTGCGTCACGTAGATCATCGTGCGCCCCACCCGCTGGTGGAGGCGCTTGATCTCGGCGCGCATCTGCACGCGCAGCTTGGCGTCCAGATTCGAGAGCGGCTCGTCGAACAGGAACACGCGGGGCTCGCGCACCAGGGCGCGCCCGAGTGCCACGCGCTGGCGCTCGCCCCCCGACAGCTCGCGCGGCTTGCGCTCCAGGTAGCCCTCGAGGCCGAGCGTGCCCGCCGCCGCCCTCACCCGGCGGTCCACCTCGGCCGCGGGCACGCGACGGCGCCGCAGGCCGAACGCCAGATTGTCGAACACGGTCATGTGCGGGTAGAGGGCGTAGTTCTGGAACACCATCGCGATGTCGCGGTCGCGGGGCGTGACCTCGTTGACGACGCGGCCGCCGATCCGGATCTCGCCGGCCGTGACCTCTTCGAGGCCCGCGACCATGCGCAGCAGCGTGGACTTGCCGCATCCCGAGGGCCCGACCAGCACCAGCAGCTCGCCGTCCTCGATGCGCAGGCTGACGTGGTCCACCGCCGGCCGGCCACGACCGTAGGTCTTGCTGACGTCCGTCAGCTCCACCCCCGGCAGCCCCTGCCCTTGCGTCGGAACCGCGCTCATGGGATCTCGGCCTCGCCGGCCGCCTCGCGCTTGAGCCGCCGCCCGATCATATCGACCGCGAAGGTCAGCGCCGCCATCACCGCGACCGCGGCCACGAACCACAGCAGCTTGTGTTTGAGGACGCGGGCGAGCGCATCGGGGTCCCCGATGAGATCGGGCTCGCCGCCCAGCACCTGGGCGCCGAAATAGGCCAGCACCCAGGACCAGATGAACGATCCAGCCAGGGTCACGAGCGAAAAGGTCCGGAACGGCATGCGCGCCACCCCGGCCGGGAGCGACACCAGGTGCCGCAGCACCGGCAGCAGGCGGGCGAAGAACACGCCGCCGGCCGCGTAGCGCTGGATCCAGCGCTCGGCGAGCAGCCACTTGGCCTCGGGCACGAGGACGTAACCGCCGTAGCGCAGGATGAGCGGCCGGCCCACCGCGCGCGCGACTCCGTACGAGATCGCCGCCCCCGCCCACGACCCCAGCGCCGCGGCGACCACCACGCCCCAGAAATGGAGCTCGCCGCGCGCCGCCCAGTAGGCGGCGGGCGGAATGACCAGCTCGCTGGGCAGCGGGAACACCGTGGACTCGATCGCCATGAGCACGAACACGCCCAGGTAGCTCCAGTCGCGCACGTGCGTGAACCAGGCGGCGAGCAGGTCGTGGGCCATGGTTCAGGCGCGCCCGGTGGGAGCCGCAGCTTCGCGGGCCGCGACGGTCTCGGCCCAGGCGAAATCCTCGCCGTCGCGCGCCGGCCGCGCGAGCGCGACCTCGGGATCGTGCTCGAGGCAGATCCACGCGCGCTCGCCGCTCGCGCGCTCGAGCAGCAGCCGCTTCTCTTCCATGGTCTCGATCGCGGCGACGTCGTACCCCATGACGTAGGGGATGCGCACGTGCGCGGCGGTGGGGATGAGGTCGGCGACGAAGTAGAGCACGCCCTCGGGCCCGGCGATGCGGACCAGCTGCTGGCCCCGGGTGTGGCCGTCGGCCGTGAACAGCTCGAAGTCGGGCCACGGCCGCTGCGCCCCCTCCCACAGCGTCAGCACCCCGGCCTCCAGGAGTGGCTCGAAGTTTTCGGGCAGGTACGAGGCGCGCTCGCGGAGATTGGGGCGCCGGGCGTTCTCGAGGTTCCGGCGCTGGAGGTAGTAGCGCGCGCGCGGCAGCCGTGGCACGAGCCGCTCGCCGGCGCGGGCGGTCGAGCCGCCCGCGTGGTCGAAGTGGAGGTGGGTGAGCACCACGTCCGTGATGTCCTCGACGCCGAGGCCCGCCGCGGCGAGGGAGCGCTCGAGCGTGTGCTCGGCGAGCTCGAGGCGGTAGATCTCGACCAGCTTGGGGCTGAACTTGGCGCCCACCCCGTCATCGACCAGGATGCGCCGGCCGTGGCCCTCGGCCAGCAGGCAGCGCATCGCGAGCCGGATCCGGTTGCGCTCATCGGGGACGTGGAGCCGGCTCCAGAGCGGCTTGGGCACGGAGCCGAACATCGAGCCGCCGTCGAGCCACAGAGATCCGGTCTCGAGGGTGCGGAGACTCCATCCACCGAGCGTGAGCGGGGGCATGAGCGCAGCATCCCCCAGCGCCCCGCAGGCTGTCAAAAACCGGGCGCGTCCGCCATGCGAGCCGGACGCGCCGTCGGGTGGGGGACCCGAAGATCAGTGGCGGTAGTGATCCTTGAGCGCGCCGAAGGTCAGCGCCTTCACCGGCGTGGCCCCGAGCGCGATGACTTCGAACACCATGTCATTGAAATCGTTGTCGGTCTGCGCCGCCCCGGGGGGGCCCGGCATCGCACCGCTGTCGAGATCCTCGAAGCACACCAGCCAGGTGTTGGGCGTGGCCCACGGCGAGACATCGAAGACCAGGGCCTGGACGTCGCCGTCCAGGGGCGGGTGCAGGGCTCCGGTGCCGTTGGGTCCGATGTCGTTGAGCAGGCGGTTGGTGAAGAACAGCTCGCCCTGGGGCGCGTTCGCCGCACCGAGCGCGCCGTTCGGATCCATCATGAACCCGAACCTGACCATCGGCCGCGAGAACGCGATCACGGTGCTGGCGCCGGTGCCCATCGGCCCGTCGAAGACGATGCCGCCGCCCGGAAAGGCCGGGCGCGTGCCGTTCTCCTCGTACCACGCCAGGCTGTTGCGGGTCGCGTTGCCGGCAACCTCCTTGATCATGTACGCCGAGAACCGATCGCCGACCCAGAACCACGGATCGATATCACCGGGATGCGCACCGATGAAGTCGGTCGTGACATTGATATGCCCGGCGCCGTAGCGCGCGTCGATGATCTTCTGCAGCGTCTGGGTCGGGCCGTCCCACGACGTTCCGAATACGACCGGCACGATCGCGCCCGCCGCGAGCGCGGGGACCAGCGTGACGACCGCGGCGAGCGCGACCGCGATTCTCCTCGACATGACGGGTAACTCCCTGAGCGGGTGGAAGCGAGATGTCTGACCTATGGGAGTACGTCCGGCGCACGACGCCGACCGTTCCGCGTCCTGCCAAGGGAGGGGTAAAGGGGGCAGGGTGCGGAATTCCTATTGCACGAAAAGAATACCATTTCGCGGGGACGGAATACAAATATTCACGTGGCCCCGACCGTGCAAAATGCGGTGTCCCGGGGACCCGGGCTACTGGTGAATGGAGCGGCCCGCGACCGCCAGCGCCGCCTCCCGGACCGCCTCGGGCAGGGTGGGGTGAGCGTGGACGGTGCGCGCGAGGTCCTCGGCGCTGGCTTCGAACTCGAGCGCGAGGGTCAGCTCGGCGATGAGGTCGCTCGCCCGCGGGCCCAGGATGTGGGCCCCCAGGATGCGGTCGGTGCGGGCGTCGGCGATGATCCGGACCTGGCCCTCGCGCTCGCCCATGGCCCGCGCGCGCCCGTTGGCGAGGAATGGGAACGCCCCGATCCGAACCTCGCGGCCCTGCGCGCGGGCTTCCTCCTCGGTCAGCCCCACGCTCGCCAGCTCGGGCCAGGTGTACACGATATTGGGGATGCAGCCGTAAGCGACGTGACCGGCCTGGCCCGCCATGAGCTCGACCGCGGCGATGCCCTCCTCCTCCGCCTTGTGGGCCAGCATCGGGCCCGCGATGACGTCACCGATCGCGTAGATCCCGGGCACGCGCGTCTGGTAGCGGGCGTCCACCTGGACCCGGCCCCGCTCATCGAGCGCCACCCCGGCCTCGACGGCACCCAGCCCGGCGGTGAAGGGCCGGCGCCCCACCGCGACGAGCAGCACGTCGCACTCCTCCTCGCGGGCCTCCCCGGCCGCGCGCACCACCACCCGCACCCGGTCACCTTCGGCCCGCGCCGATTCGGCCGAGGCCTGGAACCGGAACTTCATGCCCTGTCGCTCGAGCGCGCGCTGGAGCTGCTGCCCGCTCGCGCGGTCCATCCCGGGCACGGCGCGATCCATGAACTCGAGCACCGTGACCTCGCTGCCGAGCCGCATCCACACCGAGCCCAGCTCGAGACCGATCGCCCCCGCGCCCACGACGAGCAGGCGGCGGGGCACCTCGGGGAGCGCGAGCGCGTCGGTCGAGTGCACGATCTGGCGCCCGTCGAAGGCGATGCCGGGCAGCCCCGCGGGCTTGCTCCCGGTAGCGATGAGGATGCGCTGCGTCGCGAGCGTGCGCGCGCCCTCCGCCCCGGCCACCTCGACCGCCCCGGGACCCTTGAGGCGTCCGGTGCCCTGGACGCGCTCGATCTTGTGCTTGCGGAACAGCGTCTCGATGCCGCGCGCGAGGTCGCGCACCACGCCGTCCTTGCGCTTCATCATCGCCGCCAGGTCGAGCTCGAACGTGCCCTGGATGCCGTGCGCCGCGAAGCCGTGGCGCGCCAGGGCGTAGTGCTCGCTCGAATCGAGCAGCGCCTTGCTCGGGATGCAGCCGACGTTGAGACAGGTGCCGCCCAGGGCGGGGTACTTCTCGACGCAGGCGACCCGCATGCCGAGCTGCGCGGCGCGGATCGCGGCGACGTAGCCACCGGGGCCGGAGCCGATGACGACCAGGTCGAACGGAGCGTCGGCCATGGGACCGCTCACACCTCGAGCAGCATGCGCTCGGGGTCCTCGATGCGCTCCTTGACCTTCACCAGGAACGTCACGGCCTCCTCGCCGTCCACGATGCGGTGATCGTACGAGAGCGCCACGTACATCATGGGCCGGATGACGACCTGGTCGTCGAGCGCGACCGGGCGCTTCTCGATCTTGTGCATGCCGAGGATCCCGCTCTGGGGCGGGTTCAGGATCGGGGTCGAGAGCAGGCTGCCGTAGACGCCGCCGTTCGAGATTGTGAAGGTGCCACCCGCGAGCTCGTCGAGGGTGAGCCGGTGGGCGCGCGCGCGCTCGGCCAGGCGCGCGATCTCGCGCTCGATCGCGGCGAACGTCAGGCGATCGGCGGCGCGCACGACCGGCACGACCAGCCCGCGCTCGGTCTGGACCGCGACGCCGAGGTGGACGCGCGGGTGATAGACCAGGTCGGTGCCGCGCACCTCGGCGTTGAGCTCGGGAAACTCCTGGAGCGCGAGGATGCTCGCGCGCGCGAAGAAGCTCATATAGCCGAGCCGCACCCCATGGCGCTTCTCGAACTCCTCGCGGTAGCGCGCGCGCAGCTCGATCACGGCGCTCATGTCGACCTCGTTGAAGGTCGTGAGGATCGCCGCGGTGTGCTGCGCCGCGACCAGCCGCTCGGCGATCCGCTGCCGGATCGTGGTCATGGGGACGATCCGGTCGGCCTCCTCGCCCCCGGGAAGGCCCGCCGCGGGCATCGCGGGCGCCGGGGCGGTGACGCGCACCGGGACGGCCGCCGGGGCCGGCGTCGGCGCCGGAGCGGATTCAGTACGGGCGCGCTCGATCTCCCGCAGCACGTCCTCCTTGAGCAGCCTCCCGCCCCGGCCCGAGCCGGCGAGCTTCGAGGGATCGAGCGCGTGCTCCTCGACCAGCCGCCGCACCGCGGGGCTCAGGGTCGGCGCCTCGGCGGGGGCGCCCGGCGGCGAGGGTGGGGTCGCGGGCGGCGCGGACGGCACGGACGGCGCGCGCGTGGGCGCCGGCGGACTGGCCCCCGCGGGCGTCGCTCTCGCCGGGGCCGCCGGGGCCGGCGTCGCAACGGGCGCCGCGCCGGCGCCGTCCTCGATGCGGGCGAGCACGTCGCCCACCTGAAGGCGCTCCTGGAGCTGGCGGGCGTGGCGCAAGACGCCGGCGCGCTCGGCGGCGATCTCGACCGCCGCCTTGTCGGTCTCGAGGGTGGCGATGGGCTCGTCCACCGCGACCGCCGCGCCGTCGGGCTTGAGCCACTCCACCAGCACCGCGTCCATGATCGACTCCGCAAGCCGCGGCAGGCGCACCTCGAACGTCATCCGCGGCCTCCGCTGCGCGCCTGCGGGATCGGCGCCGCCGCCGGCTCGCGACGCTCGTCGGCCGGCGCGGCGAAGGCGCGCTCGATGAGATCGCGTTCCTGGTCCACGTGTTTCTTGTAGTAGCCGGTGGCCGGGGTGGGCGAAGCCTTGCGCGCCACCAGCCGCAGCGTGCTGCCCGCCGGGCGCGCGGCCTCGATCCGATGCCGGGTGTTGCGCCAGCCGCCCATGTTGGCGGGCTCCTCCTGGACCCAGCGCAGATCCCGGGCCTGTCCGTAGCGCGCGAACAGGAGACGCAGCTCGTCCGCCGGGAACGGGTAGAGCTGCTCGATGCGCACCAGCGCCACGCCCTTGACACTCGCGGCGGCGCGCGCCTCGAGCAGCGCGTAGTAGAACTTGCCCGAGGTCAGGATGACCGAGCGCACCGCCGCGGGGTCGCCGACCGCGGGGTCGTCGATGACGGATTGGAACGCGCCGTCGGTGAAATCGCGCGCCGGCGAGACCGCGAGCTTGTGCCGCAGCAGGCTCTTCGGGCTCATGATGACGAGCGGCTTCCTGAACTTGCGATGGAGCTGGCGGCGCAGCGCGTGGAAGAGCTGGGCCGGGGTGGTGAGGTTGCACACCTGCAGGTTGCCGGCCGCGCACAGCTCGAGGAAGCGCTCGAGCCGCGCGCTCGAATGCTCGGGACCCTGTCCCTCGTAGCCGTGGGGCAGCAGCAGAGTGAGCCCCGACATGCGGCGCCACTTGGATTCGGCGCTGGCGATGAACTGGTCGATGTAGACCTGGGCGACGTTCGCGAAATCGCCGAACTGCGCCTCCCACAGCACCAGCGTGTGCGGGTCCGCGGTGCTGTAGCCGTACTCGAAGCCCAGCGGCGCCCCCTCGGCGAGCGGGGTGTCGAACACGTCGAAGCCTCCCTGCCCGGGGTCGAGGTGCTGGAGCGGGATCCAGCGCCGGCCGTCCTGCTGATCGTGGAGCACCGCGTGGCGGTGGCTGAAGGTGCCGCGCCCGGTGTCCTGGCCGCTCAGGCGCACGCGCTTGCGCTCGAGCAGCAGGCTCCCGATCGCCAGCGCTTCACCCAGGCCCCAGTCGATGCGGTCCTGCTCCAGCATCCGCACGCGCTCGGCGGCGAGCTGCTCGACCTTGCGGTGCGGGTGGAACCCGGCGGGCACCACCGCGAGCGCGCGGGCGATCTGGTCGAGGCGCGCGCGCGGCACCGCCGTCGGCGCCTCCCACTCCCCGCCCGCCCACTCGAGCCCGACCCACGCCCCGCCAAGCGACACCGGGCGGCCCGCCGGGACCTCGGCACGCGCGCGCCGGTGCGCGTTCTGGAACAGGGCCGTGATCTCGCCGCGCAGCTGCTCGGCGCCCGCCTCGTCGAGCACGCCGTCGCGCGCGAGCCGGGCCGCGTAGGCCTTCGAGACCAGCGGATGGGTGGCGATCGCGGCGTACATGACGGGCTGGGTGAACGTCGGGTCGTCGAGCTCGTTGTGGCCGTGCCGCCGGTAGCCGATGAGGTCGATGAACACGTCGCGCCGGTAGCGCATGCGGTAGGCGACCGCGAGGGCCGCCACGTGCACGACCGCCTCGGGATCGTCGGCGTTGACGTGGAACACGGGCGAGTCCTCGACCCGCGCCACGTCGGTGGCGTAGCGCGATCGCCGCGCGTCGGCGGGCGAGGTCGTGAAGCCCACCTGGTTGTTGACCAGGACGTGGATCGTGCCGCCGGTCTCGTAGTGCGGCAGCTCGGCGAGGGCGAGTGTTTCCGGCACGATCCCCTCGCCCGCGAACGACGCGTCGCCGTGGATGAGCACCGGGATGCAGCTCGATCGCGTGGCGTCACCGACGACGTCCTGGCGCGCCCGCACCGCGCCGAGCACGACCGGGTTCACGAACTCGAGATGGCTCGGATTGAAGTTGAGATCGAGGTGGACCTCGCGCCCGGAACGGGTGCGATGGTCGCACGAGGTGCCGAGGTGATACTTGACGTCGCCGTGCCCCTGGATGTCCTCGGGCAGGAAGCTCGACTCGAACTCGCTGAAGATGACCTCGTAGGGCTTCTGCATCAGGTTCGCGAGCACGTTGAGACGGCCCCGGTGCGGCATGCCGATGACGAGCTGGGCGACCCCCAGCTCCGCCGCGCGCTCGATGAGCGTGTCGAGCAGGGGCAGGAGCGCCGCGGAGCCCTCGAGCGAGAAGCGCTTCTGCCCCGGATAGCGAACCTGAAGGAACTCCTCGAAACCGTCGGCGGTCAGGAGCTGGCGCAGGATGCGCCGCTGGTCCGCGGGCTCGAGCGCGGCCCGGTTGCGCGACGGCTCCATCTGCTCCTGGAGCCACTCGCGGCGCGCGGCGTCCGTGATCCCCATGTACTCGACGCCGATGGACCCGCAATAGGTCTCGCGCAGCGCCGCGAGCAGCCCGGCGACCGTGCCCGGGACGGCGCCCTTGAACGGGGCCCCCGACACCGGGCGCTCGAGATCGGCGGCGCCGAAGCCGAGATGGGCGGGATCGAGGAGCGGCGAGCCCTCGGGCTCGCTCCCGAGCGGGTCGAGCCGGGCCCCGAGATGCCCCTGCACGCGGTAGTGCTGGACCAGGCCGAAGACCCCGCCCGATGCGCCGGGTCCGGCTTCGGTGGGCCCGGCCGGCCCGGTTCCGGTGGGGCGGGCGCCGACCAGGTCCACGCCGGCGAAGAACGCGGCCCAATCGGTCCCGACCGAAGCCGGATCCCGGCGGTAGCGCGCGTACTGCTCCTCGATGTAGGCGGCGTTCGAGCGTTGGATGAAATCAGGGGTGGGCGACATACCTTCCTGGATGCGCATCCGGGGAGGGCCGGGCCCAGCGCGGGCCGGAACCCCGGGCGGTGGAGCACACTATCATGAATTTGCGAGCGCCGCCGCGCGCCGCTAGGCTCGCCGCGCTGCCGTCGAGGCCGCCGGGCCGGCCGCCCGCGTGGCGCGTTGCGCGACCCTGGAGGTGCCGCCATGCAGAAGACCCTCACCGAGTTCATCGGGACCTATTTTCTCGTGCTCACCGTGTGCCTGAGCATGGCCGGCAGCTCGATTTTGGCGCCGATCGCGATCGGGGCCTCGCTCATGATCATGGTCTACATGGGCGGGCACATCTCGGGCGGCCACTACAACCCGGCGGTCTCGCTCGCGGCGCTCCTGAGCCGCAAGCTGCCGGCGGCCGATTTCATCCCCTACGTGATCGCCCAGGTGCTGGGCTCGATCGCGGCGGCCGCGACCGCGCTCTGGATGGTCGGACGAGCGTTCGCGCCCGCCCCGAGCCAGAACACCACGGCGCTGGTGGCGGTCGCGGTCGAGTTCCTGTTCACGTTCGCCCTGTGCCTGGTGGTGCTCAACACCGCGACCTCGAAGCGGACCCAGGGCAACTCGTACTATGGCCTCGCGATCGGATTCACCATCACGGTCGCCGCCTTCGCGGGCGGCGGCATCTCGGGCGGGGCCTTCAACCCCGCGGTCGGCACCGGACCCACCCTGTTGAGCGCCTTCGCGGGCCACGGCACCATGAGCCACCTGTGGCTCTACCTGGTGGGACCCTTTCTCGGCGGCGCGGTGGCGGCCGGAGTGTTCGGGGTTCAGGAATCGGGAGCATGAGGCGGCCGAAGCCGCACGGAGGAAAGACTCATGACGGACATCATGGAAGAGGTGGCTCAGCTCACGAAGGGTGAGGGGCTCAAGCAGCTGGGCGCCCGGCTCGGAATCGACCAGGAAACGCTTGGCAAGGGCGTGGCGGCGGCGATGCCGCTGCTGGTCTCGGCGCTGGCGCAAAAGGCGTCGAGCCCGGACGGCGCGCAAGCTCTCCACGGCGCGCTCGCGCGCGACCACGACGGCAGCCTGCTCGACGACCCGAAGCAGGCGCTCGGCGGCGCCAGCGCCGCCGACGGCCGGCGCATCCTGGGTCACGTGCTCGGCAATCGCCAGTCGGCCGCCGAAGGCGCGGTCGCCCGGACGTCCGGGATGGACCCACAGGCCACGGCCCAGCTGTTCGCCACCCTGGCGCCGGTCGTCATGGGCGCGCTGGGCCGCATCCAGCAGCAGCACGGCCTGGACGCCGAGGGGCTCTCGAACCGGCTCCAGCAGGAGGAGCAGAAGGCCCGGCAGTCGGCGCCCGACTGGATGAATCTCGCGACCCGGCTGCTCGACCGCAACCAGGACGGCTCGATTCTCGACGACGTGGGCGGGATCGTGGGCAGGCTGTTCGAGAAGCGCTGAGCGGGACGCCCACGGCCCTCTCCCCTGCTCCCCCGGCGCGATCGGAGACCGCCGGGCCGCGGCCGCGATCGCGGCGGATCGCGATCGCCCGCGCGATCGCGATCGGCGCCGACTTCGTCCAGCTCGTCGCCTTTCCGTTCTTCTTCGCCGGAGCGGCTTCGCCCTGGAACGACGCGCTGGACGTCGTGGTCGGGCTCGTGCTGGTGCGCCTGATCGGCTGGCACTGGGCGTTCCTGCCCGCGTTCGTGGGGGAGCTCATTCCGGGCCTCGACCTGGTTCCGACCTGGACCGCCGCCGTGCTGTTCGCGACCCGGGGCGGCGCGGCCGGGAAGCGTCATTGACACGTCGGATGGGGCGGACCACTATCCCGCCCGGTCCGAAGGTCCTGGCCATCCGAACTCAGGGAGGAACAAGAGCGCCATGAAACCGAGACCCCGTGTGCCGCAAGCATCCGTGCCGCGAGCCGTTCTCCACCTGATCGCCGCGCTGTCGATGGCGGCCGCGCTGTGCGTCGCGCTCGTTCCGACCGCCGACGCCGCCCGATCCGCGAAGCCCAAACACAAGACCACCGCCGTCAGCCACAAGGCGAGCGCCGAGAAGGTGGACATCAACACCGCCTCGCTCAAGGACCTCGAAGATCTTCCCGGCATCGGCACCGTGATGGCCCAGAAGATCATGGCCGGCCGGCCCTACAAGTCGGTCGCGGATCTCAAGCACGCCGGCATCCCGCCCGGCACGATCAAGGGACTCACGGGCAAGGTGAAGGCGGGCCGCTCCACGGCCCCGCGCATCGAGTCCGCCCCGCACGCCGCGGCGGCATCCGCCCGGAAGCCCGAGGCCCGAAAAGAGGCCGCGGCCGAGCGGCAGGTCGAGCAGCAGGAGGCCCGGAAGTCCCCGCCGCAGCGGACCTTCTTCGGCATCCCGATCGGTGGTCCCGCCAAGCCGGCCCCCAAGGCGGAGCCCGCGTCCGAGGCTCGCTCGAGCGAGTCCGAGCAGTCGTCGGAGGCGCCACGGGCGGCCGAGCCGGAGCGCACCCAGGCCCAGGAGCCGCCCGCCAAGGGCATGGTGTGGGTCAACCTCGACACGAAGGTCTATCACTTCGAGGGCGATCGCTGGTACGGCGCCACCCGGCACGGCAAGTTCATGTGGGAGGACCAGGCGGTTCGCGACGGCTACCGGGCCTCCAAGACCGGGCCCAAGAAGTAGCCGCCGCGGCGCATTCCCGCGACCAACATCGAACGCCCGCTCACCGAGCGGGCGTTCGTGCTGGTCGTGGACCGCCGCGAAAGGCGTCGAGCGGCACGGTGGCCAGCCGGATGTCCGTCCTCCCGCGCTTCGCATCGCCGCCGGCATTCGGCCGGGCCTCGGTCCACGCGAACACGACGGACTCGCCGGCGAATGCCATCCGCGGCACGCCGCTCGGCCGGCCCTCCGTGGCGCGCGCGATCGGCACGGGAGCTTCCACGCGACCGTTCGCGCTCACGCGCGCGGCGAGGAGCGCGTCCCCGCGCCCGCTCACGCCCGGGACCTTTGCCGCCCCGAGCCAGGCGACCAGCGCCGAGCCGTCGCGCAACATCAGGATCTGGACCCTGCCGAGCGGTGCGGCGCCATCCACGACCACGGGCGCGCCGAAGGTCGCACCGCCGTCCCTCGAGAACGCCGCCAGGACGCGCGGCGCATCACCGGCCGCCGTGAACCACGCGGCCGCGACGCGATCTCCGGAGGCGGCGAGCGCGGGTCCGTTGACCGGACATCCGTGGAGGGTCCAACCATCGGCGTGAAGCGGGTAGGGCGCGCTCCACCGGCCCCCCGCGCGGCGCACGAGCGCGATGTCGCGCACTTCCGCGGGACTGCGATCGCGGTAGGCGATCAGCGTGCCGCCCGGCACCGCGACCGCCGCGGTCGGGCAGCAATCGCACACTCTTGCGTCGAGCGCCTGCTCGCCCACGACCGACCCCCCGGGCGTGAGCCGCGAGGAGCGTAGCTCGGTCTCGGCCGCGCCTTCGGGCATTCCCGCGCCCTTGCGGCCGTCGAGCCACGCCAGCACCACGCCATCGTCACCGGGCACCATGGACACGAATCCGTGCTCGGCGTTCGAGGCATCGTCGTGCACGCGGATCGGGCGGGTCCAGGCCGACCCCTTCGTGCCGGACCGTGAGAGCCTCACCTCGTAGGCCTCCGGATCGGCGCCGGTCCTCCACCGCCAGTGCGCGACCAGCGTTCCATCCCCGAGCGGCAGCAGCCCCGGAACATCCGCCCCGTTGACGAAGAACGAATCTCCTGCGGCGATGGATCGGGCCTGGGTCCAGCGCGTGCCGCGCAGGGACGCGTAGCGCAGCGCGTGCCCGCCCGTGCGACGAGGCTCGAGCCAGGTGAGCCAGACGCGGCCGTCGGGGCCGGACGCGAGCCCGGGCGCGACGGCGCCCGCTCCGGCGGGCGATGGGAGCGGGCTTGGGGCCGCGGGCGCCGCGGCCCGCGACCCCGGCGCCGCGAGTGCCAGCGCCACGAGGCAGGCGAGCAGCGCCGCGCGCCGCGTGGCCCGGAGCAGGTCGCGATTCACGCGGACCTGCCTTGCCGAGACCGCCGCTCGAGCGCCAGGCCCCAGACATGGCGCGCGCTCGCCGCGTCCTCGACGGCAAGCCCCAGCGACTTGAAGCAGGTGATTTCCCCGGAGCTGCGGCGGCCCGCGAGCGCGCCCTCGAACACCGCTCCGATCTCGCCGCGCACCTGGTCCTCCCAGCGCACGCCGTCGCGCCCGGCGAGCAGCAGGTCGCCGGCTTCGACGCGCGCGGCCGCGAGCGAGTCCACCCACACGCTCGAGCAGCGCACCGCCTCGGCGTCGAGCTCGCGCTGGTCGGCCCGGCAGGCGCCCACGGCCGTGACGTGCACACCGGGCTCGAGCCAGCGCCCCTCGAGCACCGGCGTGCGGCTCGAGGTCGCGGTGACGATGAGCTGCGCCCCGCGCACCGCGGCTTCGGGTGAGTCGGCCGCCTCGACGCCCAGGTTCCAGCGTTTCGATTGGGCGTGCGCGAACGCCTCGCGGCGCCCGCGATCGGGGCTCCACACCCGCACCCGCTCGAGCGGACGCACCAGCCGGAACGCCTCGAGGTGGCTCTGGGCCTGGACCCCCGAGCCGAGGAGCGCGAGCTCTACGGCCCCGGGCGCGGCGAGTGAGCGGGCCGCCGCAGCCGAAACCGCGGCGGTGCGCATCTCGGTGATGAGCCGGCCATCGAGAATCGCGACCAGCGCTCCGGTCT
>JBGQIE010000020.1:0-26457 GCA_041498315.1 Candidatus Eiseniibacteriota bacterium
CGTCCTCGAGTCGCGCGGCTTCCGGCCCGCGCTGGTCGCCGGGCACAGTCTGGGCGAGTACTCGGCATGCGTGGCGGCCGGGGCGCTCGAGTACGCGGACGCGCTGCGGCTGGTGCGGCGGCGCGGCGAGCTCATGCACGTCGCCGGCACCGAGCGGCCGGGCACCATGGCCGCGATCCTGGGGCTCGACGCCGCTGCGGTGCGGACCGCCTGCGAGCGCGCCGGGAGGGAGGGCCGCGAGGTCGTGGCCGCGAACTTCAACGCGCCGGGCCAGATCGTGATCTCGGGGGACGTCGCGGCGGTCCGGGAGGCGTGCGAGATCGCGAAGCATCTGGGCGCGAAGCGAGCGATCATGCTGCCGGTGAGCGGCGCCTTCCATTCGCCGCTCATGAAGCCCGCCGCCGACCAGCTCGCCGCCGCCCTCGACGGGGTGGTCGTGCACGAGCCGCGCTGCCCGATCGTCTCGAACGTCGAGGCCGCCGAGATGCGCAGCGCCGACGCGGTGCGCTCGGCGCTCAAGCGGCAGCTCACCCACCCGGTGCGCTGGGAGGACTCGATGCACCTGACGCTCGCGAAGAAGGTGGACTACGCGGTCGAGCTCGGGACCGGGCGGGTGCTGTGCGGCCTGCTCAAGGCCATCGATCCGGGCGCGGCGTCGATCGCGCTCAACCTGGGCGAGCCCAAGGACATCGAAATCACGGTGAGCCGGCTCGAATCCGCGCGCCAGCCGGCGGGCAAGGAGACCCATTAGAATGGAGCAGACCGTGGGATCGGCCGCGACCGCCGCGGCCCCCGAGCTCGCCGGGCAGGTGGCGTTCGTCACCGGCGGGGCGACCGGAATCGGGCTCGCGATCGTGCGCGCCCTGGGCGTGCGCGGCGCCGCGGTGGCGTTCTTCAACCGCAACCTGGCGCGGGCCGAAGCGGCCGCCGAGCAGTTGCGCGCCGGCGGGCTGGTGTGCCAGGCCTACCAGGCCGACGTCGCGAAGACCGCCTCGGTGGAGCCCGCCTTCGCCGCGGCCCTCGAGCGCTTCGGGCGCGTGGACGTGCTGGTCAACAACGCCGGCCTCACCCGGGACGGCGTGTTCATGCGCATGAGCGACGAGCAGTGGGACGAGGTGCTCGACACCAACCTCGCGGGCGCGTTCCGCTGCTGCCGCGCGGTGGCGCGCAGCATGATGAAGGCCCGCTACGGGCGTATCGTCAACGTGTCGTCGGTCGTGGGTCTCATGGGCAACGCCGGACAGGCCAACTATGCGGCCTCGAAGGCCGGCCTGCTGGGCTTCACGAAGTCGCTGGCGCGCGAGCTGGCGTCGCGCGCGATCACGGTCAACGCGGTGTGTCCCGGTTTCATCGAGACCGACATGACCGCCTCACTCCCCGAGGCGGCCCGTGCCGACCTGGTGGGCCGCATTCCCCTGGGCCGGCTCGGTGCCCCCGGCGAGGTCGCCGAGGTGGTCGCGTTCCTCGCGTCGCCGCGCGCGGGGTACGTCACCGGCCAGGTGTGGACGGTGGACGGCGGCATGGTGATGTAGTGCGAACCTGGAATCAGAGCAGAGTCGAATCCCTACAACACAGGAGGTGAAATCCGTGGTGACATTCAGCGAAGACCGCGTGAAGGAAATCATCGCGAAGGAACTGGAGGTGGATTCCAAGCAGCTCGGCCCCGAAGCCAAGTTCATCGAAGACCTGGGCGCCGATTCGCTCGACATCGTCGAGCTCGTCATGGCGCTCGAGGAGGAGTTCGGTCTCGACATCCCGGACGAGGACGCCGACAAGCTCAAGACGGTCGGCGACGCGATGAACTACCTCAAGTCGCACGCGACCGCCCAATAGTCGCAAGTCAACAGCCGTCATCCCAAGTCACAGGAACCGTCATCAGAATCCCTGAACCCATGAACAGGCAGCATGACCGGCGCCCCACGGCGCCCCCGGGCTTCACACCCGGGAGCGACCCGCGAGTGCCGGCCCAGGAGTGTGCCGACCATGTCGGATGAGCGTCATCGGGTGTTCGTGACCGGCGCGGGCGTCATCTCGCCGCTCGGAAACAGCACCGAGGAGTGCTGGGCCAATCTCATCGCCGGCAAGAGCGGGGCGGGGCCGATCACCCGCTTCGACGCCGCGGCGTACGAGACGCGCTTCGCGTGCGAAGTGCGGAACTTCTCCCCGGACGGGGTGATGGACCGCAAGGACGCCAAGCGCATGGACCGCTTCGCGCAATTCGCGGTCGCGGCCTCGCACGAGGCGATCAAGAACGCGGGCCTGGACCTCGAGGCCGAGGACCGGGACCGGATCGGAGTCATCATCGGCTCCGGCATCGGGGGCATGGAGACCTTCGAGTCCCAGCACGCCATCCTGCTCGCTCGCGGGCCGGGTCGCGTGAGCCCGTTCTTCATTCCGATGATGATTTCCGACATGGGCGCGGGCCAGGTGTCCATCCAACTCGGGCTCAAGGGGCCCAACTTCGCGACGGTCTCGGCGTGCGCCTCGGGCGCCCACGCGATCGGCGAAGGCCTGCGGTTGCTGCGCGCCGGTGACGCCGACGTCATGGTGGCGGGCGGCTCCGAGGCGACGATCACCCCGATGGCCCTGGCCGGATTCAGCAGCGCACGCGCACTCTCCACTCGAAACGACGACCCGCAGCGAGCCAGCCGCCCGTTCGATCTCGACCGGGATGGCTTCGTCATCGGCGAAGGTGCCGGCGTGATCATCCTCGAGACCGAGGAACACGCCCGGCGCCGCGGTGCACCGCTTCTCTGCGAGCTCGGCGGCTACGGCGCCTCGGCAGATGCCTACCACCTGACCGCCCCCAGCGAGGACGGCAGCGGCGCGGCGCGCGCGATGAAACGCGCGCTGATGGACGCCGGCATTCCTGCCGACAACGTGGAATACATCAACGCGCACGGAACCTCGACCCCCGCCGGCGATCCGGCGGAAGTACGCGCGGTCAAGACCGTGTTCGGCGACCACGCCCGCCGCCTCATGATGAGCTCGACCAAGTCCATGACCGGGCACCTGCTGGGTGCCGCGGGCGGACTCGAAGCGGTCGTTACCGCGCTGACCCTGTCGCGCGGCGTCATCCCTCCGACCACCAACCTCGAAAGACCAGACCCTCAATGCGATCTCGATTTCGTTCCGAACCAAGCCCGTCAGCGGCCCGTCAAGGCCGCCCTCTCGAACTCGTTCGGGTTCGGGGGACACAACGTCACGCTGGCCATGAAGAGCGTGAACTAAGGGGACGCCGCCGGCGCGGTGGCCGCGGCCGAAGCCGGGGCCCCAGGCCGCCCAGCCGGTCCCTGCAGCGCCCGTCGTTCTGGGACTGGCTGCTCGGCCTGTTCCGTCCCGCCGCCCCCCGCCCGGAAAACGTAGCCGCCGCCGCCCGCACGGCCTCACTGGGCGAGCAGGAAGCCCGCGTCATCGCCGAGTTCTCGCGGCACTACAAGCTCACGTTTCACAGCCCCGAGCTGCTCAAGCTCGCGCTCACCCACCGCTCGTACCTGAGCGTCACCGGACAGGGCCCGCGCGAGTCGAACGAGCGCCTCGAGTTCCTGGGGGACTCGGTGCTGGGGCTCGTGACCAGCGACTACCTCTACAACCAGCATCCCAACGAGCACGAAGGCCAGCTCACGAAGACCAAGTCCCTGCTGGTCTCGAAGGCGATCCTGTCGCGGCGCGGCCTGGCCATGGGGCTGGGGCGCTTCGTGCTCATGAGCCACTCCGAGATCGAGTCGGGCGGCCGGCAGCGCCTCTCGATCGTGGCCGACGCCTTCGAGGCCGTGATCGGGGCGATCTACCTCGACCTCGGGTTCGAGGCGGCACGCGAGTTCATCCAGCACTGGCTGCTGCGCGACTACCGCGAGATCGCGGCCGACAAGCGCCACACCAACTACAAGAGCCACCTGCAGGAATACGTCCAGAGCACCTTCCGCACCCACCCGGTCTACCGCATCCGCAGCGAGATGGGACCCGACCATTCCAAGCAGTTCATGGTCGAGGTCATGGTGGGCCGGCGCCTGCTGGGCACGGGTCGCGGTCGGAACAAGAAGGAGGCCGAGCAGGCGGCGGCGCGTGACGCGCTCGAGAGGGTCCAGGAGCATCCGTCCGATCGCGTGCCGGACTCGCCGCGGATGGAGGAGCCGCGGCCGTCGGTTCGCGAGCCGCGCGTCCGCGAGCCACGGGTGGAGAGTGCGCCGCCCCCGCGGCCCGAGCCGATACCGGCCGTCCCGGCGCCGGTCGAGGGCGCGGGGCTCACGGCCGAGGTCGATGAAGCTTTCGAGGGCCCGCGCCGGCGCCGCGGGCGCCGCGTCGGCCGCGGTCGCCGCGGGCGTGCGGATGAAGCCCGTGCGGCGGGTCCCACCGAGACGTCCATCGGACCGCCCGCGGCCGAGCCGGCCGAGACGCGCCCGGCGACGAGCGTCCCACCCGCCGCGGCGCGACCCGTGCCTCCGCCCGTCCGGCCCGAGCCCCGGCGCCCGCGCGCCGAACCGCCGGCCTACGTCGTGGAGCCGCGGCTGCCCGAGGTCGAGCCGCTCCCGCCGGCCTATGAAGAGGACGAGAACGAGGAGGTCGGGCGGCCCGAGGGTCCGCTCGAGGAGCGTCACGTCGATCCCTACGCGGTCGAGGAGGAGCCCGCGGGGCGCCCGCGGTCCCGCGGCGACATGGAACGGGGAAGCGGCCGCAGCGTCGAGCCCGGCTTCATGCGCCCCGAGCGCGCCGTGCGCTCCGAGCCCGAGGACGAGTGGCCGCCGGGATTGGAATCCGAAACGGACGAGCCTGACGCGATCGAGCTCGAGGTTCCGGCGCATGAACCCGCGAGCGCGGGAACAGCGGAGTTGGAGCCGGAGGACGAGCCCGGGTCCGAGCCCGGCGCCGAGGCGGGCGACGATTCAGGCTGGACGCCCGCGGGCGAGGCTGGCGGCGCTTCGGCTCCGCCGCGCGATGAGCCGCGTTTCGGTCGGAGGCCCGGTCGCAGCCGACGCGGCCGCTGATCGCACGCGAAGGCGCCCGGCCGTGGCGGTGGCCGGGCGCCGGACCGCGTGCTACGCTTGAGGCCTCATGGTGAGATTTGCCCGCGTCGTCATTGCCCTCCTGATCGCCACCCCCCTGTGCTCCGCCGCCCCGGCGCGCCCCGCGACCTCCGCCCCGGCCCGGGGCGGCCCGTCGGGCGGCTCCTACCCGAGCGCGGACGGCCTGGATCACTACGTGAGAGGGCGGCTGCTCGAGGAGCGTGGCGATGACACGGAGGCGCTGGCCGAGTACCTGCGGGTGCTCTCGACCGACCCGCGCTCGCTGAGCGCGACCCGCCACATCAGCGAGCTCTCGGCCCGGCGGGGGGAGGCGTCGAGCTCGCTCGAGTACGCGGGACGCGCGCTCGCCATCGAGCCGGGCGATGCCCGCAGCCTGTGGCTCAAGGGCTCCGCCCTCTTCAACCTGGGGCAGCCCGCCCAGGCCCTCGAGACGCTCGAGGCCGCGACCCGGGCCGACTCCGAGCAGGTCGAGTACTGGATGACGCTCGCCCGGGCCGCGGAGACCATGGATCGCATCCCGGTCGTCGCCCGCGCCTATCGCCACGTGGTGTGGATCGACGAGGATGACGCCGAGGCGTGGTTCCAGCTCGCGGCCGCCGAGGCGCGGCTCGGCCACTACGACGTCGCGGACAGCGCGCTCGCGCGCTCCGCCGCGCTCAACCCGATGCGCCCCGGACAGGTGTTCCTCAAGGGCTGGATCCGCGAGAGCACCGGGCGCCGGGGCGAGGCGATCGACCTCTATCGCCATCACCTCGAGCTCCATCCCGACGATCAGGCGACGCGCGGCCGGCTCGTGGACCTGCTCGAGCGCGAGGAGCGCCACGCCGAGGCGTTCGACGAGGCCCGCAAGCTCACCCGCGCGCGGCCCGGGGACCTCGACGCGCTTCAAACCGAGGCCGATCTCGCGTTCAAGCTCCACCGCGATCACGACGGCAACGACGCGCTCGAGCGCCTGCGGCGCGTGGCGCCGAACGATCCGGGAACCGTCGCGCGGGCGCTGGGCGTGCTGGGACGCAACGGCCGCGGGCACGAGGCGGTGGCGATGGCCGAATCCTGGGCCCGCGCCCACGCGGGCGACTATCGCGGCGACATGCTGATCGCGCAGGCCGCGGCCGCGGACCGGCAGCTCGACTCCGCGATCGCGCACGCGCGACGCGCGGTGGGCGGCGCGCCCGACTCGCTCGGGCCGCGGGTGCTGCTGGGCCGCCTGTACCAGAGCGAGAAGCGCTATGCCGAGGCCGAGCCGGTCTGGACCGAGGCGGTGGGCCGCTTTCCGGGGGTCGGCGGCCTGGGGCTCGATCTCGCGTTCTGCCGCGAGCAGCTCGGCGACCTGGACGGCTCCGAGAGCGCGGTGCGCGACGTGCTCAAGCACGAGCCCCAGAACCCTTCAGCGCTCAACTTCCTCGGCTACCTGCTCGCGGATCACAACCGCAAGCTCGAGGAGGCCCAGGCCCTCATCGAGCGCGCGGTCGAGGCGGACCCCGACAACGGGGCGTTCCTGGACTCGCTCGGCTGGGTCTACTACCGGCTCGGCCGGTTCCAGGAGGCGCGCGAGAAGCTCGAGCGCGCGGTCCAGATCACCGGCGACGCGGTCGTCCTCGAGCACCTGGGCGACGTCTATAAGGACATGAAGCTCTTCGACTTGGCGCGCGATCAGTACGCGCGGGCGCTGGGCCGCGACAGCTCGAACACGCGGATTCGCAGCAAGCTGGCCGGGCTGCCCTGACTGCATGGAACCGCGTCTGGGGCAAGGGGTAACAAGCATGGGTGAAGTGCCTCGTGTCGCCTGACCGCGACCCGCAGTCCCCGCCCATCCCGAGCCTGTCCGACGAGGACTTGATGGCCCGGGTGGCGGTGGACGACGAGCGGGCGTTTGCCGAGCTCGTGCGGCGCTTTCAGGGCCGGGTCACCAACCTGATCAGCCGGGTGCTGAACGATCGCGAGTGCGCGGACGATCTCGCGCAGGAAGTGTTCGTTCGGGTCTTCGTCCACCGCCGCAACTACCGGCATGGCGCGAAGCTCTCGACCTGGGTGTTCACCATCGCCGCCAATCTGGCGAAGAACGAGATTCGCCGGCGGGTGCGGCGACGCAACTGGTTCAGTCTGGATGCGCTCCAGGAACTGCTGAGCGACAGCGCGATTCAGCTCGCGGACCCCACCGAGGGCCGCGAGGTCACGCTCGAGCGCGAGCAGCTCCAGGGAGCGGTCGGGCGCGCGATCGCGACCGTGCCGGAGAAGTACCGGCTGGCGCTGGTGCTGCGCGACATCGAGGGTCTGGCCTACGAGGAGATCGCCACAGTGCTCGGCATTCCGGGCGGCACGGTGCGTTCGCGCATCAACCGAGCCCGGAGCATGCTGAAGCGCAAACTTCAACCGCTACTCGGAAGAGCAGGCACATCATGATCTGCGTCCAGGCCCGTCGATTGTTCGGAGCCTGCTGGGATGACGAGATTACGCAGGCCGAGCGCGAGTCGCTCGAGGCCCATTTCGCCGCGTGCGCGAGCTGTCGCGAGGAATACGACGCCTACTCGCGCGCCCTCGAGCTGCTGACCACGCTGCCGCGCGTCGAGCCCGCGCCCGATCTGGTCGAGCGCGCGCTCGCGCGCAGCCGCCGCACCGCGCCCGCCCCCGACCGGGTGGGCGCACGGGCGGTTCCCTGGGTGCCGGTGACCGCCACGGCGGCGCTGGTGGCGGTCGCGTTCACGCTGGTCTCGCCCTGGCTCATGACCCGCAACTCGCCGATCGCGCTGCGCCCGGGGATCACCCAGGCCCCGGTGGCCCAGCCCGAGCTCCGGCAGCCTTCGGACCTCGCGGGCGCGCCCTCGAAGACCGCGGTTCCGGGTGCGCGGGGCGCCTCGCTGAGCCGCCCCGGGGTGGCCGCGGATCCGCTCGCGGCGGTGCCCGACAGCCTGTTCGATCACAGCGAGGACGTCGAGTTCGTCCTCGATCCGATGACCCTTCACCGCGGCCGGCCCGCCAACGTGCGGGTGGGCGGCAGCGTCCAGGGACAGCAGGCGACGATCACGTTCTAGCGGTGAGGGGATCCGGCATGACCTGGATGCACGCGCGCGGGCGGGGCCGCGGACCCTCGATCCGCCGGCTCGCGGCGTTCCTGGCCGCCACGCTCATCGCCTTCGGGGCGCTCCCTGCGCCACGCCCCGCATCCGCGCAGGGCACGCTCTCCCAGCTCCAGACCGACGTCGATCTGATCGCCCGCCGCGCCCGGCCTTCGGTGGTCACGGTGTTCGCCCAGAACCTGCCCAAGGGCGTCGTCGAGACTGGCCCGGCGTCCTTCGCGCTCCGGGTCCACACCCGCGTCGGCTCGGGGGTGGCGATCGACGAGAGCCTGATCCTCACGACCGCGAGCGTCGTGCTGGGCACGAACCGCGTGGTCGTGCGCACGGCGAACGGCATCCAGGTCGAAGCCGAGCTGGTCGGCATGGACCCGATCTTCAACGTCGCCCTGCTGCGCGTTCCGGAAGTCCGCCTGCCGCCGCTGCGGCTCTCGGAGGACCGGTCGCCGCAGGTCGGCGACTGGGTCGTGGCGCTCGGCACCTCCTATCGCGCCCAGCCCACCCAGTCGGTGGGCAACATCGCCTACCTGTACCGGGAGCCCCGCGTTCCGCTGCTCCAGGTCACGAACGCCGTCTATCCCGGCAACAGCGGCGGAGCGGCCCTCAATCCGCGCGGCGAGCTGGTCGGCATCGTGCAGGGCGAGCTGGGCGCCCCCGACTTCGACACCCGCGGGCCCGAGTCCGAGCGTCGCCCGAGCGGCATGAGCCTGGTGCTGCCGATCGAGGCCATCCGCCCCGCCGTCGAGGGCCTGCGCGCGGAGGGCCGCGTGCGCCACGGCTACCTGGGCGTGACGACGCACGCCGCGAGCGTCGAGAGCGACGTGAGCGCCGGACAGCGTGTTCCGCTGGGCGCGTTCGTCGAGGCGGTCATCCCGCACAGTCCCGCGGCCCAGGGCGGCCTCAGGCGCGGCGACCTCATCGTCGGCTTCGAGGGCGAACGGGTCGAGTACCCCGAGCAGCTGGCGCGCTGGGTGGCGGCGACCCGTCCGGGCACTGCGGTCAACCTGGTGTGGGTGCGCAACGAGATCCGGCAGGCGGGTCGCGTGAGCCTCTCCGAGTCCCCGGACTCGGTCCCCGAATGGGCGACGAATCTGGGCGTGTCGGGGCGCGATCCCGCCGGGCTCGCCCGGATCAGCGAGCTCGAGCACCAGATTCGCGAGCTCAATCGCCGGCTCGGAAGGCTCAAGGGCGAGTCGAGCAGCGTGCTCCGGTAGGGTTCCGCGGCCGCGCCCCGCGCGCGCCTTCGCACACCGGGCTCGGCTATACTGCGGCCGTGCCCACCCACCTGCGCCTGCGTTATCCGGGACCTCCCGTCGTTTCGCGCGTGTGGATCGAGCGCGGGAGCCTCGCCCGTCTCGGGGCATTCACCCGCGCCGCCGTGGCTGCGCGGCGCGCCGTGGTCGTGAGCGACGCGCGGGTCGCCCGGCTCTACGCCGGAGCCGCGCTGCGCTCGCTGCGACGCGCGGGCCTCGGCGCCGAGCTCCTGGTGGTCCCGGCCGGGGAGCGCTCGAAGAGTCCCCGGCGCCTGGCCGGGCTGTGGGAATCGCTCGCGGCCCTCGGCCTCACGCGCCGCGACGCGCTGGTCGCGCTCGGGGGCGGAGTGGTCGGCGATCTGGCGGGCTTCGCCGCCGCGACGTTCCTGCGCGGGCTGCCCTGGATCTGCGTGCCCACGACGGTGCTCGCCCAGGTGGACAGCAGCGTGGGCGGGAAGACCGCGGTGGATCTGGCGGCCGGCAAGAACCTGGCGGGCGCGTTCCATCAGCCCGCCGGCGTGCTGGTGGATCCTGACACGCTCGCCACGCTCCCGGCGCGCCAGCGCCGCGCCGGGCTCGCCGAGGTCGTCAAGGCCGGCATGGCGGTGGACGCGACGCTGTTCCGCTGGACCGAGCGGCACGCCGCGGAGCTCGCGGCCGGCCGCCCCGGCGCGCTGCTCGAGGCGGTGGCGCGCGCGGTGCGGGCCAAGGCGCGGATCGTGCTCGGCGACGAGCGCGAGCGCGAGGGGGGAGGGCGCAGCGCGCTCAACTACGGTCACACCCTCGCGCACGCGATCGAGGCGGCGCGCGACTACCGTGGCATCCTTCACGGCGAGGCGGTGGCGATCGGCATGCGTGCCGCGGGGGCACTCTCGGTCGAGCTTGCCGGGCTGGGCGGCGAGGCGCGAGCGCGGCAGGACGCGCTGCTCGACCGGCTCGGGCTGCCGGCGCGGATGCCGCGCGGCACCCCGCTCGCGAAGCTGCTCGAAGCCATGCGGCACGACAAGAAGCGGGCGCACGCCGGACCGCGCTGGGTGTTGACGACCCGGGTGGGCCATGCTAGCGTGCCGCGCCTGATCTCCGGCCGACTCGTGCGTAGCGCTCTGCTCCAGGCCGGGGCGGAGGCGTGATGCATCGCATCCTGGTCCTGCACGGTCCGAATCTCAATGCCCTGGGGACGCGTGAGCCGGAGATCTACGGTCATGGCTCCCTGGCCGACATGGACGAGCGCCTCCGGAGTCTGGGCGCCGAGCTCCAGGTCGAAGTCGAATGCCTGCAGAGCAATCACGAGGGCGTGTTGATCGACGCGCTCTACCAGGCGCGCGGGCGGTTCGCCGGCGTCCTGCTCAATGCCGGGGGGCTCACCCACACCAGCGTCGCGCTGCGTGACGCGGTGGTCGCGGCCGGTCTCCCGGTGGTCGAGGTGCACGTGTCCAACCCGCACGCACGCGAATCCTTCCGCCATCGCTCGACGCTCTCGGGCGCGGCGCTGGCGGTGGTCCAGGGGTTCGGCCCCGACAGCTACCTGCTCGCCCTGCGCGGCCTCGCCGCGCGGCTCGCCCATGGCGTCCAGACGTAGGCGCGCGTCCATGCCGTCCGCCCCGGCGTCCGCCGCGTCTGCTCCCAGGCGCGCCGCGAAACCGGTGAAGCCGGCCGCGCCGGCCTCCGATAACTCCCGGGCGGGGGGCTTCGAGCTGTCCGAGATCCGGCGCCTCATCCGGCTGGTCCAGCGGACCGGAATCGGCGAGCTCGAGCTGAGCTCGGGAGGGCGCACCGTGCGGATCGCGGCCACCTCCGGAGCCCCGATGGTGTCCGCGCCGCTCGTGGCCGCCGGCGCGCCCGCGCGGTCGCCGTTGGCGGCCGCCGGCGCCCCGGGGCCCGCGGGCGGGGCAGGGAGCGCCTCGGCGCTCGCGGTCAGCTCGCCGATGGTGGGCACGTTCTATCGCGCGCCCGCGCCGGATGCCGACCCCTACGTCGAGGTCGGCACGATCGTCGAGGTCGGACAGACCATCTGCATCATCGAGGCCATGAAGCTCATGAACGAGATCGAGTCCGAGGTTCGGGGGCGCGTGGTCAGGATCCTGGCCGAGAACGCGCAGCCGGTGGAGTTCGGACAGCAGCTGTTCCAGCTCGAGCCGGTCTGACCGGGAAGCCGCCCATGAACCTTCGCAGCGCCCTCGACAAGATGATCGCCGCGCACGCCAGCGACCTCCACCTCAAGGTCGGAACGGCGCCCATTCTCCGCGTGGACGGCCAGTTGTTCACGCTCGACGAGCCCGCGCCCAGCGCCAAGGACCTGCGCGAGGTGGTCGAGCAGCTCCTCAACGAGGAGCAGCGCCTCTATTTCTCGACCCATTACGAAATCGACTTCGCCTTCGGGGTCGCGGGCCTGGCGCGCTTCCGCGCCAACATATTCATGCAGCGCGGCACCCCGGCCTTCGCCCTGCGCCACGTGCCGGTCGAGGTTCCGAGCATCGAGGATCTCACCCTGCCGCCGGTGGTGAGCGAGCTGGCGCACTCGCCGCGCGGACTCGTGCTGGTCACCGGCCGCACCGGATCGGGCAAGTCGACCACCCTGGCGGCCATGATCGACGCCATCAACCGGAACTCGACGCGGAACATCATCACGATCGAGGACCCGATCGAGTTCCTCCACCGCGACCGCATGTCCTACATCCATCAGCGCGAGGTCGGGCTCGACTCGCGCTCGTTCCACGAAGGTCTCAAGTACGTGCTGCGCCAGGACCCGGACATCATCCTGGTCGGCGAGATCCGCGACCTCGAGACCATGAGCACCGCGCTCATGGCGGCCGACACCGGCCACCTCGTCATGTCGACGCTGCACACCACCGACGTGGTCCAGACGCTCCAGCGCATCATCTCGTTCTACCCGCCCTACCAGCGCGAAGAGGTGCGGCTCTCGATCGCCTCGAACCTGCGCGCGGTCATCTCGCAGCGGCTGGTGCCGCGCAAGGACGGCGCCGGACGCGTGCCCGCGGTCGAGATCATGGTCGCCACGCCCACGATCAAGGAGTACATCCTCAATCCGGAGAAGACGCCGCTCATCCACTCCGTCGTCGGCGAGGGCGTGACCCAGTACGGCATGCAGACCTTCGACCAGTCGGTGCTGGCGCTCCTCCAGGCCGGCCTCATCGACGAGGAGGCGGCGCTCCAGAACTGCAACCATCCCAACGAACTGGTCCTCAAGCTCAAGGGCATCTCGGGGTCCTCGGACCGCACCTGGGCGCCGGTCGAGGCGCAGGGGCAGACGGTGCACCCCACCGGAACGACCCTCACCCAGGCCGGCGCTCCGGCCGCGCCGGGCGCGGGGTCCAAGCCCGACTGGATGAGCAAGCTCTAGCGGCATGTTCCGCAAGGTCCTGGTCGCGAACCGTGGCGAGATCGCGCTGCGCGTGATCCGGGCGTGCCGTGAACTCAAGATCGCCACCGTCGCCGTGTTCAGCGAGGCCGACCGCGACAGCCTGCACGTGCGGCTCGCGGACGAATCGGTGTGCATCGGCCCGCCCGCGCCCGCCCGCTCCTACAACTACATCGCCCGCCTGATCTCGGCCGCGGAAGTCACGGGCGCCGACGCCATCCACCCGGGCTACGGCTTCCTGTCCGAGAACGCCCACTTCGCCGAGGTATGCGCTTCGTGCGGCTTCACCTTCATCGGCCCCACGCCCGAGATGATCCGCAAGATGGGGGACAAGGCGGTGGCGCGGCGGACCATGGCCGACGCCGGGCTGCCGGTCGTGCCGGGCAGCGAGGGCGTGATCGCGAGCGTCGACGAGGCCCAGTCGCTCGCGAACCAGATCGGCTTTCCGGTCATCATCAAAGCCGCGGCGGGCGGCGGCGGACGCGGCATGCGCGTGGCGTGGGACGAAAAGACCCTGCGGCTCGGATTCGGCATCGCCCAGGCCGAGGCGGGGGCGGCGTTCAGCAACGACGCGGTCTACCTCGAGAAGTACATCGCGCGCCCGCGCCACATCGAGTTCCAGCTGTTCGGCGACTCGCACGGCAACCTCATTCACCTGGGCGAGCGCGAGTGTTCGGTCCAGCGCAACCATCAGAAGCTCATCGAGGAGGCGCCGAGCCCGTTCCTGTCGGAGGAGCAGCGGCGCAAGGTCGGAACCCTGGCGGCCCGGGGGGCGTCCTCGATCGGCTACCTCAACGCCGGCACCATGGAGTTCCTGTTCGACCAGGACGGCTCGTTCTACTTCATGGAGATGAACACCCGCATCCAGGTCGAGCACCCGGTCACCGAGGAGGTCACCGGGCTCGACCTGGTCAAGGAGCAGATCCGGGTCGCGGCGGGCGAGCGGCTCTCGCTCGGGCAGGCCGAGGTCGAGTGGCGCGGCCACGCGATCGAGTGCCGCATCAACGCCGAGGATCCCGAGAACGGCTTCCGCCCCAACCCCGGCACCGTGACCTACTTCTACCGCCCCGGCGGGCCGGGGCTGCGCATGGACAGCCACGTCTACGCGGGCTACACCGTGCCGCCCTACTACGACTCGATGATCGGCAAGCTCATCGCCTATGGCAAGGACCGGGACGAGGCGCTGCGCCGCATGGAGATCGCCCTCGAGGAGCTGATCATCGAGGGGATCAAGACGACGGTGCCGTTCCACCTCATGGCGCTGCGCGACCCGGATTTTCGCCGCGGCGACATCGACACCCACTTCGTCGAGAAGCTGTTCAAGGCGCGCGCCGCGGCGGCTGCTCCCGACGCTGCGGGCGCCGCCGCGGCCGGCCCGCCGGCCCCCCGCAAGCGGGCCCGCCGGCCCCCGGTCCCCGCCGCTTCGTCCTAGGCTTCCTCCAGGCATGCCGCGCGAGCGCGTCGGGGGCGCCGGAGCGGTCGCGCGCGTCAGCGTCGAGACCGTGCCCGGGGTGGAGCCCTTCCCGCGCGAGGCGGTCGCGGTGATCGTGGACGTGCTGCGCGCCACCTCGACGCTTACCGCGGCGCTCGAGAACGGCGCCGCCGGCGTGCTCCCGGCCGCGAGCCCCGAGGAGGCGTTCGCGCTCAAGCGCAGCCACCCCGCTGCGCTGGTGTGCGGCGAGCGCGACGGCCGCAAGGTGCCGGGCTTCGATCTCGGCAACTCGCCCTTCGAGTACGGGTCCGGGACGGTTGCGGGCCGCACCCTGATCTTTGCCTCGACCAACGGCTCGGCGGCGATGCGGCGCGCCCGCGGCGCCCGGCGCCGCATCCTCGCGGCATTCGTGAACGCCGCGGCGGTCGCCGCCTCACTCGCGACCGAGCGCAGGATCGTCATCGTGTGCGCGGGCAAGCTGGGGCGGTTCTCGCTCGAGGACGCCTCGTTCGCCGGATGGCTGTGCGCCCGCCTGGCGGAGGACGGAGCCGAGATCGCCGGCGCGGCCGCGCGGCTCGCGCTCGCGCTCGCGCCCCGGGACGCCGCCCAGGTCATGACCCTGGTCCAGGGCTCCTCGCACGGGCGCTACCTGCGCACGCTCGGGTCGCTCTACGCCGCGGACGTGGAGTACTGCGGGCGGATCGACACGATCGGCCGGGCCTTCGAGCTGGGGGACGAGCCTAGCGTCGCTGGGCCTGGAAGAGCACGATGAGGCCGATGGTGCCGAACACGATGTCGCCCAGCCATGCTGCCAGGTAGGGGGGCAGTGCGCCGTTGTGCCCCAGCGCCTGCCCGGTGCGCATGAACGCGTAGTAGACGAACGAGATCGCGACCGACAGCCCGAAGCCCAGCGCCGCGCTCTGCATCCGCAGCCGGGTCGCGATCGCCGCGCCGATCATGACGATCACCAGGTTGATGAGCGGAAACGCCAGCTTGGCATGGAGGTCGACCAGGTAGTTCGCGACCCGGGCGCCGCTCGAGCGCAGCTTCTCGATGTAGGACCGCAGCTCGAAGAAGTTCATCTCCTCGGGCGCCGGGATCTCCTTCGCGAAGTCCTCGGGGCGCTCGCTGACACCGGCCATCGCCATCTTGTCGAAGGGATGCGCATCCTCCGCGCTGTCCGAGAAGCTGCGCAACATGCCGTCCGAGAACGTCCAGTGCCGGCCGTCCCAGGTCGCGTCCTTCGCGTCCAGGCGCCGCGTCAGGGTCCCGCCCTTGAACTCCATGAGCGAGACCTCGTGCATGCGCTTCTCGCGCACCAGATAGAGGCGCACCGACCAGATGCGCCCGCCCCGGCCCAGGTAGGTGATGTCGGCGCGCTCGGTGATGACCGGCTGGTGGAGTCCCTGGATCTGCTGATCGAAGATCCGGTCGCGCTCCCGGTTCGCGCCCGGCACCACGACCTCGCCGAACGCCAGCGAGACCAGGGCGGCGAGGGTGGCGACGCCGAACACGGTGGCGAGGATGCGCATGAGCGACTGCCCGGCGGCGCGCATCGCCGTGAGCTCGCCGAACTTGTTGAGCTGGCCGAGCGCCAGGAAGGTGGCGAGCAGCAGGGCGACCGGGAGCACCTGGACCACGACCTCGGGGGCCCGGTAGAGGTAGAAGCGCGCGACCATGCCGAAGGGCGCGTGGTGGTCGAGGAAGACGTCGATCTTCTCGAAGATGTCCACGACCACGAACAGCACGACGAAGCCCGAGAGCCCGAGCAGCAGATAGCCGGAGAACTCGCGCAGCAGGTAGCGGTCGAGGAGCTTCACGCGCCCGGCGCCCCGGCCGCCGCCGCGAGGGGCGGCGCGTCCCCGTCACGGGTCTCCGGCACGTGCTTGGGCCGCCGGGCACGGCCGTTCCGGCCCAGCAGGTCGGAGGCCTGGGCGGTGGCGTGCAGCCCCCAGCTCCCGAGCACGAGGTTCGGGATCCACATCGAGAGCCAGGGCGGCAGCAGCAGCCGGTTCGCGAGCTCCTCGCCGCCGATCAGGCACAGATAGTAGAACAGGAAGAACGCGATCGACACGAACGCCACCGCCGGCCCGGCGCGGCGCACCCGCATCCCGAGCGGCGCCCCGATCAGGACGAACACGACGCACGCCGCGGGCAGCGAGAACTTCTTGTGGTACTCGACCGAGAGCGAGGCGATGCGCCGTCGCAGGCCGTCGCGTTCCATGCGCCACATCTCGATCTCGGTGCGCGCCGCGGGCTGGTCGCGCGTGAGCCGGTCGAGCGGATCCTCGCGCCCCGGCAGCGCCGCGAGCGCGGCCCCGATGCGCGCCGGCCAGGGCAGGGTCTCGGGCGCGAGCGCCCCCATCGCCGCCCGGGGCAGCCCCATCTGGGTCAGGCGCGCGCGCTGGCGCGCCAGCGACTGGTCGTAGCTCTGGATCACGCGGGCGCGCTCGCTGGCCAGCTCGCGCGCGCTCATCTCGCGGTCGCTGCGGCTGGTGCGCACGCTGCGCTCGAGCAGGCCCCCGGCGCCCGCGATATAGATGACGTGGGTCTTGAACACCATCCGGCGGTAGCGCTTCGCTCCGCCCTCCTCCGCCGGCACCTCGTGGATCTCGCCATCCTTGAGCTCGAGCACCGCGTTCCGGCCGTCCGGGGTGTAGGAGAGGAAGCCGCGCTTCGCGAGGATGGTCGTGGGGGGTCCGCCCGCGTTCATCTGGTAGATCGTCACCCCGCGCATCTCGTTCGTGCGCCCGTTCACGGACTGGACCAGCAGGTTGTAGCCGGGGAAATCGGTGATGAACACCCCCTCCTGGAGCCGCGCGGTGGGGCGCATCCGGCCGATGTCGATGAGCAGGTTGGCGAAGGCGTGGTTGGACTCGGGCAGGACGTGGTTGTTGAACAGGGTGAGGCCGACCGCGAGCAGGCCCGCCGCCAGCAGGGGCCCGAGCAGGACGCTCCCCAGGTTGACCCCGCTCGCCCGCAGCGCGGTGATCTCGTTGTCCTGGGAGAGGCGGCCGAAGGTCATGAGCACCGCGACCAGCACCGCGCAGGGCACCGAAAGCGCCACGATGTAGCCCAGGGACAGCACGAAAAGCTGCAGGACCACGCCCGGGGCGACCCCCCGGTTGACCACCAAGTCGAGGTAGTCGAACATGACGTCCATCTCTAGGATAAACGTCACCACCCCGAAGCCCAGGAGTAACGGAACCAGGTGCAGCCTAAGGACGTACAAACGCAGGATACGCACGGCTGTGCAGCCTACCCTATTGGTCGCGAGCGGAGCGAGCAACGGGCTCGGGTTCTCCGCTAAGGGCTTTGGCCACCTGGTCTTGGCCTCCGAGCTTCGCTGGTTGCGCCCCTGTCCGCGGGGGCGCAACCCGTTGAAACCTCCATGGTGATCGGTCTTACCCTCCAGTCCCTGGTCCTCCTGGGCGTCTTTTCGGGGCTGCCCCATCTTCCCCATTTCGGCCTGCGCCGCACCCCGCGCCCGATCCCGACCGCCGCGGACTCCCTGCCCCCGCCTTGGAAAACCGCCTCCCGCCTCGCGCTCGAGAGCACCATCGTGCGCACCGGCCTGGGGGGTCCACCCACGATCGGCGCGGCCCGGCTCACGATCCAGAGCGATCCGCGGCGGGTGCGCGTCTCGATGGACCCGGACTCGGGGACCGTGAGCGCCGTGACCGAGGTGGGGGAGTTCTCGGTCGAGCCCGGGGCCCAGGTGACGCTCGCGCGCTACGGCGCGATCAGCGCGCGCGAGTCGTTCCGCCGCCAGTGGGCCGCGCGCTCCCAGCAGAGCGTCGCCACGCTCGCGAACGCGCCCGCGTCCATACCGCGCCCGACCGGGCTGTCGTTCCAGTTCCCCTCGCCGCTGCCGCCCAAGATCCAGAGCCTGCTCGGCCCCGGGGGTCCGGCGCTCAACGTCTCGGGCTCGGAGAACATCAAGCTCTCGGGGCAGAGCAACTGGACGAACCAGCAGACCTACCTGCTGACGAAGCGCTCGCTGTTTCCCTCCCTCGACATGCAGCAGGATCTCAACATCCGGCTCGAGGGCCAGTTGAGCGACCGGATCCGCGTCAATCTGCTCCAGAACTCGATCAACCCGATTCCACTCCAGAACCGCATCGCCATCAACTACCACGGCGACGAGGACGACCTGGTCCAGGAGTTCGACCTCGGCAACACCAACCTCACCCTGCCCAACACCCAGTACGTGTCCTACAGCGGGCGCAACGAGGGACTGTTCGGCGCCAAGAGCGCGCTGCGCTACGGCCCCCTCGACCTCACGATGCTGGCGAGCAAGCAGGAGGGGCGCAGCGAGCGCGCGAGCTACACCGGGGGCGCCTCCAAACAGTCACGCCCGCTCAACGACATGGACTACATCCGCGGCACGTACTTCTTCTTCTACGATCCCAACGACACGACCCAGGTCATCGACGAAACCTCGATCCGGGTGTACCGCGACGACAATAACTACGGCGTCGCGAGCAACAAGATCCAGGGCCGGGCGCTCCTCGACCCGCGGGTGCTCGGACAGGCGAGCCCGGCCGACAGCGACCTGGCCTCGGTGCACGGGACCTTCACGCTACTCAACCCCGGCGCCGAGAAGGACTATGAGATCCTGAACGACGTCTACGGTCCCAACTTCCGGGTCATCAAGCTCCACCAGGCGCTCACCGGCGATCAGTGCCTCGCCGCGACCTACCGCTACCAGAACATCCTGCCCGGCGGCGCGCGCGGCCCGGTGCGGGAGATGGGCCAGCAGGACATCGACCCGACCACGTGCACGGACTGCGCGATGAAGCTGATCCGCGCGCCGGTCAGCAAGGTCCTGCCGGATTCGCTCAATCCCACCGTGTTCGCGCCCCGCTCGAAATACGCCCCGCTCAACTCGGTGCGCGAGCTCGAGCTGCGGAACTTCTACGACCTCTCGGGCCAGCGCATCGATCCGCTGACGCTCAAGATCTCGATCCGGAGCGGCCAGAGCGACCCGCCGGTCACGAACCTCAACCTCGCGAACGGCACGCCGGTTCCCTACCTCGAAGTCCTGGGGCTCGACAACCTCGACGAGTCGGGCGGCAGCCCGGTCCCGGGCCACGATCTGCGTGTCGACGGCACCCTGATCGTCTCGAACACGCGGCTGTTCGTCGACTACGAGAACGGGATCCTGTTCTTCCCCGACCTGAGGCCGTTCGCCCCGCGCCTGGAGGGCGCATCGGCCCGGCCGTTCGAGCAGAGCATCTCCAGCGCGCTGCTGCGGCGCGCGACCCTCAACGGCTCGCTGGGCGACCAGAACGCGCCCAACGTGAGCGTCTACGACAAGTTCAATCCGCAGCGGAACATCGACTCGCGCTACTTCATCGACGTCGATTTCACCGCCCAGCGCTCGGGCGGCGACGTCTACCTGGGCCGCAGCAACATCGTCGAGGGCTCGGACGTGGTGACGATCAACGGGCAGGCGCTGGCGCGCGACCGCGATTACACGATCGACTACGAGCTGGGCCGGGTCACGCTCAAGCGCCAGCTCGGACCGTCGGACAATCTCAACATCGACTACTCCTACGCGCCGCTGTTCCAGCAGGCGGGACGCACGCTGCTGGGGAGCGCGTTCAAGCTGCAGGGACGGGACCGGAGCCTGGGCGGGGCGTTCATCTACGAGAGCAAGGGCGCGCAAGACCTGAAGCCGCGGCTCGGCGAGGAGCCCTCGCGCAGCGTGATCGGCGACCTCAACACGAGCTGGGATCTGAAGCCCGACTGGATCACCCGGCTCGTGGACCGTCTGCCCGGGGTGCGGACGACCACGCCCTCGGAGCTTCACGTCCAGGCGGAAGCCGGCATGTCGTTTCCCAATCCGAACACGCGCAACGAGGTGTTCGTGGACGACATGGAGGGAGTGCGCGACGCGGTCTCGGTCAGCATGGGTCCGGAGCGCTGGCGCTGGTCGAGCGCCCCCAGCGTCTCGGACGGGGGGGTGTTCCGCTCGGCCGTCGAGCCGGACCTCCTGACGACCTTCAAGAACACCGAGATCCACTGGTATTCGCCGCTGCGCTCGGTGCAGGAGCGGGATCTCAAGCCCAATCTGACGCCCGGCGAGGGCGCGCAGAACTACCGGCAGGTGCTGGCGATCTCGATGCCACATCCCACGACCGGAGCGACTCCGTCCGATTCGATCTGGGCCGGACTCACCTACCCGCTCGACGTCGTCGGCCTCGACGTATCCCGCTCCCAGTTCATCGAGCTGTGGGTCGACGACTTCAACGACGTCGCCCACGCGCGCAACCAGCACGTGCGGCTCCACATCGATCTGGGCACGGTGAGCGAGGACCAGATGCGCTCGCCGGACGTGGTGCCCGACACGCTCCTCGAGACCGAGGACCGGGCGCCGCGCGACAATCAGCTCACGGTCACCGACAAGAACAACGAGGACACGGGCTACGACGGCCTGACCTCCGCGCAGGAGGTGGCCGCCGGTCGCCCGGTGCTCGATCTGACGACCGCCAGCCCCGCGGATCCCGAGGGCGACGACTTCAAGTCCCCCGACGAGCACTTCGGGGAGCTCGATCCGCACCGCTACCTCTATACCAACGGCACCGAAGGCAACAAGGCCTTCAATCCCAATCCCGACACCGAGGATCTCAACCTCAATCTGATCCTCGACACCCAGGAGGACTACCTCGAATACACGATCGACCTGGGCGACACGACCTTCCTGGTCACCGACGTCCAGCGCGAAGCCCAGCTGGGCCGCTACCCTCCGGTCGCGGCCGACAATGGCTGGCGCCGCTACCGCATTCCGCTCAACGATCCCCGCGGGGTCCGGCACGGCAGTCCCAATCTCACGCTGGCCCGCCACGTCCGGGTGTGGCTCTCGGGCCCCTTCGGCGGCATCTTCGACCAGGCTCAGAATCAGGCGGTCGGGGGCGGGACCCGACCCTACCTGATGCTCGGCGGGCTCGACATCGTCGGGAGCCGCTGGCAGTCCACCGACCTCACCAAGGCCGCGGCGGACGCCGGGACCACCCAGACCCTCGACGCGGTCAACAACCTGGACAACGCCGACATCTACGCGCCGCCGTTCACGCCCGGCCAGACCCGCAACGGCAACCAGGAGGTGACGCGCCGCGAGCAGTCGATCGCCCTCGAGTTCACGCAGCTGCAGGCGCGCGACACCCTCGAGGCGTTCAAGACCTTCTCGATCGACGAGGACTACAGCCGCTACGGCAATCTCAAGTGGTACGTCGCCGGCTACAACGTGCTGGGGCACGTCCCCAACGACTCGCTGCGCTACTTCGTGCGCTTCTCCTCGGACGAGATCGAGCGGAACTACTACGAGGTCAGCGCCCCGGTGCCGCCCTCGTCCCCGGCGCGCTCGCCCGGCCAGATCGCGTGGGAGTCCGCCTCCCTCAAGCTGACCGACATCTCGAATCTCAAGCTCAAGACCGACTACCGGGACAACGATACGATTCCCTACCGCTTCCAGGTGCCCAACTCCCAGGTGCGCTATGCGATCATGGGGCGGCCCTCGTTCACGCGCCTGCGCCGCATCTCGTTCGGCCTCATCAATCACGACACGACCTTCGTGTATCCGGAAGGCCAGCTGTGGTTCAACGAGATCCGCGCGACCGACATCGCGAAGGACGTGGACAAGGCCGGCCGCATGTCCGTGAGCGGCAACCTCGCGAATCTCATGCGCTACAACCTGGGGCTCGACGGGCGCGGCGCCGACTTCCTGGCCGTGGGCCAGAGCCGTGGCTCGGGGAACGCCACCCGCACCATGAACCTCGGCGGCTCCCTCGACCTCCATCGCTTCTTCGAGGGCACCGGGATCGTCCTGCCCTCGAACTTCAGCTACGCGGACAACTCCTCGAAGCCCCGGTTCACGGCCGGCGACGACGTCGTGCGCCTCGGGGCGCTGTCCGAGGCGAGCGAGACGCGCTCGATCAACCGCAGCTGGAACCTCGGCTACTCGCGCGTCTGGACCGACCGCTCGAACCCGTTCCTGCGCTTCTGGCTGAGTGGGCTCACCGCCTCGGTCAACGGCGGCCAGGCCGACAACCGCAGCCCGACCTCGATCGGCACCAGTCGCAATTTCGGAGCCGGTGTCAGCTACAGCCTCGCGCCCCGCCGCTATCTGGCCGTGCCCCTGCCGCTCACCGCGCTGCGCATGTTCCCGCTGCCCGAGCGGGCGTGGTGGAACTACTCGCTGGGCACGTCGCGGAGCCTCAGCGTCGAGCGGCTCCGGGACGGCTCGCTGGGTCGCACGCTCAGCGACGTGACCGGGCGCACCGCGGGGATCGACATGGGCGCCGACACCCGCCCGATCGACATGCTCCACCACCACATCGAGGCGCACCGCAACCTGACGCTCCCCGAGCCGCTGCTCGAGCACGTGGGCTTCATCAACCTGGGCCGGGTGGTGAGCTGGCGGCAGTCCCTGGACGCGAGCTACACCGTCAATCGCGGCGACTGGCTGCGGCCCACCCTGACGTGGAACTCGGGCTACAGCCAGAGCAACGGCCCCGAGCTGTCGCCGGACCTGAGCGTGCGCTCGATCGGGAACGGCCAGTCCATGCGCGTGGGCTGGGACTTGCCGTTCGAGAAGCTCCCCAGTCGCGCGGCCACGCCCCAGGATTCGGGTCGCGCCGCCCGGCCCGCGACCTGGCGCTCGATCCTCGGCCATCTCGGCACGATCTCGGCCGACGCCCAGTTCAACCAGACCAGCGGCTACTCGCGCCTGACGGGCTCGCCGAGCTTCGTCTACCTGTTCGGATTCTCGAGCGACCCCGGGCTCGAAGGCCGGCGCCGGGTCGATCCGCAGATCAACAACAACTACAACCGGAACGAGGATTGGCGCTCCGGCGTGCGCTCGCGCGTCACGCTCCTCTACGGCGCCGTGGTCAGCGTGCGCGGCGATTTCAGCGCCTCGCACACCCTGACCAACGGCATCATCGGGCGGCGGGCCGCCCAGCACTTCCCCAATCTCGAGTTCGACTACGGCCAGGTGGCGCACGCCCTGCGCATCGACCGGATCCTCCTGAAACCGCAGCTGCGGACGACCTACGACCGGGCCCGCACCCAGGACTTCCTGAACAACAGCCAACGCCCCTCGACGATCTCGACCAGCAGCGACTGGCGGCCGCTGCTCGGCCTGACCGGCGAGCTCAAGAACGGCACGCGCACCGATCTCCAGATCGAGCGGCGCGTCACCCAGGACGAGAACCACACCCTCGGCAACTCGCTCAAGACCACCCGCAATTCCAACCTGCGCCTCAGCCTGTCGCGCTCCTACTCGCAGGGACAGAAGGTCAACTTTCTCGGAAAGGAGACCACGGTGCACGCCACGGTGGGCCTGGGACTCAACGCGACCTACTCGCGCAACAGCGGCGAGGTCAAGATCCTGGACGCGAGCGGACACAAGACCGGCGAGCAGTCGCCGTTCGAGGACGACCGGCTGAGCGTGAACGGCACCGGCTCCTACGGCTTCAGCAACAACGTCACCGGCAACGTCCTGCTGGGATTCGGGCAGGATCGCGATCTGGTGCGTGACGTCATCCACCGCAACGTCGTCGTCGAGCTGCGCGCGTCGTTCACGTTCTGATGCGGCCCGCGATCCGGTTCCGAGGCGTCCGGGGGTGGGGCCTGGCTCCGCTCGTGGTCGTGCTCCTGGCGGGCGGGGCGTGCGCGGCGCGGCCGCGCGTCGACGGGGAGCGCGCCCTGGCGCGGGTGCGCCACCAGGTCGAGGCGGGGCCGCGCGTGCCCGGGACCGCCGCGCACGCCGCGATCCGGGACTGGATGACGCGCGAGCTCACGCGCACCGGGGGCGCGGTCGAACTCCAGTCGTTCACGGACACGAGCCTCGGGGCTCCGCTCGAGCTCACGAACCTCATCGGGCATTTCGGTCCCCACCGGCCGGGGTCCCCGGTGCGGCGGATCGCGCTGCTCGCGCACTGGGACAGCCGGCCGTGGTGCGACGAGGATCCGGACAGCACCCACCGCGCCGACCCGCTGCCGGGCGCGAACGACGGCGCCTCGGGCGTGGCGGTGCTGCTCGAAGTCGCCGAGCTCATGGGCCGCCGCCCGCCGCCGGTGGGCGTCGACCTGGTGTTCCTCGACGGCGAGGATCAGGGCCACGCCAGCCGGCCCGAGGAGTTCAGCATCGGCGCCCGGGGCTGGGTGGCGCGGCTCAAGCCCGACGGATCGCGGCCGATCGCGGCGTTTCTCTTCGACATGGTGGGCGACCGCGATCTCGACATTTACCCCGAGGTGTACTCGGCCCAGCGCGCCGCCAATCTGGTGGCGCTGGTGCTCGAGGGCGCGCGCGCGACCGGGGCCCTCCATTTCCATTCCGAGCCGCGCCACGCGATCATCGACGACCACATTCCGGTGCTCGACGCCGGGATCCCGGCGGTGGACATCATCGATTTCGACTATGCCGCCTGGCACACCCACCTCGACCTTCCCGACCAGGTCTCGGCCGCGAGCCTGGCCGAAGTGGCAAGTGTCGCCGATTGGCTGGTTTACAGCAGTTCCCTGGCCCGCCCCTAAGGGCCGGCTGCCAGCCCGCCGACTGTCGAATCTTTTTACACTTGCCGTCTGGTCCTACCTTATGTAATGTGCGCGGCTAGGAGTGGGGCTGGCGCGACCACTCCGTTTTTTGTCCCTTCCGGGAGTCCAATTGGAAGTCAGAGACGAGGTCCGTCAACTCGCCGCGCCGCTTGCGGACGAGGCGGGCTATGAGTTGGTGGATATTGAGTTTGCCGCGAATGGCCGGGAGCGAGTGATCAGGGTTCTGCTCGACAAGCCGGGTGGCATCACGGTCGGGGATTGCGGACAGTTCAGCCGCCGGCTCGCGGACTGTCTGGACATGAATCAGACGCTTCCGGGGAGCTATCGGCTCGAGGTGAGCTCCCCGGGGATGGACCGGCCGCTGCGCTCGATCCAGGCGGTGGCGCGGTTCGCGGGAAAGCGGGTTTCGGTCACGACCTACGAAGCGCGTGACGGCCGCAGGAACTTCGAGGGCACGCTGCTGGAGCCCGACGGCAACCGGGTCGGGATCCGGCTGGAGCAGGATCAGGAACAGTGGTTCGATTGGGCCGGCGTCAAGTCGGCCCGGCTGGTGGTGGTCGATCCGTGGGCCGGTCTGAGGCAGCCGCGGGCGCCGGGCGGCCGGCGACCGGAGGAAAAGTCGAGATGAACAACGAAATCCTGGACGCCCTGAGCCAGATCACGCGCGAGAAGAGCGTGGACCGCGCGCTGCTGATCGAGACGCTCGAGGCGGGCCTGGCGAGCGCCGTGCGCAAGAAATACGGCCCCACCTCGGACGTCGAGGTCAAGTTCTCGAACGAGACCGGGGTCATCGCCGTGGCGTTGCGGAAGACCGTGGTCGAGAGCATCGAGGATGCCTCACTTCAGCTCACGGTCGAGCAGGCGCGCGCCCACCAGCCGGGCGCCAAGGTCGGGGACGTGCTCACCTTCCCGCTCCCGATCGCCGAGTTCGGGCGCAACGCCATCCAGACCGCGAAGCAGGTGCTCATCCAGCGCGTGCGCGAGGCCGAGCGCGATCGCGTGTTCCGCGAGTACTCGGACAAGATCGGCACGCTGGTGCGCGGCGTGGTCCAGCAGGTCGATCGCGGCAACGTGATCGTCAAGCTCGACCACTCCGAGGGCTTCCTGCCGGCGCGCGAGCAGATCCCGCGCTCCTATCACCGCCAGGGCGAGTACGTGCGCGCGGTGGTCTTCAACGTCGACAAGTCGGCGAAGGGCCCGCAGGTCATCCTGTCGCGCACCCATCCCGACTTCCTGCGGCGCCTGTTCGAGGACGCGGTGCCCGAGATCGCCGAGGGGATCGTCGAGATCAAGGCGGTGGCCCGCGAGGCCGGGGCGCGCTCCAAGATCTCGGTGTTCTCGACCGACCCGCGCGTCGACGCGGTCGGATCGTGCGTGGGGCTCAAGGGCTCCCGGGTCCAGGGAGTGGTGCGCGAGCTCGGGGGCGAGCGCATCGACATCGTCCCGTGGTCGCAGGACGCGACCGTGTTCGTGTCGCGCGCGCTCCAGCCGGCGCGGGTCATGGACGTGCGCGTCCACGAGGCCGAGAAGCGCATGCACGTCGTGGTCGCCGACGACCAGCTGTCGCTCGCGATCGGCAAGGGCGGGCAGAACGCGCGCCTCGCAGCGCGGCTCACGGGCTGGAAGATCGACCTGACCTCGAAGAGCGAGGAGAAGAAGAAGCAGGAGCTCGAGCGCGCGGCGCGTGTCGAGGTCGAGAAGCTCGAGCTGGGCGAGGTGACCACCGAGAAAC
>JBGQIE010000021.1:0-25973 GCA_041498315.1 Candidatus Eiseniibacteriota bacterium
CCACGGAATCGAGGTAGCGCTCGAGCGACTTCAAGGCCGGCTCCCCGACCGGCACGATGCGCTCGCGCCGCCCCTTGCCGCGCACGCGCAGCAGCCCGGCCGCCTTGTCGAGGTCGCCGCGGTTGAGCCCCACCAGTTCCGCGAGGCGCAGCCCCGATGAGTACGCGATCTCGAGCAGCGCGCCGTCGCGCAGCGCCGCCGGATCGGGCCGCGCCGCGAGCCGGTCGAGCGCCGCCTTGAGGTCGCCCGCCGGCAGCGTGCGCGGCAGGCGCTTCGGCAGGCGCGGGAACGCCAGCGCGAGAGCCGGATCGGCGGGAGTGATGCCGCGGCGCAGGCAGAAGCGCGAGAAGCTCCGCCATGCCGCCAGCGCGCGCGCGGCACTGGCGGCCGAGAGTCCCTGCCGGTACAGGTCGCGCATCGCGCCCTCGAGCAGCTCGCGCGTCCAGGCCGCGGGCGGAACCGGCTTGCCGGCGCCGGCGGCGCGGTCGAGCGTGCGCGTCACGTCGCGCCGGTAGGCCGCGATGGTGTGGGGCGAGGCGCGGCGTTGGGCCGCGAGCTCGGTCAGGAAGCGCTCGAGCGCCTCACGCACCGAGGGTGTCCGGATCGAAGCTGCTCTTGCACTTGAGACAGCGCAAGGTCAGGCCCTTCTTGGTTTCCTTCTCGACCAGGAACGGGGCGCCGCAGTTGGGGCACGGCGTCATGCGCGGCTTGTCCCAGGCCGCGAACTTGCAGTCCGGGTACCGGGTGCAGCCGTAGAACGTCTTGCCGCGGCGGGTGCGCTTCTCGGCGATCTCGCCCTGGCCGCAGTCGGGGCACTTGATGCCCAGGGTGAGCGCCCGGGTGTACTTGCAGTCGGGCCGCCGAGCGCACGAGATGAAGCGCCCGTAGGGGCCGTTGCGCGCGACCAGACCGGCGCCGCATTCGGGACAGGTGCCCTCGACCGGCACCGGCAGCTCGGCCTCCTCGATCGGGCGCGTGTACTTGCATTTCGGATAGTTCGGGCAGGCGTAGAAGGGTCCGCGGCGCCCGAACTTCTTGACCAGCATGGCGCCGTCGTTCGGGCAGGGAATCGTCGAAACCTCCTCGACCCGCTTGCGGTGCTGCTTGGCCGACTTCTCGGCCAGGGCGAGGTCCTTGCTGAACGGGCCCCAGAAATCGCGCACGACCTGGTGCCATTCCTGGGCGCCCTCCTCGATGCCGTCCAACTCCTCTTCCATCTGGGCGGTGAAGCCCACGCTGAACACGTCCGGAAAGCTGTCGATCAGCAGCCGGTTGACCGCGATCCCGAGATCGGTCGGGGCCAGGGCCCGCTTCTCGCGCGAGACGTACCCGCGCCGCACCACCGTGTCCACGATGGTCGCGTACGTGCTGGGCCGTCCGATGTTCTCCTCCTCGAGCGTCTTGACCAGCGAGGCCTCGGTGTAGCGCGGCGGCGGCTGGGTGAAATGCTGGAGCGACCGCACCGGCTCGAGGGGCCCGGTGGGCTCCGCGCCCTCGACCGCCGGCGCTGCCGGAGTCGGGGCCGCAACATCCTTGGCCACGGTGAGCGACACGCCCTCGGTCAGCTCGGGCAGTCGCGACTCGTCCGCGTCGTCCTCCTCGTCGAGCCCGTAGAGCTTCTGGAAGCCCGCGAATTTGAGGATGCGCCCGGTCGCCCGGAGCCCCAGCCTTCCGGACTCGATCTCGACCGTGGTCGCCAGGTACTCGGCCGAGGCGGCCTGCGAGGCCACCGCGCGCTTCCAGATCAGGTCGTAGAGCTTGAACTGTTCTTCGCTCAGGTAGGGCCGCACCGATTCGGGGCTGCGCTCGACCATGGTCGGGCGGATCGCCTCGTGGGCGTCTTGCGCCGCCTTCTTGCTGCGGAACTGGCGCGGGGACTCGGGCACGTACTCCTCGCCGTAGGTGATCTGGAGCCATTCGCGCATCTCGCCGATCGCCTCGCCCGCGAGGCGCGGCGAATCGGTGCGCATGTAGGTGATGAGCCCGAAGCTGCCCTCTGCCCCGATCTGCACCCCTTCGTAGAGCTGCTGCGCGATCTTCATGGTGCGCTGCGCGGTGAAGCCGAACCGGTTGTAGGCGGTCTGCTGAAGCGTGCTGGTGATGAAGGGCGGCTTGGGATGGACCTGCTTGGGGCTGGTCTCGACCCCAGCGACCCGGGCGCTGCCGGTGCGGATCTCCTCCGCGAGTGCGGCCGCGCGCGCCGCGGCGTCGGCGCCCCGCACCTGGCCCTGCTCGAGCTCCTCTTCGCCGACGCGGATCAGGCGCGCGGTGAACCGGGCGGCCTCCGGGGTCTCGTAGTCGGCCTCGAGGGTCCAGTACTCCTCGGGCACGAACGCGTTGATCGCCGCCTCGCGCTCGCAGATGAGCCTGAGCGCCACGCTCTGGACCCGCCCCGCCGACAGGCCGTAGCGCACCGTCTTCCACACGAACGGGCTCACCTTGTAGCCCACCAGACGGTCGAGCACGCGCCGCGCCTGCTGCGCGTTGACGAGCTGCATGTCGATGTCGCGCGGGTTCTCGATCGCCTGCTTGACCGCGCGCTCGGTGATCTCGTTGAAGGTCAGCCGCTGGAGCGGGCGGCGCGCCGACTTGAGCGCGGTCGCCAGGTGCCAGGCGATCGCCTCGCCCTCGCGGTCGGGATCGGGCGCCAGGTAGATGCGGTCGGCGTCCTTGGCCGCGAGCTTGATCTTCGCCAGCGCCTGGTTCTTGGCGCGGATCGGCACGTACTCCGGCTCGAAGTCGTTCTCGATGTCCACGCCCAGCTGGCTCTTGGGCAGGTCCATGACGTGCCCGTTCGAGGCCATGACCGTGTAGCCGCGCCCGAGGAACTTGGACAGGGTGCGCGACTTGGTGGGCGACTCGACGATCACGAGCGACTTGCCGCGCGCGCTCGCCGCCGGCTTGGCGGCTTTCGCCGCCTTCGCGGCCTTCGGGGGCTTCGAGACTTTCACGGCCTTCACGGCCTTCTCCGCCACTTCGACGGTCGCAGTACCCTTCCGCCGGGCCGGCGCCGCGGCCGGCTTCGCGGCCGCACTGCGCGCCGGGCGCACCTTCGCCCCGGAACGCCCCGGGGCGGCCGCTTCCGTTGCGGCCGCCCGCGTCTGTCTCCCGGATTCCGTTTTCACGGAGCGCGCCTTAGTGCGTTTGATCGAATTCGCCATGGGCTCCTTCCAGTCTTCCTTCATCGTCGCCTTCGAGGGCCACCCGCACCGCCACCTCGCGCGCCAGCTCCACGTCCACCGGCCGCACCCCGCAGCCGGTCAGAAAGTCGAGCACGCGCTCGAACTGCCCGTCGTCCAGCGACCCACGCCGCCTCAGCTCGATCAGGAAACCCCACGCCTCGGGGCTCAACGTTTCCCGCTCCTCCTTGCTCCACACGCGCTGCGCCTGCCGGCCCGGCGGACGGTCGAGGGTCGCCGAAGCCCGGCCGCCGCGCTCGGCGTCCGCGGCCGCCGCCGCGCCGCGCAGCGCGAGCACCGCGGTCTCGATCTCGTCCGGGGAATACCCGTCTTCCTCCATCACCTCGCCCAGCGTCTCGAAGGCCAGCTCCTCGCCCTCGTGGTAGGCCTCGAGGCGCTCGGCCAGCAGCCTCAGGAGCCGCGCGGCTCCGTCGCGCGGAGCGCTCACGACCGGCTCCCCACGCCTTCGTCGATCGGCATGTGGCACTTCTTGTACTTCTTTCCGCTCCCGCACGGGCAGGGATCGTTGCGGCCCACCCGCGGGCCGGTGCGCACCGGCGCGGCCCCGCCACCCGGCCGAGCGCCCCGGCCCGGCTCGCCGGCGTCCGCTCCGTCCTCGGCTTCGACCGCTCCGCCGCCGAACGCCTGGGCCTCGGCGTGCTGGGTCTGGAGGTGGCGCGGCACCCGCGGCTGCTGCTCGATCGCCCGCATCGCCTCGGGGGCGAGCTGGACGCGGAACAGGCGCTGAACGAACTCCTCGCGCACCTCGGTGATCAGGGTCTCGAATAGCGAGTAGGCCTCGCGTTTGTACTCGATGAGCGGGTCGCGCTGGCCGTAGGCCCTGAGGCCGATCCCGCCCTTTAGATGATCCAGCTCGTAAAGATGATCCCGCCAGTGCTCGTCGAGCGTAAAGAGGTAGAGGTGGCGCTCGAGATCGCGCATGACCGGCGCGGTGAACTGGGCCTCGCGGGCCCGATAGGCGCGCTCGCCGATCGCCGCCGCCTTGTCCTGGAGCTCCGCGAACACGTCGGTCTCGAGCTCGGCCGCGGTGACCGGGGTCATGAGCAGGTAGGCGAGGTCGTCCGCGAGCCCGCGCAGGTTCCATTCCTCGCGGTGGATCTTCTCCCCCGCGAACTTGTCGGCCCGCTCGAGCACCGCCTCCTCGATCGACTCGAGCACCGTGGTGCTGATGTCCTCGCTCGAGAGCGCCTTGTTGCGCAGGTCGTACACGATCGTGCGCTGCTGGTTCATGACGTTGTCGTATTCGAGCAGGTGCTTGCGGATGTCGAAGTTGTGCGCCTCGACGCGCTTCTGGGCGCGCGAGATCGCGCCGGTGACCAGCGGGTGCTCGATGACCTCGCCCTCCTCGACCCCCATGCGCTGCATGAGGCCCGAGATGCGCTCGCTCCCGAACAGGCGCATGAGATCGTCCTCGAGCGACAGATAGAAGCGCGACGAGCCCGGATCGCCCTGGCGGCCCGAGCGGCCGCGCAGCTGCCGGTCGATGCGCCGCGACTCGTGGCGCTCGGTCCCCAGAATGTGGAGCCCGCCCAGATCGGGCACGCCCGCGCCGAGCTTGATGTCGGTGCCGCGGCCCGCCATGTTGGTGGCGATCGTCACCTGGCCCGGCTGGCCGGCGTCGCGCACGATCTCGGCCTCCTGCTGGTGGTACTTGGCGTTGAGCACGTTGTGCTTGACCCCGCGGCGCTTGAGCATGCGGCTCAGCAGCTCGCTCACCTCGACGCTGATCGTGCCCACCAGCACCGGCTGCCCCTTCTGGTTGAGCTCGACCAGCTCCTCGATGACGGCGTTGTACTTCTCGCGCTTGGTGCGATAGACCACGTCGTTCTCGTCCTTGCGCACGCAGTTCTTGTGGGTCGGGATGACCGCCACCTCGAGCTTGTAGATCTCCCAGAACTCGGTGGCCTCGGTCTCGGCCGTGCCGGTCATGCCCGCGAGCTTCTCGTACATGCGGAAGAAGTTCTGGAGCGTGATGGTCGCCAGGGTCTGGGTCTCGCCCTCGACCCGCACCCCCTCCTTGGCCTCGATGGCCTGGTGCAGACCCTCGGAGTAGCGCCGCCCCGGCATCAGCCGTCCGGTGAACTCGTCGACGATCATGACCTTGCCGTCCTGGACCACGTACTCGACGTCGCGCTCGAACAGCGAGTAGGCTTTGAGCAGGGCCTGGATGTTGTGGATGCGCTCGTTCTTGACCGCGAACGCGCGGTAGATTTCGTCGCGCTGCTTCACCTTCTCCTCGGGCGCCAGGTCTTCGCGCCCCTCGAGCTCCGAGAGCTGGCCCGCGAGATCGGGCACCACGAAATGGTCCGGATCGCCCGGGGACATGAGGTCGCGCCCCATCTCGAGCAGGTCCACGCTGCGAGCCTTCTCGTCGATCGCGTAATTGAGCTGCTCGTCGATCTCGTGGAGCCGCTTGTCGCGCAGGTAGTCGAGCTCGACCCGGGTGATGAGCTTCTTGAGTCCGGGCTGATCGGAGAGCAGCTTGGTGAAGCGCTTGTTCTTGGGAGCCGCGCGCTGGATCTTGAGCAGCGCGATCCCCGCCTCGTATTCCTGCTTCGGGTCCTGGAGCAGCTTCTGGGCCGCGGAAAACTCCCCGGTGACGAGCTGGCTCTGGGCGCGTACCACGCGCTCGACCAGCGGCTTGAGCTCGTCGAACGCCTGGTCGCTGTGCTCGACCGGCCCCGAGATGATGAGCGGCGTGCGGGCTTCGTCCACCAGCACCGAGTCCACCTCGTCCACGATCGCGTAGGCGAAGCCGCGCTGGACGCGGTGCTCGGGACGCACCGACATGTTGTCGCGCAGGTAGTCGAAGCCGAACTCGTTGTTGGTGCCGTAGGTGATGTCGCACTCGTACTGCGCCCGCCGGGCGGGCGGGTCCATCCCCTGCTGGATGCATCCCACCGTGAGTCCGAGGAACTTGTAGATCTCCCCCATCCACTCGCTGTCGCGGCGCGCCAGGTAGTCGTTGACCGTGACCAGGTGGGCGCCCCGGCCGGCGAGCGCGTTGAGGTAGAGCGGCATGGTCGCGACCAGGGTCTTGCCCTCGCCGGTCGCCATCTCGGCGATCTTGCCCTCGTGGAGCATGATGCCGCCGATGAGCTGCACGTCGTAGGGCACCATGTCCCAGGCGAGCTGGAGCCCGACGACCTCCCAGGAGCGACCGCACAGGCGCCGGCAGGTCTCCTTGACCGCCGCGAAGGCCTCGGGCAGGAGCTCCTCGAGGGCCGCGCGCTCGGCGGCCTTGCGCTCCTCGGGCTCCGTGACCCCCTCGAGGGCCGCGGCCAGGCGGGCCCTGAAATCGGCCGTCCGGGCCCTGAGCTCCTCGTCGGAGAGCGCCCGGCAACCCTCGAAATGGCGGTTGATTTCGTCCACGACGGGCCGCACCCGCTTGACCTCGCGGTCGTGCTTGGACCCGAACACGGTCTTCAGAAGGGATTCGAACATGCGCCCGAGAATAGTGGTTGTGTCAAGTGGAGGCCAGCCGGTCAGGCGTCACGGACCGGGGCTAATGCACGACGCGGCCCGGACTTTCGTCCGGGCCGCGTGGACTTCGAGCACCGAAAATCAGATCAACTTCGTGACGTGTGCGGCTTCCGCGCCGCGGTCGCTGGTCTTGATCTCGAATTCCACTTGCTCACCTTCGTGGAGGGTTCGAAATCCGTTCCCCAAAATAGAGGAGTGATGAACGAAGACGTCGGTCACACCCTCCGAAGCGATGAATCCATAACCCTTCTGATCGTTGAACCACTTGACGGTGCCACGCGCCATGTGGGGTCCTCCATGCTAGGCCTGGTGCCGGTGCCCGCTCGAAGCCCACTTCAGGTTGGGCCCACGGGGGGCCCAGGTCAAGAGGCTTTGCGTGCCGTAATTCCGCGCCCCGAACGATGCCGTCGCGGCGAGCCCCAGCGCTGCCTCAACTCGAGCGCCTCGGGGTGCTCCGGCTCGGCCTCCAGCACCTGGCCCAGCACCTCGAGCGCCGAGGCGGTCTCGCCCAGCGCCTGGAGCGCCCGGGCGAACTCGACCCGCGCGGCGTGGAACTCGGGATGGAGCTCGAGCGCGCGCGCGAGGGAGGCCATCGCGTCGTCGGGATGGCCCTGGCGCAGCTCGGCGGAGCCGAGCAGGCCGTAGAGGTCGGGATAGCCCGGATGGGTCACCAGCGTCTCGCGGATCAGCGCCGCCGCCCCCGCGGCCTCGCCGCGATCGATGAGCTCGCGAAAGCGCTCGAGCCGCTCCTCGAGCGCGGGGTCCGAGAGCTTGAGCGCGCGGCTCAGGTGGGCCCCCGCCTCGCCCCAGTCGGCCCCTTCGAGGGCGGCGAGCCCGCGCGCGAAGGCGCGTGGCTCCTCGATCCGGTATTCGCGACCCAGCGCGCGCAGCGCTTCGAGCGCCTCGCCGATCAGCCCCTCGCGCGCATCCAGGAGCGCGCGTTCGACGCGCGCGGCGGCGTAGCCGGGATGGAGCTGGAGTGCCAAGTCGAGCGCCTTACGCGCCTCGGCGCGGCGTCCCACGGCGAGCAGGATGCGCGCGCGGTGGAAGTGGAGATCGGGAAACTTGGGCCTCACCTCGAGCGCGGCATCGATCGCCCGCTCGGCACCCGCCCAGTCGCCGGCCTCCTCGGCGAGCCGCGCGACGCGCACCAGCGCCCCCGCGGCCGCATCACCGGCGCGTTCGCGGTCCTTGCGTTCGCGGAAGGCGTGCTCGATCCACGCCACCGCCTCGTCGCGCAGCCCCTCGCGCGCCAGGCGCAGCGGGACCTCGAACTCGGGCGGGGGCGGATCCTCGGGACGTGGAGTCATCCGGTGCTCCAGAGCAGCTTCATGGCGTACCCGGCGAACAGCGTGACGCCGAGATTGTCGTCCAGAGGTATCGGCAGGAACTCGATCAGACTTGCGAGCACGGCCCCGGTGAGCAGCACGCCCCACGGCAGGTGACCGCTCCATCCCAGGAAGGCCGCCCAGGCCAGGCAGGCGACCAGGCCCGCGAGCGCCCCCTCGACCGACTTGCCGAAAAAGCGCGGCTTTCCCCACCCGCGCCCGACCATGGCCGCGAACGCGTCGCCGAGCACCGTGAACCCCAGCGCCGCCGCCGCGATCGCCTGCGGGAACAGCTCGACCGCGAGCAGGGCCGCGAGCAGCAGGTAGGTCGAGCCCAGCAGGCTCCAGCGCTCGTGTTCGCGCAGCAGTCCGCCGAGCAGGGCGCGAAACAGGCTGCCGACGCGGCGCTCGTGGACGCGCAGCACGTCGACCGCGATCGCGCCCGCCACCAGGACGATGAGCAGGATGCTCCACTGCGCGCGGCCGCGCGGCCAGGGGAGCGGCTCGAAGAGCAGCGCGAGCGGGAGCACCAGGAACGACAGGTGGATCGCCTTGCGCCGCGCCTCGGTGAGCCAGGGCTCGGAGCGCAGCGGCGCGAGCGGGTCGGGGGCCTTCATGTCGCCGAGTGTAGCCCGGCCCGTGCGGCGCGGCGAGGCGGGGGCAGTGCCCACTCGAAGCTTGACGCCGACGCCGTCCCTCCATAGCCTCGCCGCGCGACCATGGCGATCTCGATCGATCCCGCCGGCAGGGAGCTGCGTGCGCTCGGGCGCGTGACGCGCTGGCGCGGCCTGCGCGTGCTCGAGGTCGGCTGCGGCGACGGACGTCTGACCCTTCGCCTCGCGCAGCTTGGAGCCGCGAAAATCCATGCGTTCGACCCCGACGCGGGCGTCGTCCGCGCGGCCCGTACCGCGATCCCGGCCCGGCAGGCGCGGCGCATAGACTACCGGGTCGGCCACGCCGAGCGCCTGCCCTACCGCGCGCACGAGTTCGACTGCGCGGTTTTTGCCTGGGCCTTGTGATGAGTGCCCCGCAAGGGCATGGTCCATGCCCTCCGCGAAGCACACCGGGTGCTGCGACCCGGCGGCCTGCTCGTCGACCTGCGTCCGGCGGCCAAGCACCGGCGCATCGGGCTGGGACAGGGGCGGCGCTGGCGCCTGGTCGGCGTGATGCGCGAGACCTTCGATGAGGATCACGCCGCGAATCGCGCGGTCGCGCGCGTGGTTCGGGACGGTCTGTTCCAGCGTCAGGCCCGCGCCGAGTTCGGGCTCGATCGTGTCATGGACCGGATGGAGGATTTCCATCGCTGGCTCGAGGAGTTCGGGAAGCGCAGAACCGTTGCCGCGCACGGATGGCTGATCCGCCGGCTCGAGCGGGCGCTCGTGACGCGACCGCGGCGCGTCCGGATCGTGGCCCGCGGCCCGATGACGCTTCAGGTGCTGAGGCGGCTGGGGTGAGCCGCATCCCGCCTCATCGACCGGCCGGACGAGCGGCCTCCCCGCCCCCGGTCCGCGGGGCCAGCTCGCGGTAGGCCTGGCGGGCGGCCAGGATGCTCTTCACGTAGTCCTGGGTCTCGGCGTACTCGAACAGCTCGGCCTCGAGCGCATCGCCGCCCAGGATCGCGGGGCGGCGCCAGCGCGCGGCCGAGGCCGGGCCCGCGTTGTAGGCGGCGAGAATCAGGCTCACCTGGCCGTCGAAGGTGCGGCGCAGATCGGCGAGCAGCCGGGTGCCGTACCGGATGTTGACGGCGGGATCGAGCAGTGCGGCCTCGCGCGGCGGCGACCGGTCGCCGGCCTGGCGCGCCAGCGCACGCGCGACGCCGAGCTTGAGCTGCATGAGCCCGATCGCGTTGCTGCGCGAGCGCGCCGCGGCGTCGAACTTGCTCTCCTGCCAGATGAGCGCGAGCAGCAGCTCGCGATCGAGCACCGCGCCCGCCCCGGTGTCGGCGCGCGCGTTCACCAGCGAGTCGTAGGCCGGAGGATAGGCCCACGGCACCAGGACCCAGCGCTCGACCGCGCTCGACTCGGGCTGCGATTCGACCGCGCGACGCGCGATCTGGATGCCGAGCGAAGGCCGACCGGCGGCGTAGGCGAGCCGCGTGGCCTCGAGCAGTGCGCCGGCGCGGCGCGGCAGCGAGCGACTGCTCGAGATGAGGCGCGGATCGCCCGCGTACCAGCGCTGGACGATCGCCGCCGCGTCCTGGAGCTCGCCCACGGCGATGAGATCGCGGGCGAGCGCCAGGGTCTCGTCCCCCGTCCCCACCGGCGGGGCCGGCTCGAGCCCCGGGGGCCACCCGGTCAGGCCCAAGGTGTCGCGGGCGGCCGACCGATAGAAGGAGTAGCCCGGTCGCGCTGCGAGTGCCGCGAGCGCGCTGTCGGCGGCGGCGCGATCCGATCCGCGCCGCGACACCGCGCTCCAGAAGGCGGCCCCCTCGCTGGCGCTCGCCGCCCAGCGCGCCCGCGCGGAGTCGCCCCGGCCCTCGACGTACCACAGCAGGCCGGCGCGGAAGGCCGCCTCGGAGGCGCGCGGGCGCCCCATCGCCGCCACGCGCCCGTAGTCGGCCCGCGCCCGCTTCCACTCGCCGCGCTGCTCCAGATCGCGCGCCCGCTCCCAGTAGGCCAGCTCGCGCACGGCCGGATCGAGCGCCAGATCCCCCGCCTTGTCGAACAGCGCCGCCGCGTGGTCGAGTCGACCGGCGTCGCGGGCCACCCGGGCGCGCTCGAGCACGATGCGCGAGCGGAGTGCCGCGTCCGCGGCGAACTCCGCCACGCGCTCGGCGCGGGCGAGCGCCGCTTCGGCCTCGCCGAAGCGCCGCGCGAGGCGCAGCATCTCCCCCAGCCGCAGCCCCACCGCCGCGCGCTCCGAGCCCTCCAGGGTCCGGAGCAGTTCGCCCAAACGTTTCGCCGCCGCGGCGCGGTCGGGTCGGAAGAACTCGACCTCGGCCGCCGCGCGCCGATCGTCCACACTCGGGCGCTCGCCCCGCAGCTTGAGCCAGGTCTCCCAGCGCGGCAGCAGGTTCGCCGTGGCGGAAACCGCCGGATAGCGCTTGAGCGCCTGGCGGCCGAGATCGATCGCGGTCGCGGTGTCCCCGGTCCCGGCGCGCAGCGCGGCATCGAGGCTCAGCCACTGGGCGCGGTCCTCGTCCGGCCACTCCGCCCGCCCGGCATCCTCGAGCAGGTGGAGCGCCCGCGCCGAATCGCGACGCGCCAGCGCCAGACCCGCGAGATCGCTGAGCGCCTGCCACTGCCACATGCTGCGCTCGGTGGAAAGTGTCACGAGCGCGGTGTCGGCCGCGGCCGAATCCCCGGCGGCGAGTGCCAGGGCCGCCGCGCGCTTGAGCGCGTAGAGCCGCCAGCGCGGATGGCGAGCCAGCGCCCGCCATGCCGCGAGCCGGCTGCTGTCGGTTGCCTCCGGCGCCGCGAGCGAGCGGCGCCAGGAGGCGAGATCGGCCGGCACGGTCTCGCTCGCCTCGGGCCAGCGCAGCACGCCGTCGGGTGCAAGGCGCGGGGGCCCAAGCCGCGGGGTCACCGGTGTCCCGGCCGGCTGGGCGATGGCGCCCAGCGCCCCGGCGACGAGAACCACGAGGGCCCCGAGCGTGGAGGGCGCGAAGAGCGCACCCGCGCCCTTCAGCCGCCCCGGCCCCGCGCGCCCCGTCACTCCCACTCGATGGTCGCCGGCGGCTTGCTGGTGCAGTCGTACACCACGCGGTTCACCCCGCGCACCTCGTTGGCGATCCGGTTGGCGACGCGCGCGAGCAGCCCGGCGGGCAGGCGGGTCCAGTCCGCCGTCATGCCATCCAAGCTGTCAACCGCGCGCAGCGCCACCACCTTCTCGTAGGAGCGCTCGTCGCCCTTGACCCCCACGGTCTGGAGCGGCAGGAGCACCGCGAACGCCTGCCAGGTGCGCCCGTACCACTTCGAGCGCCGCAGCTCCTCGATGAAGATCGCGTCGGCGTGGCGCACGATCGCGAGATCTTTCTCGTTCACCGCGCCGATGATGCGCACCGCGAGCCCCGGCCCCGGGAACGGATGGCGGTCGACGAGCGCATCGGGCAGCCCCAGCTCGCGCCCCAGCTCGCGCACCTCGTCCTTGAAGAGCCAGCGCAACGGTTCGATGAGCTTGAGCTTCATGCGCTCCGGCAGGCCTCCCACGTTGTGGTGGGTCTTGATGACCTGGGCGCCGTGGCCCGCCGAGGCGCTCTCGATGACGTCGGGATAGAGCGTCCCCTGCGCGAGGAACTCGACCGAGCCGATGCGCCGCGCTTCCTCCTCGAACACCTCGATGAAGGACCGGCCGATGATCTTGCGCTTGCGCTCCGGGTCCACGACCCCGGCCAGCTCGCGCAGGAAGCGCTGGCGCGCGTCCACCACGATGAGCTTGAGCTTGCGGCGCTGGCCCAGCTCGCGCGCCACCTCGGTGGCTTCTCCCTCGCGCAGCAGCCCGTGGTCCACGAGCACGCACGTGAGCCGGTCCCCCAGCGCCTTGTGACACAGGGTGGCCACGACCGTGCTGTCCACCCCGCCCGAGAGCCCGCACAGGACATGGCCCTCGCCCACCTTGGCGCGGATGTCGGCGATGGCACTCTTGAGGAATCCCTTCATGCTCCAGCCGCCCTCGAGCTTCGCGATCTTGAACAGGAAGTTCGAGAGCACCCGCTTGCCGTAGGGCGAGTGGACCACCTCGGGATGGAACTGGATGAGGTGCCAGGGGAGCTTCGGGTGGGTGGCGGCCGCGAAGCGGGCGTTCGCCGTGTGGGCGATGCGCGTCCAGCCCTCCGGAAGCGCCACGACCTCGTCGCCATGGCTCATCCAGGCGCGAAAGCGCGCGGGCACGCCGGCGAACAGCGGCGAGCGCTGGTCCTGGACGAAGGTCGCGAGCCCGTACTCGGCGCGCGGCGCCTTGCGCACCTCGCCACCCAGGAGCTGGACCGTGGCCTGGAAGCCGTAGCAGATCCCGAGCATCGGCTTCTTCCACGCGTAGATCGCCCGGTCGGGCATCGGGGCCTCGGCCCGGTAGCCGCTCGCGGGCGAGCCGCCCAGGATGAGCGCGTCGGGATCGCGGCGCGCGATCTCGGCGGCCGGCGTGGTGCCCGGGATGATCTCGGAGTACACGCCCAGCTCGCGCACCCGGCGGGCGATGAGCTGCGTGTACTGGGAGCCGAAGTCGAGGATCAGGACCAGTTCTCGGGGCATGGGGGCTCGAGGGCGGGGGTTCAATCGATGGGCGCCTGTTCCTGCGCCTCGCTCGCGCCGAGCGTCTCGCGGATCAGCCGGATCAGGAACTCGGCATCCCCGCGCGAACTCCAGCGCATCGCAGCGTAGAGCAAGACGAGCCAGCCGACCATCAGGGCCGGGAACCAGCGAAAGAGCGCATCCTCGACGCTCCCACGACCGATGGGACTCCAGGGCACGAGCAGGAATGTTGCCCCGAGCCCGATGAGGAACAGGAACCAGAAACCAGTGAAGATCCGATCCGCCAGCTTGAGCCCGAACCGCAACGAAATCCGCGTGCCCGAGGCATCGGCCTCGAACCGCCCCCGCGCCTCGGTCTCGAACCCGTGGCGCCCGAATTGGAAGCGGTGAATCGCAAAGCCCGCCTCCGTGACCCGCCCCTTGAGGGGCCGCGTCACGCTTGGGAACCACTCGAGCCACCCGGCCACGCGCCCCCGGAGCCGCTCGTGGCACTCTGCCGGAGACAGTCGGGTCCGCAGTTCGATACCCCGCTCGGTGTACGGGTTCCACCAGCTCAATGCCGGAACGTCCTGCGATCGGTGAACGCCATCGCGAGACCGAGCCGGTCGCACGCCGCGATCACTTCGCCGTCGCGCATCGAGCCGCCGGGCTGGACGATCGCGCGGATGCCCGCGGCGGCCGCGTGCTCGATGTTGTCGGCGAACGGGAAGAATCCGTCCGAAGCCAGGACGGCGCCCTCGAGATCGTGCCCGGCGCGCCGCGCCTTCATGATCGCCACGTCCACCGCGTCCACCCGGCTGGTCTGGCCCGAGCCCAGGCCGATGAGCGCCGTGCCGCGCGCGATGACGATCGCGTTCGAGCGGGCCGCCGCGGCCACCTCCCACGCGAAGCGCAGGCCTGCCCCCTCCGCCTCCGAAGGCGCGCGAGCGGTGACCACGTTCCAGGGCGGGACGGGGTCGCCACGATCGCGCTCGAGCAGGGCCCACCGGCCCACGAGCCGCAGGGCCCAAGGATCGGAGGCTTCAACGTCCTGTGCCGCAAGCTTTAGCAGCCGGACGTTCTTCTTGGACTTGAAGGCCTCTTCGGCCTCCCCCGCGAACCCGGGAGCGGCCACGCACTCGACGAACTGTTTCGCCACGAGCTTCGCCGTCGCGCCATCGAGCGGGCGGTTGAACCCGACGACGCCGCCATAGGCGGACAGGTCGTCGGCACGCAGGGCGGCCTCGTACGCCGCGGAAAGGGTCGCGCCCATCGCCGCACCGCATGGCTCCCCGTGCTTGACGATCACGCACGCGGGGCCCTCGAAGCGTCCCGCCAGGCTCACCGCCCCTTGCAGGTCGAGGAGGTTGTTGTACGAAAGCTCCTTCCCCTCCTTCCAGGCGTCCAGCTCCACGGCCTGCCCGGCACGGGCGTAGAGCGCAGCCTCCTGGTGCGGATTCTCGCCATAGCGCAGCGATCGCACGCGCTCGAGGGCCACGACGTACACCGGCGGCGCGTCACCGTCGCCGGCGCGCCGCGCGAGATCGGCCGAGATCGCCGCGTCGTAGCGCGCGGTGCGCGCGAAGGCGCCCGCGGCCCAGACCCGCCGGCGCTCGAGCCCGGCGCTCCCGACCTCGAGGGCATGGAGCACCTCGCCGTACTGGGCCGGGTCATGCACCACGATCACGTCGGCGTGGTTCTTGGCCGCGGCGCGCAGCAGCGCCACCCCGCCGATGTCGATCTCCTCGGCCGCCCCCGCGTCGTCGAGTGCGGGTGAGCGCTCCTCGAACGGGTAGAGCGACACCGCGACCAGATCGATGGGCTCGAGCCCGAGCCCGGCGATCTCGGCAAGGTCGGCGGGCGCGGAGCGGCGCGCGAGGATCGGGGCGTGGACGTGCGGATGGAGGGTCTTGACCCGCCCTCCGAGCAGCTCGGGCACTCCGGTCCAGCGCTCGATCGGCGTCACCTCGACGCCGTGCTCCTTCAGGTGCCGCGCGGTCCCGCCCGAGGCGAGGATGCGGGCACCGTGGCTCACGAGCGCGCGGGCGAAGTCCGCGGCACCGCGCTTGTCCGAAAGCGAGAGCAGCGCGGTCCTGGGCCAGCTCACGCCGGCGTCCCGGTGAGCCTTCGCATCGCCTCGAGGTAGCGGTCGCGGGTCTGTCGGACCACGTCCTCGGGGAGTGCCGGCGCCGGCGGCTCGTGGTTCCAGCCCGATTGATCGAGCCAGTCGCGCAGCACCTGCTTGTCGAACGAGAGCAGGCGGCCCGCCTCGTACTCCGCGCGGTCCCAGTAGCGCGACGAGTCGGGCGAGAGCACCTCGTCAATGAGCGTGAGCCTGCCGTCCACGGTGCCGAACTCGAACTTCGTGTCGGCGAGCACCAGCCCGCGTTCCCACGCCCAGGCCCGCGCCTCGACGTAGATCGCGAGGCTGCGCTCGCGCAGTGCCACGGCCACGGAAGCGCCCACGCGCCGCGCCGCCTCGTCGAAGGAGATGTTCTGGTCGTGCCCCGAATCCTCCTTGGTCGCGGGGGTGAAGATGGGCGGATCGAGCCGTGCGCCGTTGGCAAGCCCCACGGGCAGGCGGATGCCGCACACCGCCCCGCCCTGCTGATACTCGCGCCACCCCGAGCCGGTCAGGTAGCCGCGCACCACGCACTCGATGTCGATGCGCTCGGCGCGCCGTACCAGCTGGCTGCGCCCGGCGAGCAGTGCCGCGTGGCGGTCGAAGGGGGCCGGGTAGGTCTTAGGATCGTCGCTCACCAGGTGATGGGGTTGGGCGCTCGCGAGGGTGCGCATCCAGAACGACGAGAGCTGGGTGAGGATGCGGCCCTTGTCGGGGATGGGCGTGGGCAGCACGCAGTCGTAGGCCGAGAGCCGATCGCTCGCGACCATCACCAGGTGGCGCTCCCCGGCCTCGAACACCACCCGCACCTTGCCCCGCCGCCACGGCGTGATGCCCGGCAGCTCGATCTCGGAGAGGCCGCGGAGGTTGCGTACGTCGGATCCGGTCGTCATCGCCTGTCTCCCTCCCGCGCCGCAGCCCGGGGCGCGATCGCGAAGCGCTCGCTCACCCACCCCGCCAGCCGCTCCATGTCCGGAATCGCCGCCGTGCCATCGCCGGCGTAGTCGCCCCACGGATCGAGCAGCACGAAGTGGAGCCCCGCGGCGCGCGCGCCGGCCTCGTCCACCGAGCGGATGTCGCCCACGAACAGGGCGCGCCCCGCCTCCACCCCGAGCCGCTCGAGCGCGATGCGAAAGATGCCGGGATCGGGCTTCTCGATTCCGACCCGCTCGGAGTCCACCACGAACTCGACCCCGCGCAGCATATCGCAGTCCGCCAGGTGCATCTCGGCCCTTCCATCGGAGTTCGACACCACCGCGCAGCGCGCCCCCAGGGCGGCGAGCCGGTCGAGCGCCAGTCGCGCGCCTTCCATGGGGCGGGTCCACAGCCCGGTCTCCCGCTGGCGCTCGCGGAAGCGCTCGAGCGCGGGCGCCACGAGGGGCTTGGGCACCCCGGCGGCCTCGAGCGTGCCGCTGAAATACTCGCGGATCTCCCCCACGGTCCCGAGCGGCGCCGCCTCGTCCGGCGCCGGCGGATGGCCGCGGCTGCGGTCGTAGCGCCTCCGTCCCTCGACCTCGCCGCGCCGCAGCGCATCGGCCGTGACGGGCGCCCCCAGCTCGGAGACCTGCGCCGCCATCCACTCGAAGTCGAGCCGCACCAGGGTGCCGCCGGCATCGAGCAGCACGGCGTCGAGCGGCGCGCGTGTGTCCCGTGCGCGCTCAGGCATGCGTCGTTCCCACGCCAAAGACCAGGCGCGCCCCCTCTCGGCGCCAGGGCTCGGTGAGGAAGCGCCGCACCGCCGCGGGGTAGAGCCGGTGCTCGGCGTCGTGGACGCGCTCGCTCAGCGACTCGAGCGTGTCGCCGTCGCGCACCTCGACCGCGCTCTGCGCGACGATCGGGCCGTCGTCGAGCGCGTTCGTGACCAGGTGGACGGTGCAGCCCGTGACCCGCACGCCCCGCGTCCACGCCTGCCCGATCGCGTCGAGCCCCGGGAAGGCCGGGAGCAGCGAGGGATGAATGTTGAGGACGCGCTCATTGAACGCCGCGAGCAGCGGCGCATGAAGTCGGCGCATGAAACCCGCAAGCAGCAGGACCTCGACGCCGCGCGCGCGCAGCGCCTCGAGCCACGGGCCCTCGTCCTCGAGCCGGGTGCGGAAGCGCCCCGCAGGCGGGCACACGGCCTCGATCCCGAGCCGGCGCGCGCGCTCGAGCACGGGTGCGGCGGGCTGGTCGCACATCAGGCAGGCGATGTGGCCCGGGATCTCGCCACGGCCGGCCGCGCGGGCGAGCGCTTCGAAATTGGTTCCCTGGCCGGAGGCGAGGACGGCGAGGGTGCGGGCGGGCGGAGCCACGCCGCAATCTAACAACCGCTCCCGCACCCGGACAAGCGGGCGGCGATCACTCGCGCGGACGCGGCACGGGCGGAACGGTGCCCGCTTCCGCGGACCGGGGCGTCGCGTGCCTCCAGTCGAGAAGCCGCGCGCCCGAAGTCGACAGCTCGAGCCAGAGCGCGCCGCTTCGATCGGTGCGCTCGATCCGGCAGCCCGCCGCCTCGAGACGGGCGAGCGTGGCTTCGGCCGGGTGGCCGAACGGATTGCGGCTCCCGACCGAGACGAGCGCCAGGCATGGACCGAGGCGCGAAAGCAGCCGGGTCCCGGTCGAGCTTGCCGAGCCATGGTGGGCGACCTTGAGGGCCGCGACCCCAGGCTCGACGGCCAGCGACTCCTCGACCGTGCTGTCCACGTCGGCGAGCAACATCGCCCGACCCGCCCCCTCGCCCACCTCGAGCACCAGGCCCGCGGCGTTGTCGGCGCTGGTGAGGGACGGCGCCGGACCGGCGGCCGCGGAATCCGTGCCCGGAGGCGGCGGCCACAACACGATGATGGACGGGCCGGCATGGAGCCTGTCGCCGCGGGCGGCGGAAGCGGCGCCGAAGCGCGGGCCGGGGCCCGGGAGCCCGGGATAGCTCGGCGGCGCCAGGCGCCGCGCGATCTCCACGCCGCGCGCGATCGCGGAGGCGCCACCGGTGTGGTCACCGTCATCGTGCGTGAGCACGAGCACCTCGAGCCGGCGCACGCCGGCCCAGCGCAGGAACGGCAGCACGACGCGCTCGCCCGCGTCGTAGCGGGGCGAGCGCGGTCCCGCGTCCACGAGCCACCAGCCATCCGTGAGCCCCAGCGCCAGGGCGTCCCCCTGCCCCACGTCGAGCGTCACGAGCCACGCGCGGCCGGGCGGTGGTCGCAGGGGCTCGACATGAATGAGGAGCAGGGCCGAGATCGCCACCGCGAGCCATCCGCACAAGCGCGCCGCGAATCGTGCGCGCGAGATCTCTTGGGCCTGGGCCTCGAGCGTGCCGCTCTCGGGCAGCGCGAGCGCGAGCAGGGCGGCGCCCGCGGCGGCGATCGCGACGAGGAAGGGATCGTGTCCCGCGCCCACCATGGCGCCGGGCAGGCCCGCGGCGCCGGTCGCGATCGCACGGAGCAGTGCGGAAAGCGCCTCGCACGCGCCGAACAGCGTGGTGCCGAGGCCGGGGCAGGCCAAGTCGGCTGCGGTGGCGATCCAGGCCGCCGCGAGCAGCAGTCCCGACACCGGCACCGCGATCAGGTTCGCCAGCGCGCCGACCCAGGAGATCGCGTGGAAGCGCGCGAGCAGGATCGGCATCGCCATGATCTGGGCGGCGGCGGTGGGAATGAGCGGAGCGAGGAGGCCGCGCCAGCGCCCCGCCGCGGCGGTGAGCCAGGGTCCGACCGCGACCAGGCCTAGGGTGGCGGCGCACGAGAGCTGAAACCCGAGGTCGCCCGCCCAGCCCGGCGCGGGCACGAGCAACACGAGCGCGCTCAGGGCCAGGGCCTGGATCGGATCGAGCGCCCGCCCCCGCCCGCGCGCGAGCGCTGCGACGATCTCGGTCGCGGCGGCGCGCATGAGCGACGGCAGCGGCCCCGCGATGCCGGCGTAGAACACCGCGCACGCCGCCCCCGCGAGTGCCCGCGCCGCGACCCCGCCCCCCAGGCTCGCGCACAGGCCGCGCGCGAGGGCCGCGAGCCACACGACGTGGAGCCCCGATAGCGCGAGCAGGTGAACCAGGCCCGAGGCGCGAAAGGCAGCGTTGAGATCGGGCGGCAGGGCCGAGCGGTCGCCGATGACGAGCGGGACGACGAGCTCGCGCGCCGGCCCGCTCAGATGAGCATCCAGGCAGTGCTCGATCGCCCGGCGCCAGCGGGCAAAGGTGGCGCGCGGCCACCCCTCCACGCCGCGCGCGGCGCGCACCTCGCAGCCCCAGGCGCGTCCCGAGGCGGCGAGGGCGGCCGCCGAAGCGGCCGCGCGCGCGTCGAACCCGCCCGGGTTGCGCATTCCGGGCGGCACCTCGATGCGCGCGAGCAGCCGCACCCGATCCCCCCATTCGGCGGGGGAGCCCGGCGGGAGGCGCACGCGCACGCGCGTCCCTGGGGGAAGCGGCGGCTCGGCGCGCGCGACCGTGACGACCGCCTCGGGCTCCCCCGCCTCGCGCGCCGGCGGCTCGGCGACCCGGGCCTCGATGCGCCAGGGCCGGTCCTGCTGCGGGATCCACGCGCGCTCGCGCTCGAGGCGAAGCTCGTGGCCCGCCGCCCGCGCCATGCCGGCGAGTACCACCGCGACCAGCAGCGCCACCGTGCCCACGCGGTCGGGTGAGCGCACCGCGAGCCACGCGAAGACCGGCGCCACGCCCATGACGATAAGCGCCGCAGTGCGCCCGAACCCCGCGCCGCAGGCCAGCCCCAGCCACAGCGCGGCCGCCACCGCCACGGCACTCCTGCCCCCCATAAGAGGAATGTGGTGGGAAGAGCCGTGCCAGAGGGACGGCGCGCGCGAACCCGGGCCGGGCTTGGGGTTGGGACGGCGTCGGACCCGATCGGTGCGCTCGTGCGTCCACGATGGCGACGGAGACGGGTGTTGAGGTGACGCCCGGAGCGCTTGGGCCCCGGGGATCGAGACCCGCTAGCGCGTCGAAGCGGTATTCGCGCTCGGCGGTCCCAGCGCGCTCTGAACCTCGGTGAAAAGCTCGTCGCCCGAGCGTGTCGAGACGCTCACGTAGAAGCGCGTACGGCGTCGGCCATCGGGCTGCGCGACCGGGAACAGCACGGTGCCGACGGCGCCCCCCGGGGCCTTGATCACGTTCATCGCGAACCGCCGCCACTGCTCGTCACCCGTGCTCACGTGGAGCCACATCTCGCGCACGTCGCTGGCGCTCAAACCCTCGAGGGTGGCCGAGACCAGCTCCGGCGTCCCGGCCGTCATGCGCCCGGGCGCGGCGAGCTTGAGCCGCGGGTGCTCGAGGTCGCCGCCCAGCTCGAAGTTCGCGAAGCGCTGGTTGCCGCCCGGCAGGTCGATGATCTGGACCGGCGGATCCTGTCCGCGCCAGGCGATGCGCACGCTGTGGGGCCCGCGCGGCAGCTCGAGCTTGAGCGGCGTGACGCCGCGCGGCTCGCCGTCCAGCCATACCGGGACGCCCGAGACCGTCTGCTTCGTGCCGTCCCCGCTCAGGATCGCGCGCACCTCGAGCACACCGGTCGCGGGCGAGGCGATGGGGCGCGCCGTGACCTCGACAGCCTGGCGCACGCGCACCTCGACGATCCGGTCCCACGAGCCGGCACCTGGCGACCAGAACTGCACCTGGTGTACACCGGGAGCGAGGCTGTCGACCGTGACCGGTGCCAGGCCGCGCGGCGTGCCGTCCACGGTCACCTTGACCGCGACCGAGTTGTCCGCGCTGGTCACGGCGAGCGAGCCCCAGAGCGTGGCGTCGAGCGTGACGCGCTGGTTGCGCTCACCCCTCACCTCGTACATCGCGTGGCCCAGGTTGGCGACCGAGAGCGACACCTGATGGGTTCCAGGCTCGGCCTCGATGACCGCCGGCGTGCGGCGCGCGAGGTCGCGGCCGTCGAGGGCGATCCAGGCGCCCTGCGGGTAGCTGTCCACGGCGATCTCGAAGCGCGCGGGGCCGACGCCCAGGCGCGAGAACACGCGGGCGAGCGGGCCGGCGTGCTCGCCGTGCGACCGGCTGGAGAAGCCCCCCAGCGCCCACCCCACCGCGAAGAGCAGGAGCACGCCGATGGCGATCGGAGCGAACCGCCGCACCGGCGAGGCATCGGACTCCTCATCGGACGGCCACGCGGGCCGGCGCGCGCGCGGCAGGCGGCGCGAGGGGCCGGGCGATGATCGGCCTCGGGCTTCGGCGGTGCGCGATGCCCAGGCGGTGAGCCCGGACTCGGGGTCGTCCTCCGACGTCGCATCGCTCGCGGCGGGCGCGCTCGGGTTCCACGCATCGGCCGGGGAACGCGCCGGCGCGGACGCGAACGGCTCGGGCTCGGGTTGAAGCGGGCGGGCGGGCGGGACGATATCCGGCAGAATCGGCTCCGCCCCCCGGATGATCTCCATGCCCGGTGGCGCGGACACTGGCGCACTCGGATTGATCCCGCGGATGATCTCGAGCTTGGGCTCGGCCGCGAGCGGCTCGATCCACGCGGGCTCGGGCGGAGCACTCGCGGGCGGGGCACTCGCGGGCGGTGCGACATCGGCCGGCGCGGCGGGCTCGGTCGAGAGGTCGGCGCTCAACTCGGCCGCACGCTCCTCCTTCGTCATCTGGAGGAGCGAATCCGATCCTGTTGGAGCCGCGGGCGCCACCGGAACCGCGGGCGCCACCGGAGCCGGCGGCGCGAACGCCGCGCTCACCGGCGCGAGGGGCTGAGCGGGAATCTCGATGGGAGGAATCTCCGCCACCGGCAGCCGCGCCGGTTCGGGCACCGGCGCGGCTGCGGGCGCGGGTTCCTCCCACGGGGCCTGCTGTCCCAGCCAACTCGGCGCGCGCCACTCCCCGAGCCCGCCCGGGGCCGTCCGGCCGCGCGCGGTCTCGGCCGTCGCCGCGGCCCTCCCCTGCCATTCGCCCCGAACCTCGACCGCACCGGGTGAGCCCATGGCGTCATTCGCGCGCCACACCAGCCGCACCGCGACGCGCTGCCACGATTCGACCTCGACCGCCTGCGCCTCGCGCCCATCCGGATCGCGGACGCGCACGATCGGGCCCTCGAAGACCTGGCCGTCCACCGACACCTCGACCCCGGCCGGACCCGCCCAACCGAAGGCCACCCGGTCGTGGGTGGTCAGGAAGACCAGCGAGCAGGGCGGATCCTCGGGCGTCTGGTGCCACAGCTCGGCGTGGGAGAACAGGAGCCCGGTGAGGGCATGACGCAGGAGGGCCGAGATCGGACGATCGCCCGGATCGTTGTGGCTGGTCTCGACCGCCACGCCGATGAGCTCGGCCAGCCACCCCTCGATCTGGGCCGGAACGTGGCCGGCCGACCGGGAGAGCAGGACCAGCTCGATACCCTGGCCGCGGGCGCGGGCGGCCAGAACATCACCGTTGGTGCGGGTCGAAATCTCCCAGCCGAACGATGGCGAGGCGGAGGTGTCGCTCAAGGGGTTCCCTCCCCAGTCGGCTGCGGGCCTTCCTGGCGGGGTAAATGGGGGAGCCGCAACGTATCGGTTGCCCGCGTAAGTGTCAATGCACAACCGGTTTGTGGCACAGGAATTGCGGCTCTCCCAACGTAACGAGCGCCAGGCTTGGTGTTACACGACCTGGCGGGTCGTCCGATCGCGCATTGTCAGATGCGCGCGGTTGCATCTTGCATGCCGCGCGGCTAGCGTTCACCGATTCGCCCCCCGGGGCAAGACCCTACCGACAGGAGATTTACCGATGCCGGTTCGTGCCAACGCCCTGACAGCGCTCATGATCGCGCTCCTGACCACCGCCCCGGTCGCAGCCCGGGCGGACGATATCGCCGCGCCCACACCGGTGGCGGTCACCGACTCTGCTCAGATCGTGCCGCCGCCCAGCCCGGTCTTGAACGTGCGGGCCGCCTACGAGACCGCGTACGCCCAGCGCCACGCCGGCGATCCCATGAGCGCCATCGGGACCGCCGAGGCGGCCCTGCTCCAGATCGAGGTCGCGCTCTCCGAGGACCCGGACGCCACCACCCGACGCGACCTGGTCGAGCTGCGCTCCAAGCTCAACGGCCTGCGCGACGCTTCCGAGTCCGATCTCCAGACGCCCGAGCGCAAGGTCGAGCCCGGCAACGAGCCCGACGACCGCGTGCTCAATGCGCCCGCTGTCGAGGGCATCCAGCCCCAGTACAACACCCAGGTGTACAAGTGGATCGAGTTCTTCTGCGGCTCGGGCCGCCCGGTGTTCGAGAAGTGGCTCAAGCGCTCGGGCCGCTACATGCACCTGTTCCGCTCGGTGCTCCAGCGCGAGGGCCTGCCGGCAGACCTGGTCCACCTGGTGTTCGTCGAGAGCGGCTTCAACGTCAACGCGCGCTCGAACTCGGCCGCGGTCGGCCCGTGGCAGTTCCTGCGCTCGACCGGCCGGATCTTCGGGCTGACCGTCAACCAGTGGGTGGACGAGCGGCGCGACCCCGAGAAGTCCACGGTCGCGGCGGCGCGCTACCTCAAGCACCTGTACTCGATCTTCGGCGACTGGCCGCTCGCGCTCGCGTCGTACAACGCCGGCGAGGGCGCCGTCCTGCGCGCCATCAAGGTCCAGGGCACCACGAACTACTGGGACCTCAAGCTCCCGCGCCAGACCGAGGAGTACGTGCCCCAGTACATGGCGTGTCTCGCGATCTCGCGTGACCCGCACCGCTACGGCTTCGACGGCGTCGAGCTCGACGATCCGATGGAGTTCGACGAGGTCGCCTTCAAGGGCGCGGTGGACCTGCGCTCGATCGCCAAGCTCGCCGACTGCAGCTACGACGAGCTGCGCCTCCTGAATCCCGCGGTGCTGCGCAGCGCGGCCCGCGGCGCCGACGGCATCACGACCCTGCGCGTCCCCGCGAGCAAGGGCCAGTCGCTCATGCGCAAGCTCGAGGAGGGCGGCAAGCTCCCGGCCGTCAACCTCACGGTCAAGCACCGGGTCAGGCGCGGCGAGACGCTCCAGCAGATCGCGACCCACTACGGCGTGAGCGCGCGCGAGCTGGCGCGGGTCAACGGCATCGGCCGGTCGCATCCGCTGCGCAGCGGCGTGACGCTCACGGTCCCGGCGAGCCTGGTGGGCCCGGCCCCGGCGGTGCTGGCGGCGAACGATCCGCGCGCCTCGACCGACTACGTGCCCGAACGCACCTTCAAGGTGCCGGCCTCGCTCGACGGCCACTCCGAGGCCGAGGGCCGGATCACGGTGCGCGTCAAGCGCGGCGAGACGCTCAAGATGATCGCCCAGCGCAACGACTGCACGGTCCAGGACCTGATGAGCTGGAACCGCCTGAAGAAGCCGGTCGTCCATCGCGGCCAGCGCCTCAAGCTGCGGGTCGGCGAGGCGGCGACCGTGGTGTCGAAGCGCGACAGCGTCGAAATCGCGAAGCTCGACGGCCTGCGGCTCCAGTCGCGTCATCACCGGCGGCGGGGCGGCTCGTCTTCGACCCACTACGCGATCACGGTCAAGCAGGGCGACACGCTCGCCGCAATCGCGCGCCGCACCGGCGTGAGCGTCGCCGAGCTCAAGCGCGCGAACCGGCTCTCGAACAACCAGGTCCGCAGCGGCCAGCGGCTGCGCGTGCCGAGGGGCTCCAGGGGCTAGGCGGTCGCAGCGCCGCGCCGCGGCGCTCCCGCGCGGCGCGCTAGTGGATCGACCCCGGCCCTTTCACGACGCCGCCCGCCGGCACCGCGCCCTCGAACCCCTCCGTCGTCACGAACGCGCCGATGCGCGCGTTGCGGCCCACCGTGAGTCCGGCGGGCAGGCACGCGCCCTTGCCGACCAGGACCAGGCCGTTCGAGAGGTGGTCGGGGCAGGCGAGGTTCGGAACCGACGCCTCGCCCGTCCCCACCCGCGCGCCCTCCCCCACGTCCACGTCCTTGTCGAGGATGGCGCGGTCCACGATCGCTCCGCGGCCGACGAAGCTGTCCTGCATGACGATGCTGTCGCGCACCACCGCGTCGCGCGACACCGTCACCCCCGGGAACAGCACCGAGCGCTCGACGCGGCCCTGCACGACGCAGCCGTTCGCGATCAGCGAGCGCTCGACGCGCGCGCCGTGCTCGAAGCGCACCGGTGGCCGGTCGGCGCTCTGGGTGTGGATGACCCAGTCGGGGTCGTCGAGGTTGAGCGGCGGCGGATCGTTCACGAACGCCAGGTTCGACTGGTAGTAGGAATCGAGCGTGCCCACGTCCTGCCAGTAGTCCTGGAAGCGGTAGGCGTACACCCGCTCGCCGCGCGCGATGACCCGCGGCAGCAGGTCCTTGCCGAAGTCGTGGCTCGAGGACGGCAGCCCCGCGTCCTCCGCGAGCCAGCGGATGAGCGAGTCGCGGTCGAACAGGTAGACGCCCATCGAGGCGAGCCGCGATTCGGAGCGCCGCGGCTTCTCCTGGAAGCCCACGACCCGCCCGGTCTCGTCCGCCTGGAGGATCCCGAACGAGCTCACCGCGTCCTCGGGCACGTCGGTCACCGCAACCGTCGCCGCGGCGCCGGCGGCGGCGTGGAAGGCGTAAAGGATGTTGTAGTCCATCTTGTACACGTGGTCGCCCGAGAGGATCAGGACCTCGTCGATCCGGCGCCGGCGCAGGTGAACCAGGTTGCGAAAGATCGCGTCCGCGGTGCCCTGGTACCAGTCGCTCTGGACCGTGCCGAGCGAGGGCTGGAGGATCTGGATGCCGCCGCGCGAGCGGTCGAGGTCCCAGGGCCGGCCGGTGCCGATGTGCTCGTGGAGCG
>JBGQIE010000022.1:0-25204 GCA_041498315.1 Candidatus Eiseniibacteriota bacterium
ACAAGTCGCCGGCGATCTGCTGCTCCAACTCAACGGCGTAGCGCTGTCGGCCAAGCCGGGGATGGTGGACGCGGCGGTGCTGGGGGTCGGGCACGGGCTGGTCGGCACGGGCGAGTTGGCCTCGGTCACCTTCAAGGCAGTCGCGGACGGCGATCCCAGGATCCGGATCGAGGGGGTGGCGGCGCGTGACGCCAATAACCGGGCGCTCACCGTGAACGCCTTGCGCGAAGCGCTGGGTCCGGAGCTGCCGAAGGTGACGATGCTCCAGATGGCGGCGCCGAATCCGTTCCGCTACACGGTGACGCTGGCGGTCAGCCTGGCCGAGCGGGGTCCGATGGACCTGAATATCTACTCGGTGGATGGGCGCCGGGTGCGCACGCTGGCAAGTGGCCTGCGCGAGCCCGGCAATTTCCGGTTCGAGTGGGATGGTCGGGACGATCGGGGCCACGCAGTGTCGGCCGGCGTGTTCTACGCTCGCTTCGTGGCCGACCGCGTCAAGACCACGCGGGTGATCACGTATCTGAAGTAGCAGGGGTGAGCGCGGCGGGCCGCGGCGCCGCGCCGCCCGCCGCGGGTGGCGCGAAGGAACGAGCATCTGGAGAAGATCGAGCGCTGAGCGGGCGCATCGCCCAGGCGATGCGTCCCGCGCGAGCGTGACCGCCCCGCGCACTTGACCACCCCCGAGCCCCCTCCTAGACTGAACATTCGTCCAGCGTTCCAGATCGGTGCGCCGGAGGGATTTGCGGAGGACAGCGTCGCCACGATCCGTCTCGAGGGGTTGTCGGTGTTCGGGCATCACGGCGCGCGGCCCTACGAAAAGGAAGCCGGGCAGCGGCTCGAAGTGGACCTCGAGCTCGAGCCCACCGACGACCGTGCCGAGCGCAGCGACAAGCTCGGGGACGCGGTGGATTACGACCGCCTCTACCAGACCGTGCGCGAGGTCGTAGAGGGCAAGAGCTATCACCTGCTCGAAGCGCTGGCGGCCAGCACCGCCGAGAGCGTGCTCGAGCGCTTCGCGGTCCGACGGGTATTGGTGCGGATCTCGAAGCAGAACCTGGGCTGGACCACCGGCGGCCGTGCGGTGATCGAAGTGGTGCGGGAGCGGCGGGCATGAAGGTCTTCATCGGGCTGGGCTCCAACCTGGGCGAGCGCGAATCCATGATCCGGCTCGCGCTCGAGGACCTGTCGCGCGTGCCCCAGACCCGGCTCCTGCGCGCCTCCTCGCTCTACGACACCGAACCGGTGGGCGAGGTGGACCAGCCCAACTTCCTCAACGCCGTCGCCCAGCTCGAGACCGGGTTGTCCGCGCGCCAGCTGCTGTGGAACCTCCACCTCATCGAGAAGCGGCTGGGGCGCGTGCGCACCCAGCGCTGGGGGCCGCGCACCATCGATCTCGATCTGCTCCTCTACGGCGGCGAGGTCATCGAGGAGCCCGATCTGCGCGTGCCGCACCCCGAGCTGGCGCAGCGCTCGTTCGTGCTGGTGCCGCTGGTCGAGCTCGACCCGCTGCTCGTCCACCCGGTGACGGGCGAGACCCTGCTCCACCTGCTGTCGCGCCTCAACACCCGCCCGCCGGTCAAGCGCGGGTCCCGGCTCTGGAACTAGGGCGGCCCATGGTCCGCCCGCTTCCCCGGACCGGGCGCGGCGCGGCCCCCGCTCCGGCCCGTCGCGCCGCTCGTGGTTAACCGCTACATCGTCGTCGAGGGGGTCATCGGCGCCGGCAAGACCAGCCTGGCGCGGCTGCTCAGCGAGCGCCTCAAGGCCCGGCTGGTGCTCGAAGAGGTCGAGGAGAATCCGTTCCTCAAGGACTTCTACCGCGACCGCGAGCGCTACGCGTTCCAGACCCAGATGCACTTCCTGTTCAGCCGCTACCAGCAGCAGCGCAACCTGCGCCAGCTCGAGCTGTTCAGCGAGCGCCTGGTGTCGGACTACCTGTTCCAGAAGGACCGCATCTTCGCGAGCCTCAACCTCTCCGACCAGGAGCTGGCCCTCTACGAGCGCCTGGTGGGGTGGCTCGAGCTCGAGGTGATGAAGCCCGATATCGTGGTGTACCTTCAGGCCAACGCGGACACCCTGCTCGAGCGCATCGCGCGGCGGGGGCGTCCGTACGAGAAGGACATGGAGCGCGAGTACCTGCGGCAGCTCAACGAGGCGTACAATCACTTCTTCTTCCACTACAGCGAGGCCCCGCTGCTGGTCGTCAACACCAATGGGATCGATTTCGTGAACAATCCGGATGATTTCGCGGATCTCGAGCGCCGCATCCTGTCCCATCGCCAGGGCACGGTGTACTACGCGCCGCTCGAAGGCGGGGGGGCCTCGTGAGCCACGATCCCAAGGTGGACGCCACGCGCGCGCCGCGCGCCAAGGTCACGGCGCCCGCGGTGATCGAGATGAAGCGGCGCGCCGACCCGATCGTGGTCGTGACCGCCTACGACCATCCCACCGCGCGCCTCGCCGACGAGGCGGGAATCGACATCCTGCTGGTCGGGGACAGCGTCGGCACCGTCATGCTGGGCTACGAGAGCACCCTGCCGGTCACGGTCGAGGACATCCTCCACCACACCCGCGCGGTGGCGCGCGCGAAGACCGCCGCGATGGTGGTCGCCGACATGCCGTTCATGTCCTACCAGGTGAGCGTGGAGCAGGCGGTGCGCAACGGCGGACGCATGATCCAGCACGGCGGCGCCGACGCCGTGAAGCTCGAGGGCGGCGAGCGCGTCGCGCCCGCGATCGAGCGCCTGGTCGAGATCGGCATCCCGGTCATGGGGCACCTGGGGCTCACGCCCCAGTCGGTGCTCGCCTTCGGCGGCTACAAGGTGCAGGCGCGCGGCGAGGCGGAGCAGGAGCGGCTGCTGGGCGAGGCGAAGCGGCTCGAGGCGTGCGGCTGCTTCTCGATCGTGCTCGAGGGCATCCCGGCGCGGCTGGGCGCCGAGGTCACCCGTCAGCTCCAGGTGCCGACGATCGGCATCGGCGCCGGGCCCGGGTGCGACGGGCAGGTGCTCGTGAGCCACGACCTGCTCGGGCTCTACCTGGGGCGCACGCCCAAGTTCGTGCGCCGTTACGCCGGGATCGCCGACACCATGCGCGAGGCGTTCGAGCGCTTCCGCGCCGACGTCAAGGCGCACAGCTTCCCGAGCGAGAAGGAGTCCTATTGAGCACCGCGCGCGTTCGCCGCGGCGTCATGCGGCGCACGTCGAGCCGCGCCGCGGTGCGCGCCGCGGTGGCACGCTGGAAGGCGCGCGGGGAGCGGGTCGAGTTCGTGCCCACGATGGGCGCGATCCACGCCGGACACCTGAGCCTGGTGCGGCGCGCGGGCGGCCGCGTGGTCGCGAGCATCTTCGTCAACCCGCTCCAGTTCGGCCCGCGCGAGGACTTCCGGCGCTACCCACGGCCGGTGCGCCGCGACCGCGCGCTGCTCGCGGGCGCGGGGGTCGATCTGCTGTGGGAGCCGGCGGTCTCCGACCTCTATCCGCCCGGCCACCGCACGCGCGTGTCGGTCGAGGGCCTGGGGAGCCGCCTCGAGGGCGCGGTGCGGCCCGGCCACTTCGACGGGGTCGCCACCGTGGTGACCAAGCTCCTCAACGTGGTTCAGCCCGACGTGCTGTGGTTGGGGCAGAAGGACGCGCAGCAGGCGCTCATCATCGAGTCCATGTGCCGCGACCTCGACCTGCCGGTGCGCGTGCGGCGCGGCGCCACGGTGCGCGAGGCCGACGGGCTCGCCTGCTCCTCGCGCAACGCCTACCTCGAGCCCGCCGAGCGCGCCCAGGCGGCGGCCCTCCCGCGCGGGCTCGAGGCGGCCCGGCGCGCGCTGCGCTCCGGGGAGCGATCGGCAGAGCGGATCGCGCGCTCGATCCGCCGGGTGTGGCGGGCGCACGCGCGGGTGCGCGAGGACTACATCGCGGTCGTGGACGCGCGCACGCTCGAATCCCTGCGCACGCTGCCGCGCGGACGCCGCGTGCTGGTCGCGGTCGCGGCGCGCGTGGGCAAGGCGCGGCTCATCGACAACTTCGAGTGGCGGGTGCGATGAGCCGCACCCACCCCGGCGTCGTGGCGCTGGTGCTCGCGGCCGGGCAGGGGACGCGCATGAAGAGCGATCTCGCCAAGGTGCTCCACCCCATGGCCGGGCGCCCGCTGCTCGCCCACGTGCTCGATGCGCTCGATGCCCTGGGCCTGGACCGCGTGCTGGTCGTGGTCGGGCACCAGCGCGAGCGGGTCATGGAGCTGTTCGCGGACCGCGGGCTCGAGTGGGTGATCCAGGCCGAGCAGCGCGGCACGGGTCACGCGGTCATGATGGCGGCGCCGGCGCTCGCGGGCTTCGCGGGCACGCTGCTGGTCGTGTGCGGGGACACCCCGCTGCTCGGGGCGCCCACGCTCGAGGCGCTGCTCGCCCAGCACGCGGGCTCGGGCGCCGCGGTGACGGTGCTCTCGATGCGGCTGCCGGAGCCGCGCGGCTACGGGCGGATCGTGCGCGATGCCGCCGGGGCCCTGAGCGCGATCGTCGAGGAGCGCGACACCACCCCCGCGCAGCGGGCGCTCGACGAGGTCAACTCGGGCAACTACGCCTTCGACTACCCGGCGCTCGCCGGGGTGCTCTCGTCGCTGGGCTCGCACAACGCGCAGCGGGAGTACTACCTCACGGACACGGTCGGGCTGCTGCGCGCCCGGGGGCGCGGGACCGAGGCGCGCTGCGCCCCGGACTACCGCGAGCTGCTGGGCGTCAACACCCCGGAGCAGCTTGCGGAGGCCGAGCGCATCTACCTCGCGCGGGTCCCGGGCTCGGGCGCACGCGGCCGATGACGCGCCGATCTCCCACCCGGCCGGCGCTCGAGCGCCTGTGGTCGCCGTGGCGCATGGCCTACCTCCGGAGCGCCGCGAGCCCGGCGCAGGGCTGCCTGTTCTGCCGCGTCATCCGCTCGCGCGCCGACCGCTCGAACCTGGTGCTTGCGCGCCGGCCGCACGCGCTCCTCATGCTCAACCGGTTTCCCTACAACCCGGCCCACCTGATGGTCGCGATCACCCGGCACGTGGCCGCCTTCGCCGACCTCTCGGCCCCCGAGCAGGCCGACTGGATGGCGCTCACCGCGCTTGCGGAACGGGCGCTCGCGGCGGAGTATCATCCCGACGGCATGAATCTGGGGGTCAACGTGGGGCGGGTCGCGGGGGCGGGGTTCCCGGGGCACCTCCACCAGCACCTGGTCCCGCGCTGGAACGGCGACACCAACTTCATGCCCACGGTGGCCGGCACGCGGGTGCTGCCCGAAGCGCTCGGGCGCACCTGGAGCCGACTGCGGCGCGCGATCGCCACGCTCGAGGCGAAGCGATCGGGCGCGCGTCCGGCCGGGCGGCGGGCCCGCCCGCGCTCGCGGCGCTGAACGCCGTGCGCACGCTGATCGCGGTGCTGAGCGTGGTCGTCGTCGCGCTCGCGGGCTCGTGGGCGTGGACGCGCTTCGGGCCCCAGCGGGCCCCGGGCTCGGGCGCGCCCGCCGGGTTGGGGGCGGATTTGTGGCCGGGGTCCGGCGCGCGGGCGCCGGAGCCGGAGCGCGTCGTCCGGGTTCAGGTGCTCAATGGCACGCGCGAGGGCGGCATGGGCACGCGGGTGGCTTCATTCCTTCGCGAAGGCGGGTTCCACGTGATCGAGGTCAAGAACGCCGACCGTTCGGACTACTTCGCCACCCTGATCGTGGCGCGGCGGGACGATCCGTCCGCCGCGCGCGCCGTGGCACGCTACCTCGGCAGCCCGCCCGTCATCCTGCAATCGCGGCCCGGCGATGCCGCGGACGTCACCCTGGTCATCGGCAGCGATCGAAGTCATTTGCGCATCGAACCCTGAGCGCCGCAATCCCCGAGGAGGATCCCGTGTTCGGACTTGGTGGTGGTGAGATCGGCATCCTGTTCCTGGTCATCCTGCTGCTGTTCGGCCCCAGTGCGCTGCCCAAGCTGGCGCGCGGGCTGGGGGATGCCCTGCGGGAGTTCAGGAAGGCGCAGCGCGAGATCCGCGACGAGATCCGGGACGACGAGGCGCAGCCCAAGCCGCCGGACCAGAAGCCGACGCCGTAGAGCCGGCTCGGGGCTGCCCGGGAAGGGCTTCCGCCCCGCAGGGTTCGGCCTGGGGCCGCCGCGGCCGCCCGCTCAGCGGGTGATGCCGTAGCGCTGGTCCTGGACCTTCGCGCCCGCGAGCAGGTTGTTGACGAAGTTGTTGAAGAAGGACTGCTGGCGCCGCGTCAGCAGGTCGGAGGAGAGCTGCCCCTTGCTCTTCTCGAAGGTGGTCGTGTCGGCGATGCCGCGCTGCTCGACCCGCCCGAAGTACCAGCCGCCGAATCCGCGCACCGGCCCCACGACCTTGCCGAGCGGGGCGGCGAACAGCGCGCCGACGAACTCGGGTGCCCCCGCGATCTGCGGGGCGGGCGTGGAGCGCGTCATCCCTGCCGCCGGGCTGGTCGCCAGCCCCAGCGCCCGCGCCAACTGCTCGAGGGTCGCGCCCTGGGCGATGGCGGTCGCGATCGAATCGGCGCGCGGCTTCGCGCGCAGGATCCGCAGGTCCATGTCCGCAAGCTGGCGCAGCGGCTCGGCCAGCTCGTCCCGGCTCGCCGGGCCCGCCTCGTGCCGCCCCGCGACCTCGGCGATCAGGAACTCGTCGAGCCCGTCGAACACCGGGCTCACCTGGCCGACCTTCTCCCGCATGCCCCAATCCGCGACCTCGGGGGCGGCGAACAGCTCCTCGGGCGGCCCGCTCTGATCGAAGAAGCGCGTCTTTGCGGTTCCCATGCCCTTTTCGGCCGCGGCCTTGCCGAGCCCGATGCGGGCGGCGCGGGCGCGCAGCTTGAGAAGCGTCTCGTACTGCTGGCGCACCGCGTCCTCGTTGGCGTGCGCCTTGACGACGATCTGGGCGACCTTCATGCCGCCCGGGGTGCCGGCCCCGGCGGGCACGCGCGCCAGCAGCTTGAAGATGAGGAAGCGGCCGCCGTCCTGGAAGGCGTCGCTGATCCCGCCGGGCTGGAGCGTCTCCATGTGCTGGCCCATGACGCCGAACTCGGGGGTCTGGAGCGTGCGATCGATGACCCCGCCCCGATCGGCGCCCGCGCCCTCGGAGTAGTCGCGGGCGAGCTGCGCGAAGTCCTCGCCGCGCCGGGCGCGATCGACCAGGCTCTGGGCGGTCTGCTTCGCGGTGCGGATGTCCTCGTCGGTGTACTTGCGCGGGACGATGGCGAGCTCGAGCTGGACCCGGAGCCCGGCGACGAAGCGCGACTTGTTCTCCTCGTAGGCGCGCTGCAGGTCCGCCGCGCTGGGCGGCGGCATCTTCGGGTCGTTCGAGGGCGGCACCACGAGCAGGGTGGCGTTGAGCCGCTCGAACCGGTACCGGAACTCCTCCGCCAGCTCGGGCTCGGAGAGCTTGATCGAAGCCAGCATGCGCTGCTCGAGCTTGCGGGTCGGAAGCGACCGGCGCGCCATGTCCTCGAACGCGGACCAGTTGTTCGCCGGATTGCGCAGCGCCGCCTCGTACTTGTTGACGTCGAAGGTGCCGTTGGTCTGGAAGGCCGCGTTCTGGGCCAGCATGGGCGGCGGCGTGGTCTTGAGCGACCAGGCGACCTCCTGGTCGTAGGCCTTCAGCCCCTCGGCCTTCGCGAGCCGGCTGACCAGGTACTGGGCGACGAGCCCGCGCCACGCCTGGAGCTCGACCATGCGGGCGTCGCGGTCGGCGGGGTCGGTGCCGTACTGGCGGCGGTAGTTGGCGCGCTGATCCTCGAGGGCGGCCTGGTATTCGGCCTGCGAGATGGCGTGGCCGTTGACGCTGCCCACCGAATCGGGCCGGCGCATCTGGGAGGTCTGGTCGATCCCGGTGCCGAACAGGATGACGAACGTGAAGATCGTGATGATCGTGAGCAGCCACCAGATGAGCTTGGTGTGCTTGCCGCCGCTGCGCAGGAATCGAAGCATTCGGTACTCCGTGCGGCCGACTTCGTCGGGGAGGTCGATGACGCGTGGAACGCGACCGGCGAGTCTAGCAGCGCTTCCGTGCCCGCACAACCGTCGCGGCCCCCCGCGACCTCACCGCCGCGAGCGGATCCCGGGGGTCGGCGCGGCGACCGCCGTGCTAGACTGGAGGACGCAGCCGCTGCCGGCGCGGCCGGCGTCGCGAGGAGGACCTGGATGGACGACCATGCGCAGTGAGGCTCCGGGGCGGCCCGCCGAGGCCGAGGCGTCGCCGCGCGCCTTCCCGTGGCCTGCCCAGGTGCTCGACGCCCTCGAGCAGGCGGTCGTGGCGCTCGACCGCGAGCGGCGCGTCATCTACAACAATCGCCGCATCGAGGAGCTGCTGGGCGCGGAGCCGGGCGCCCTGACCGGCCAGCCTGGCGCGCGCCTGTTCCCGGGCGCCGACGCGCGCTGGCTCAAGGGCGCCTCGCGCGAGCCCCGCGACTTCCGCATCGAGGCCGAGGGGCGCCAGGTCACCCTCAAGGCCGAATCCCTGCCGCTGCGCGATGAGGAGGGCGCCGTCTTGGGCTCGGTCGTCATCGCCGAGGCCATCTCCGAGACCGAGGAGGGCGAGTTCCAGAAGAAGATCGACCGGCTGGTCTCGCTCGGGGAGCTGTCGGCCTACGTCGCCCACGAGATCCGCAATCCGCTCACCGGCATCCGTACGACGGTTCAGTTCGTGGGCTCCAAGTTCAAGCCCGCCGACCCGCGGCGCGAGGACCTCGAGGACGTCATCAAGGAGCTGGACCGCATCGAGCAGATCATCACCGGCCTGCTCATGTTCGCGCGCCCGCCGGCGGCGCGGCCCCAGGGCTGCGACCTGCGCCAGGTGCTCGACAAGACCCTCGACATGCTCGAGCTCCAGCTCGGCGACGCCCAGGTCAAGCTGTTCCGGGACTACGGTGACGAGGTGCCGCTGGTGTACGCCGACCCGGACCTCACCCAGCAGGTATTCCTCAACCTGTGCCTCAACGCCGTCCAGGCCATGCCCGAGAGCGGCGAGCTCCACGTGACTTTGGGGGTGCGGCGCTACCGCACCCGGCGCTCGATGGTGGACGTCTCGTTCCGCGACACCGGGGTGGGGATCCCCAAGGAGCTCATGGAGAAGATCTTCGACCCCTTCTTCACCACGCGCTCGATGGGCACCGGTCTCGGGCTGCCGATCTCGGTCCAGATCATGCGCGAGGTGGGGGGCGTCATCACCGCGAAGAACAACCCGGGCGGCGGCGCCACGCTGCGGGTCTCGTTCCCGGTGCCCTCCGAGCCGCCCGGCAAGGCCGAGGAGTGAGCCGGGGATGAAGCTCTCGGTGCTGGTCGTCGACGACGAGGCCCTGATCCGCAAGTCGCTCTCGAAGGTGCTCCGGGCCAAGGGCTACACGGTCGAGACCGCGAGCACCGGCGCCGAGGGGCTCGAGAAGGTCGCCGCGGTCCGCCCCCAGGTCCTGATCCTCGACCTGCGGCTCCCGGACACCGACGGGCTCACGGTGCTGCGGCACGCCCGGCGCATCGACCCCCTGCTCCAGGTCATCATGATCACCGCCTACGGCGAGATCCCGATGGCCTTCGAGGCGGGCAAGCTCGACGCGGTGAGCTTCCTGCGCAAGCCCTACGAGATGGAGGATATCGAGCTGGCCGTCGAGGCGGCGGGGCGCTACTTCATGCAGGCCTCCGAGCTCGACCTCTACCGGCGGCAGGCCTGGCAGAGCTACTCGGGCGAGGAGATCATCGGCGTCTCGCCCCCGATGCGGGCGGTGCGGGAGCTCATCGAGAAGGTCGTCAAGAGCAAGGCGACCTCCGTGCTCATCACGGGCGAGAGCGGCACCGGCAAGGAACTGGTCGCCCGGGCGATCCACTACCGCAGCGACCGCGCCCACGCGCCGCTCATGGAAGTCAACTGCTCGTCGTTCCAGGAGCACCTGCTCGAGAACGAGCTGTTCGGGCACGAGCGCGGGGCGTTCACCGACGCCAACGAGACCAAGAAGGGGCTGGTCGAGCTGTGCGACGGCGGCACCCTGTTCCTCGACGAGGTCGCCGACATGTCGCTGCCCACCCAGGCCAAGCTCCTGCGCTTCATCGACTACCGGAGCTTCAAGCGGGTCGGGGGCGCCCAGGACATCGCGGTCGACATCCGCATCGTCGCGGCGACGAACAAGGACCTGGACGAAGAGGTGCGCGCCGGCCGGTTCCGCAGCGACCTCTATTTCCGCCTCAAGGTCGTGAGCATCCACCTGCCTGCGCTGCACGAGCGCGGCGACGACATCCTGCTGCTCGCCCGCCACTTCCTGCTCGAGTTCTCGCGCAAGTTCAAGAAGGACTTCAAGGACATCGCCGCCGAGGCGTGCCCGATGCTCACGTCCTACCGCTGGCCCGGCAACGTGCGCGAGCTGCGCAACGTGCTCGAGCGCGCGGTGCTGCTCGAGGACGGCGCGGCACTCGAGGTCGAGCACCTGCCGCGCGAGCTGTCGGGCCGGCGGCTGGCGAGCGATCACGACATCGCATCGCCGACGCTGGCGCAGATCGAAGCGGATCACATCACCGAAGTGCTGCGACTCACCGCGGGCAACAAGAGTCGCGCGGCGCGCATTCTCGGCATCTCGCGACAGGGACTCATCGAGAAGTTGCGCCGGCTGCGCATGGATGAGCGCGCGGGTCGTCAAGTCTCTTGACACCCCCAAGAAAGTAGACATCGGCGCGCAAGCAACGTCTCCACAATCGCTTGCTCGCGCGCGACAGCGTAACGCCACACTATTTTGACAGTTACGCTGCTTCTCCAGAGCGCTATCCACAACTCTCCACCGCTCTGATCCCGCCGGAAACAAAAATCAACTCGCATGTTCGTAGCGGCTTGCGGCTCGTGCGCGAGCGGTCGTCACGCGCATGGCACGGCGGCTGCTACGACGAGGAGTACGAGGCCATGCGCTCCGTCGTTGGAGCGTGTCCAGGCCGGGCCGCGATCGGCGGCTGTGATCGAAATCGTCCCAGCGATGAGCGGGGACCCGGCAACAACGAGCCAGAGACCGGGGAGGTGATTCGAAATGGCGAAGAAGAAGGGTGGAAAGAAGAAGGCCGCGAAGAAGGGTGGAGCCAAGAAGAAGAAGTAGATCCGACTCTTCTGGACCTGGCACGTCCTAGGGGGATTGGTCGGCAGCACCTGCCGACCAGTCCCCGATTTCACATCCCGGCCGCCGATCGTGAGACGCGGCTTCAGAAGCGGGAGTCATGCGCGCAACGGTGAAAGCAGTCTCGAGAGCGCCGGAGCCCGGCGTCGAGCTTGGGTTCGGGCCGCACCTCGTGTTCGATGGTCACCGTTGCCCGGTCGCCCGGCTGTCCGATCTGGACGGCCTGTATGCGCTGCTCGACCGGTTGCCCGTCCAGATCGGCATGACGAAGATCATGCCGCCGTATGTGTTCCGCCACGGCCCGGCCGGCCGGCCCCTCGCGGGGCTGTCCGGTTTCGTGCTGATCGCGGAGAGCCACATCAGCGTGCATACCTTCCCGGGGCAGGGGTTCGTCAACGTGGACGTGTTTTCGTGCGAACACTTCGATGCGGGCGTCGTCCTGGGCGCGCTCAAGAAGACCTTCGCGCCCGGACGGGTCGAGTGGAAGCTCTTCGACCGCGGCCGGGAGTTTCCCAAGAACATCGGGCAATCGCGCACCACCGTGCTCCAGGACCGCTGGCAGGTCGCCCGGAATCTGGGACTGGAGGTTTCGCGCTAGGGCTGGCCGTCTGCTTCCAGTTCAGTCCGGCGGCCCGTTCATGGATGAACGGGCCGCTCGTTCTTTCCCCCCGGGGAAGGCGACGGAGGGCCCGCGGGCGCATGCTATAGTCACGCGTCGCTCAACCCCTCCGAGGTTCGATTGGCTGACCGCCTCCCGACCCGGCCCGGCCGGGACCCCGGCGCGGCGGCGATCCAGATTCGCGGCGCGCGCCAGCACAATCTCAAGAACATCGATCTCGACCTGCCCCGCGGCCGGCTCACGGTCGTCACCGGGGTTTCAGGCTCGGGCAAGTCGTCGCTCGCCTTCGACACGCTCTACGCCGAGGGCCAGCGGCGCTACGTCGAGTCGGTGTCGAGCTACGCGCGCCAGTTCCTCGAGCGGCTGCCGCGGCCCGACGTGGACTCGATCGCCGGGCTGACCCCGGCGGTCGCGATCCGGCAGGCGGCCCCGGCCCGCAGCGCGCGCTCGACCGTCGGCACCGCAACCGAGATCCACGACTACCTGCGCCTGCTGTTCGCGCGTCTCGGCATCCTGTTCTGCGGCGTGTGCGGGCGGCGGGTGGCCGCCGACAGCCCCGAGTCGCTGGTGCGCGAGTCGGCCGACTGGCCCGCGGACGAGATCCTGCTCGTGCTGGCGCCGGTGCGCCTCGCCGAGCGCATGAGCTGGGCCGAGCAGGCGGACCACCTGGTGCGCGCGGGGTTCACCCGCATCCTGCTCGGCGACGAGGTGGCCGCACTCGAGGGCGGCCCCCCGGAGGCGGGGCGCGACCCCGGCCCGGGCGCCCCACCCCGGCTGCCGCGTGGCACGCGCGAGGTGCTGGTCGTGGCCGACCGTTTCACCTGGACGCCGTCCCAGGCCCCGCGCCTCGCGGACTCGGCCGCGCAGGCCTTCCGCCGCGGCGAGGGGCGGCTCTTCCTCAAGCTCGGGGCGCGCGCACCCGAGAAGAAGAGCGAGCGCTGGGAGTGCGCCGCGTGCGGCACGCCCGCCTATAGGCCCGAGCCGGTCCTGTTCTCGTTCAACAGCCCACTCGGCGCCTGCCCGACCTGCCGCGGGTTCGGGAACGTGCTGACCTTCACGACCGATCTCATCGTGCCCGATCCCGGGCTCACCCTGCGTGAGGGGGCGCTGCGCCCCTGGGCGGGCTCGTGGCGCAGGCTCGCGTGGCCCCGGCTCGAAAAGCTCGCGCGCGATCGTGGGGTGCCGCTCGACACGCCGTGGAGCAAGCTCAGTGCGGCCCATCGCCAGCTCCTGCTCGAGGGCGGCGAGGGCTTCCGGGGCGTGCTGCCGTTCCTGCGGCGGCTCCAGGAAAAGTCCTACTCGGCCGGAAACCGCTTCGTCGTCAAGAAGTTCCAGACCGCGCTGCCGTGCACCGAATGCGGGGGCGCCCGGCTCCGCAAGGAAGCGCTCCAGGTGCGCCTCGGGGACCGCAACATCGCCGAGGTCGCGGGCATGACGATCGCCGAGGCCGCCCGCTGGCTCGCGGGGCTCACGTTCAGCGAGATGGAGCGCGCGATCGCGGGCCCGGTGCTCGCCGAGCTGACCTCGCGGCTCGCGTTCCTCGAGCGCGTGGACGTGGGCTACCTCACGCTCGACCGCCTCACCCGCACGCTCTCGGGCGGCGAGGCGCAGCGCATCGAGCTCGCGAACGCGCTGGGCGCCAACCTCGCCGACACGCTCTACGTGCTCGACGAGCCCACCGTGGGCCTCCATCCGCGCGACACGAGCCGCATGATCGAGATCCTCGAGGACCTCGCGGCGCGCGGGAATACCCTGGTCGTGGTCGAGCACGAGCCGCTCGTCATGCGCGCCGCCGACTGGGTCGTGGACCTGGGCCCGGGCGCCGGGGAACAGGGGGGACGCCTGCTCTACTCCGGGCCCGGCGGGGCGGCGCTCGAACGCGTGGACACCGACACCGCGCGCTACCTGCGCGGCGAGCGCCGGGTGACGCGCGCGGCGCGCCCGGCCAAGAACACGGGCGACTTCATCACCGTGGTGGGCGCCACCCACCACAACCTCGAGAACGTGGACGCGCGCTTCCCCGTGGGGCGGCTCACCGCCGTGACCGGCGTCTCGGGCTCGGGCAAGAGCAGCCTGATCGAGGAGGTGCTGTACCGCGCCGCGCGCCGGGCGCTCGAGGGCGTCGAGGACGAGCCCGCGGGCGCGCATCGGGAGCTGCGCGGGCTGGGCGCCATCAAACGGGTCGTGCTCGTCGATCAGTCGCCGATCGGCCGGACGCCGCGTTCCTGCCCGGTCACCTACATCGGCGCCTACGCCGCGCTGCGCGAGGTCTACGCCCGTCAGCCCGCCGCACTCGCCCGGGGGCTCAAGGACGGCGCGTTCTCGTTCAACACCGCCGGCGGGCGCTGCGAGCAGTGCCAGGGCGCGGGCTGGGTCACGGTCGAGATGCACTTCCTCGCCGACCTGCTCGTGCCCTGCGACACCTGTGGCGGCGATCGCTTCCGGCGCGAGGTGCTCGACGTGCGCCACCGCGGGGTCAGCATCCGCGACGCCCTCGATCTGACCGTGGACCAGGCGTTCCAGCACTTCGCGGCCGAGCCGCGCTTCACGCGCGGGCTCCACATCCTGCGGCGCGTCGGGCTCGGCTACCTGCGGCTGGGCCAGCCCGCGAGCCAGCTCTCGGGGGGCGAGGCCCAGCGCCTCAAGATCGCGCGCGAGCTGTCCGAGCGCGGGCAGGGCGCGGCGCTCTACCTGCTCGACGAGCCCACGGTCGGGCTTCATTTCGCGGACGTCCAGCGCCTGCTCGAGGTGCTCGACGATCTCACCGCGCGCGGGGACACCGTGATCGTCGTCGAGCACAACCTCGACCTGATCCGCAACTCGGACTGGGTCGTGGACCTTGGGCCCGGCGGCGGCGATGCCGGCGGCCGCCTGGTCGCCGAGGGCCCGCCCGAGTCGATCGCGGCCTGCGAGGAATCGTGGACCGGCCGATTCCTGCGTGAGGGTGAAAGCGTCATGGCCGGAGCGGCCCGCCCGCAGGACGCGCCCCCCGCAATCCCGACGATCACTTCCTGACGCTGTCGGCGGAAGCGGCGACCGCGGCCGGGGCGCGCTGAAGCTCGGCGATCCTGGCCGCGATCTTCTCCGCCCAGGCGCTCTTCTTCGCCTTTCCCCGAAGCTTCTCCCACACCTGCAGCTCCCGCTCCCGGTCGTAGGCCATCGAGTAGTGAATCTCGTTCTGGCTCGTGAGGCGCGGGATGCTCTGGGCTTCGATGCGGCCCACATACACCAGCTCGCCCGCGGCCACGCGGCGATTGATCCCCGGGAGCGAATCCGCCGGGACCCAGAGCCGGAAATTCATCATGGAATTGCCCATGCGCAAGTGCGCGGTCGCGGTGGCGAGGCGGTACTCACCCGGCTCGACCGTGATGGCGAGGATCCCCGCGGTCGAGGGCGCGCCCACCTTGATCGCGTCCAACCGTCCCGACGACATCGTCGCGTCCGCGAGCGAGCCGCCTTCCAGGTTGGCCTCGGGATTCTGGAACAGCGCCTTGTGCTTCAGTCGCAGATCGGTGACCAGCAGGCCACGCTGCGCCGGGTCGGCGTCAAAAATGGAATCGGCGTGCGCGGCTGGGGCCAGGGCGAGCAACGGGAGGAGAGCGAGGATCGAGCCCGCGAGCGAGGGCCTCGAGGTGACGCGCATGGACGGCCTCCATGGTCGGAAGGCCGCGGTGAGGGTGCGGGCAAGCGCCTGAGCCCTCACGCGGCCGGGAAACTGGACGTTCCCCCCCCGGCCCGGCAGGCGCAATGTCTCAAATTCAGCGCCGCGCTTGTACCCTCCAGCCGCCCGGGCGCACACTGAGCGCATGAGCGCCACGGCTGCCTCGGGCGTGGTTCAGCTCGACGAGTTCCGGTGGATGCTGCCGAAGGAAGGCGGCATGCGCGTGCCCGGCATCCTGTTCGCCGACCGGCCGCTGCTCGACCAGATGCTCTCCGACAAGACCCCGGACCAGGTCCGCAACGCCGCCCACCTGCCGGGCATCCTCGAAGCCTCGATCGCCATGCCCGACGCCCACTGGGGCTACGGCCTGCCGGTCGGCGGCGTGGTCGCGATGCACGATCGCGAGGGCGTGGTTTCCCCCGGCGGGGTGGGCTACGACATCGGCTGCGGCGTGCGGCTGCTGCGCAGCCGGCTCACCCGCGCCGATCTCGAGGGCCGGCTCGACGCGCTCGCGGACGCGCTGTTCCGCGAAGTGCCCTGCGGCGTGGGCTCGACCGGATCGGTGCGCGTGAGCGTCACGGAGCTCGACCGGGTCCTGCGCGAGGGCGCGCGCTGGGCGGTGAAGAGCGGGCGCGGCTGGGCGGGCGACCTCGACCATTGCGAGGAGTCGGGCACGCTCGCCGACGCCGACCCCGCGGCGGTGAGCCCGGGGGCTAAGCAGCGCGGCCGCGATCAGCTCGGCACGCTCGGCTCGGGCAACCACTTCCTCGAGGTCCAGGAAGTCGATGCGATCGACGACGAGGACGCCGCGCGCGTCCTCGGTCTCGAGCTCGGGGGCGTGACGATCATGATCCACTGCGGCTCGCGCGGGCTCGGCCACCAGGTGTGCACCGACCACGTGCGTGTCGTGTCCCAGCGGCTCGCGGGGTGGGGGATCCATCTGCCCGACCGCCAGCTCGCGTGCGCCCCGCTCGGCTCCAGCGAGGCCGTGAGCTACCTGGGCGCGATGCGCGCCGCGGCGAACTTCGCGTGGGCCAACCGCCAGTGCATCGCCGACGAGGTGCGCCGGGCCTTCGAGCTCGTGCTCGGGCGGAGCGCGGAGCGCCTCGGGCTCTCGCTCGTGTACGACGTCGCGCACAACATCGCCAAGTTCGAGACCCACGAGATCACCGGTGGCCCGACCCGATGCCTGGTCCATCGCAAGGGCGCCACGCGCTCGTTCCCGGCCGGGCACGCGGACGTCCCCGCGGCCTACCGAGCCACGGGTCAGCCGGTGCTCGTGCCCGGCGACATGGGGCGCTGCTCCTACGTCCTGGTCGGCCGCCCGGGGGCGATGAAGCACGCCTTCGGCTCGACCTGCCACGGCGCCGGCCGGCAGATGAGCCGCACTCGCGCGGTCCGCGAGACGCGCGGGCGCGACCTGGTCGCCGAGCTGCGCCAGGCGGGCGTCATCGTCCGATACGAAGGGCGCGACACGCTGCGCGAGGAGACCAGCGAGGCCTACAAGGACGTGGCGCACGTCGTCCGCGTCGTCGCGGGGGCCGATCTCGCGCGTCCGGTCGCGCGGCTCAAGCCATTCATCGTGGTGAAGGGATAACGCCAGCTTCAGCGCGTGCCGGCTCGAGGTGCGGCGGTTCCGAGCCACCTCGCCGCGGGACCTCTGTCCCAGACGTTCTTCATATCTGAATTCATCACATCAACTAACGTAGTGTATCTAATTGGATACTTGTAGAACCTCCTAAGGTCGCAGCAAACTGCGGCCTGCCCACAACAGGTTGACATGGTGGCTGCGACGGACTCGCACTCCCGTCCCCCGGGATCCCGCGTCCACCCAAGGCTTGAATCGATCGTGGGCATTCGTTCTACCGGGCGCTGCGCGGCGACTCCGCTCCGTGTCCGACAGCGAGCGAGGGGCCGCCTCCGATGCTCACGCACATCGGGTTCAATTCCCGCCACATTCCCGTGGCGCTCATCTCCCCGGCGTTCCCCGGGAGGTGACTGCCGCCTCCCTTAGAGACTCCCAGATTCGCGCAACCTGGCTGGATTTCGCCACACCAGCACGGCGGCCGGCGGAGGCGAATGCCTCCGCCGGGACCCGCGCTGCGGTTGTGTCCCTCAAACGGACCCGCTGGGTCCGAACGGAGTTTCCGATGAAGCATCGCACTGCTGACGCCGAGCCCGCCCGGCGCGCGACGCCGCGCGCCCTCTGGCTCGGACTCGCGACCCTTTCGCTGCTCGGCCTCACCGTGGCGCCCGCGCTCGCGGTGACCTACAACGTGACGCTCGGGTCCACCTCCGCGGCGCTGTCGTTCGGCGCCGGATCGAGCGCCCAGAACTTCACCGGCTCGGGCTCCTGGCTCAAGGTCTTCCCGCCCGGACCCAAGTTCGAGACCTACATCCCGGTCGCCTCGCTCGGCACCGCGTTCACGATCAACGACATCGCTTCGATCAACTATCACACCCTCAATCCGGTCGTGAATCCGTCCGGCGTGGACTTCTTCCTGACGTTCTACACGAATCCGATCCTGGGCGGGGATGGGGGCGGCTTCTACGGCCGGCGACTCACCGCGGAGCCCTACCTCACGAACGCGTACGTCGCCCCGACGATCGGGGTGTGGAACACCTGGGCTTCGCCCGCGGGGCCGAATCAGCTGACCTTCAACGATTCGAACCACTCCGGGAATTTCGGCTTCTATGGCGCGCCGACGCTCGCCGACCTCCAGGCGGGGACCATCAACTGGGCGACCTGGGCCGGTAATCCCACCTCGGGCACCGCCACGGGCGGGGCCATCGACTACGGCTCGCAGGGCCTGCGCTACATCAGCTTCCAGACCGGATCGGGCTGGGCGAGCGTGACCAGCTACCTCGACGCGATCCAGATCAATCTGAAGAACGGCAATACCTACAACATCGATCTCGAGAACGTCGCGGATCCGGTGATCGCGGCCCAGCCTGCCGCGACCTGCATCACCCCGACCTACCCCTGCGTCGAAGTTCCGGTGACCATCGCCCGCACGAGCGCGACGCCGGTCCGGGGATTCAGCGTCAACCTCACGATCAGCGCGAACCTGGCGTTGTGCGCGCCCAACATCGTCCAGGGCACCTTCCTCAACTCGGTGCCCCTCTCGACCACGAACTTCCAGGTCCTGAGCAACGGTGGCGGCAACTACACCGTGGACTGCGCGATCCTCGGTCTGCCCTGCGGCCAGACCGCGCTCGCCGGCACGCTCTTCAAGCTCAACCTCTCGAGCACGAGCCCGAGCGGCACCGGGACGGTGACCATCAACAGCGTCACGGTGCGCGACTGCGCCAACGGCCCGATCGCGGCGCTTCCGGGCGCCCCGCTGTCGGTGCCGATCGACAACACGCCGCCTTCCCCGATCACGGATCTCGCGGCGGTGCAGCAGACGTCCGGCAACGGCGCGGGCCCGACGACCGGCATCATCGTGAGCTGGGCGACCGGGGACCCGGGCACGGTAAGCCTCTACCGCGCGCCCTTCGGCTCCTACCCCGAGTACGATGACGATGGTGCGGTGTCGCCGCCCAGTCCGGGCGCCGCTCCGGGCGGGCCGTGGACGCTGGTGAGCGCCGCGGCGACCTCGCCCTATACCGACTCGGCCGCCCCGCGTGGATACTGGTACTACGTCGCGTTCGTCACCGACGCCTGCGCCAACCTCTCCACGGTCTCGAACATGACGGGCGGCAACCTCGATTACCTGCTCGGCGACGTGGTGCCGGGAGCAGGGAACAACAAGGTGGACGGGCTGGACATCTCGGCGCTCGGCTTCAGCTACGGGCTGACCGGGGAGGGGCCGGTGGACGCGGTCGGCTACCTCGACGTGGGTCCGACGCTCACGGGCTCCGCGACGGCGCGGCCGGTTCCGGACGATCGCATCCAGTTCGAGGACCTGATCATCTTCGCGATCAACTACGGAGGGACGGGCTACCAGGCGCCGCAGATGCGGGCCATGGCCGCGGCGGCCGATCGCGATGAGGTGCTGGTGGACGCGCCCGACGCCGTCTCCGCCGGCGAGAGCTTCACCGCCCGGGTGCGCGTGCGCGGAGCGGGGGACATCCAGGGCCTCTCGGCCCAGCTAGGCTGGGATCCGGCGGTGGTCGAGCCGGGCATCGTCAGCACCAGCGACTGGATGGCGGGGATGGGCGGCGTCGTGTTCTCGGCCGCCGCGGGCAACGTGGATGCCGCGCTGCTGGGCAGCTCGGGCCGCGGGCTCGCGGGCGAGGGCGACGTCGCGACGGTGTCGTTCCGGTCGCTGCGCGCCGGGAAGCCGGGCATCGCGCTCGCGAGCATCACGGCGCGCGACGCGTCGAATCATCCGGTCGTGCTCGGGCGGACGGCGGTGGTGACGGGCAGCGCTCCCAACACGTCCGATCTCATGCCGGTCGCCCCCAATCCGTTCCGGGACGATGCGACGCTGGCCTTTGCGACTTCGCACGCTGGTCCGGTTCGGCTCGCGATCTTCGATCTGACCGGCCGCCTCGTGCGCACGCTCGTGAACGAGCAGCGCGCCGCGGGGACCTATCGCGAGACGTGGAACGGGACGGACAACTCCGGACACCGGCTCCAGGCCGGGCTCTACTACGTGCAGCTGACGGCGCCGCAGTTCAGCCGCTCGCGCAAGCTGCTCATGCTTCGGTAAACCTTCGCCGGAAGCGGGCCCGCGCACATCGCGCGGGCCCGCGTTCCGGGGCCGCTGGGTCGGAGCTGGCTTTGGCGCCGGCTTCGGACGCGGGGTGTACCATGAAGGCGTATTTCGATGCGGTCGCGCATCCCCCGGCACCGCAGGGAAGGGGGAGCCAGCAATGAGATGCGAATCGAATCGCGGCCCGCGTCACGGGTGGTGGGCCTTGCTCGCGATCGCGGCCATCCTGGGACCCGGCGTCGCCTCGGCCCAGGGCGTCACGGTGGCGCTCTCGCCGACCATCCAGAACGTGGCGCCGGGGGCCATGCTCGACGTCGAGCTGCAGGTCGTCGTGGCCGGCCACCCGTTCAACGGCTTCGACGCGGTCGTCACCTACGACCCGGCGGCGCTCACCTTCATGCAGGCGGTTCCGCTCGCGAACCAGCAGGGCTGCCTGATGACGGGCGCGTGCAGCGCGGCGTGCGGGAATACGTTCCATATCTTCACCCCGTCCTCGGGCAGCCTCTCGATCACCGACATCCTGCTGTGCAACCAGATCGAGCTCACCGGGCCCGGACAGATCTACAAGCTCCACTTCCAGGCCTCGAACACGCCGCAGATCACGGCGGTGAGGTTCTCGAACTGCGTCTTCTACGACGCGGGCTTCTACGTCACCCCGGTGACGACGTCGGATGCCGAGATCGGGATTGGCATGGTCGCCGGCGTCGGCGGAGGCGGGACATCCGCCGGCGGGCTGCGCGTGGGCGCGGAGCCCAATCCCGCCCGGAACGAGGTGACGCTCGCGATCGACGCCGGCGCCCCGGGCCGGCAGGACCTCGCGGTGTACGACGTCACGGGCCGCACGGTGCGCCGGCTCTCGAGCGGCTGGTTCGCCTCGGGGAGCCATCGGGTCCACTGGGACGGACGGAACGACGCCGGGCACGGCGTGTCGCCCGGGACCTATCTGGTCATCGTGCGCGATGGGGTCCGCACCGCGCACGCTAGGGTGACGCTGCTCCGATAACCGCCAGGCGTGGCTTCCAGGGATCGGACCGACGCCGGCCCGCCTCAGGAGCTGGGGCAGGCTCAAGGCGATCTATCGCCGTCGCCCGCCCGGATCGCGCAGCCCATCCCGAGGCGGACGCGCCGACGCTCAACTGAGCCCCGGCGCCCGCCGAAAACCGTGGGGTGAACGACTTCAACCCCATCCACGGGCTGTTCTGGTACCTGGCGTTCCTGTTCTCGACCACGTGCCACGAGGCCGCGCACGCCTGGGTGGCCCTCAAGGGCGGTGACCCGACCGCCTACGAAGGCGGCCAGGTCTCGCTCTCACCCTGGCCCCATATGCGACGCGAGCCCATCGGCATGCTGGTGGTGCCGATACTCACCGCGCTCACCCAGGGTTGGGCGATCGGCTGGGCGAGCGTGCCCTTCGATCCGGAGTGGGAGGAGCGCCACCCGCACCGCGCGGCGCTGATGGCGGCGGCAGGACCGGCGGCGAACCTGCTCATTGCCCTGCTGGCCTTCGCGGGTCTCAAGCTCGGGCTCATCCTGGGCGGCTTCGATGCGCCGTCGACCGCCCACTTCGACTCGATGGTCGAGCCGGCCGCGGGCAGCTTCGCGTTCGACTATCTCGCGCACGTCCTCTCCATCCTGCTCACCCTCAACGTGCTGCTCGCGGTGTTCAACCTGCTGCCGCTGCCCCCGCTCGACGGCGCCGCGGTGCTGGGATTGTTCGTGCCCGAGCGCGCCGCCCACCGGTTGATCTCGTTCGCCCGCACCCCGGGCTTCTCGATGATCGGGCTGATCGTGGCCTGGCAGGTGTTCCCGCACTTCGCCGATCCGCTCTTCTCGCTCGTGCTCAACCTGCTTCACCCGCACGCGCACTACCGCTAGTCTCCGGCCGGCGAACTCGCGGGGAATCCCCCCGGGCCGCACCGGCATCGAACGCCAGGTCGCGGCCGCGCGCCCCCTGCTTCGAGATCAGGAGACTCATCCCATGAAGAGAATCGCGGTGCTCGGGTCCGGTCCCGTGGGCCAGGTGCTGGCCGACGGGTTCCTCAAGCATGGCTACGAGGTGATGCGCGGCTCGCGCGAGCCCGCCAAGCTGAGCGATTGGAAGTCCAAGGCCGGAGCCACGGGCTCGACCGGAAGCTTCGCCGATGCGGCGAAGTGGGGTGAGCTGGTGGTGCTGGCGGTCAAGGGCACGGCGGCCGAGTCGGTGGTTCAGCTCGCGGGGGCCGCAAACCTGGCCGGCAAGACCGTGATCGACACCTGCAATCCGATCGCCGACGCGCCGCCCGAGCACGGCGTGCTCCACTACTTCACGACGCTCGAGGAGTCGCTCATGGAGCGCCTGCAGAAGCGCGTCCCCGCGGCCCGGTTCGTGAAGGCCTTCTCGTGCGTGGGCAACGCCTACATGGTCAATCCGCAGCTGCCGGGCGGACCGCCCTCCATGTTCATGTGCGGCAACGACGCGGGCGCCAAGGACGAGGTCAAGCGCATCCTGGTCCAGTTCGGCTGGGACATCGAGGATCTCGGCGGGGTCGAGGCGGCGCGCGCCATCGAGCCGCTCTGCATGCTGTGGTGCCTGCCGGGATTTCTCGCCAACCGCTGGACGCACGCCTACAAGGTGCTGCGAGCCTAGCGACGTCGCAGCGCGCTTCGGGAGCGCTGGCGGCCCCGGGCTATCCGCCCGCCAGCTCCGCCGGCAGCGGGCGTTCGCGCGCCACGGTGGCGGCCTCGGTGGGCCCGAGCACCGCGTCCTCGACCACCACCCCGCGCACCAGCGACAGCGGCACCACCTCGAAGTAGATGTTGCGCGGTCGCACGCCTTCGACCGCGGCGTCCCATACCTCGGCGGGCGGCTGCTCGGCGATCCGGAGCGCGGGGGTCGACGCGGGCAGGAACTTGCGCCGGTGGGCGAGCGCGTAGACCGGCACCGAGTGCTCGCGTGCGGCGAGCGCCGCGGCGTACGAGCCCACCTTGTTGATCACCCCCTGGTCGGTCACGGCATCGGCGCCCAGCCACAGCATGCGCGCCGGCGAGAGCAGCAGGGGCAGGGCGGCGTCCACGACCAGCCACGCCGGGATGCCGGCGGCGGCCAGTGCCGCGGCCATGCCGCGGCCCTCGAACAGCGGCCGGCCCTCGCCGACGATCACCCGCGGCTCGCGCCCGGCGCGCTTGAGCTCGAGCATCGCCTCGCGCACCGTGCCGCTCGCCGACAGGGTCGCGATCCATGGGCCGCGCTCGGTCGCGAGCTTGGCGGCGGTCAGGGCGACCGCGGCCCCGGCGGCGCGCAGGTCATCGCGCTCGGCCGCGCACGAGCGCGCGAGATGGGCGCGCAGGTCCGGCACCCGGTCCCCCCGTGCGACGCCGGTGTCGGCGACACTCAGGGCGCGCGCCGCGAGCTGGTGGACCAGGGCCATGGTCGGCTGGGCAGCCTGCGCCGCGCGCAGGTGCGCGAGCAACGCCGCGCGAAACGCCGCGGGCGAGGTCGAGGTATCGGTCGCCGCCCAGCGCTCGAGCTCGCCCAGGACTTCGAGCGCGACCCGGCCCGAGCCGGAGGTGCGATCGTCCGCGGCGCTCATCGTGGACCGAGTCCCGCGAGGACACCGCCGGCATGGCGCGCGAACGAGGCGAGGCTCGCCACCCCGACCACCGCGAGCACCAGGGCCAGGGCGAGCCCGAAGCGCTCGATGGCACGCTCGGCGGCGCGGTCGCGCGCGAGCCCCCAGCGCACCGCGAACGAGCGCAAGCCATGCCCCAGGTGGTAGGCGGCGAGGCTCACCCCCACGGCGTGGAAGACGAATCCAGGAGCGCTCGCGACCTGCTTGCCCATGATCGCGATGAGATCGGCGCTCCCCTTGAGCGCCTCGGGCGAGAGGCGCGTCGCCCAGACGTGGTAGATGAGGTAGGGGAGGAGGAGCACCCCGGTCGCGCGCTGGATGGCGACCCTGCGATCCGTGAGGTCGGGGCGGCCCGACTCGTCCAGCTCGGTCGCGAGCAGCACCCCGATGACGCTGTGGATCACGAGCGGCAGGGCGATGAGTCCCACCTCGAGCACGGGCAGGAGTGGGGTGCGGCCGAGGGTCTCGACCGCGCGGCGGTACGCCGAGGGTCCGGCCAGGGCGGTGGCGTTCACGGCCAGGTGCTCGAGGAGGAAGAACCCGAGCGGCACCACCCCGCACAGGGAGTGGATCCGCCTCAGCCGGTCGGGAGTGCGCTCCGGGACTCTCATGCCCGCAACCGCCGCATCCCGCGCACACTAGCGCAGCCGGATGCGGTTTCAAACCTGCCCCGAACGTGCGCGTTTGACCGGTTGGAAGTCGCGTGTCGCTGTGCTAACTTCCCTCGCGACAAGCGCGTTGCCCCGCATGGCCCGAACCGGGCGGCGCGCCCTGAATTAGCGCAATTCCTCGGCCCTGCCTCCTCACCCGGCCCGGGCCCGACCAGCGTCCATCCGCGGAGAACTCCCGGAACCCCATGACCACGGCGGTTGCCGAACTCATTCAACACCAGCTACTGCCGCGCATCTCCAAGCCAAATCGATACCTGGGCAGCGCACTTCACGTACCGCGCAAGCCCCTGGACCAGGCCGAGGTGTCGCTGCTGCTGGCGTTCCCGGACGCCCACGAGATCGGGCTTTCGAATCTCGGCATCCGGATCATCCACCACATCGTGAACGGGCGGCCGGACGCGGCCGCGGAGCTTACCTTCGCGCCCTGGCCCGACGCCGAGGCCGAGATGCGGCGGCTGGGCATCCCGCTGTTCTCGCTCGACTCGCACGCCGTGGCGTCGCGCTTCGACGTGCTGGGCTTCTCGCTCCAGTACGAGCTCCAGTACACGAACGTGCTCAACATGATCGACCTGGCGGGGCTGCCGCTGCGCACGCTCGAGCGCGACGAGCGCCACCCGCTGGTGATCGCCGGCGGCGCCCAGGCGTTCAGCCCCGAGCCCATGGCCGAGTTCATCGACGCGTTCGTGATCGGCGACGGCGAGGAGATCATCCACGCCGTGCTCGACCGGGCGCGCGACGCGAAGCGCGAGGGCTGGAGCCGCTCGCAGCTGCTGCGCCGGCTCGCCCACGTGCGCGGCGTGTATGTGCCGAGCGGCTACACCCTGCACGCGAGCCCCGAGGGCTGGCTGGTGCCCGAGGCGCTGCCGGGCTTCCCGGCGCGGGTGCGCTCGG
>JBGQIE010000023.1:0-24887 GCA_041498315.1 Candidatus Eiseniibacteriota bacterium
ACTCTAGGGCTCGTCCTCGGTGAGGTGGGTCGGGGCCTCGGGGGCCTCGATGAACTGGGTGACCGCCTCGTTGAACGCGTCCGGATTGCCGCAGTTCACGACCCGCGAGGCGTCCTTGATGAACGCGCGGAAGCGGTTCGGGAGGCAGCGATCCAGCCCCTCGAGCGCCGCGTGCTCGTTGCGCGTGGTGGCATCGCCTTCGATGAGCAGCGTGCGCGTCACCAGGCGGTGGACCTGCTCGCAGGGAAACGACGGCGGCGGCTCGATGCCGAGCAGGAGCGTGCCGGCGTTGTCCCGCATGATGCGGCGCTGCGCCTCGGGCAGCGAGTCGTAGGCGTCGGGGCTGCCCTGGACCACGCCGTAGAACTCCTTCGCCGCGCGCTCGACGTCGCCGGCGCGCGCTGCTTCGCCCGAGGAGGCGGCGGCCGCCCGCAGGCCCTCGATCGCGGCCTTGCGGTCCTTCTTCCACGGAATCATCGAGTACACGCCCGGCTCGGCGAGCATCAGGGTGCGCACCATGTCGGGGTGGTCGCGCGCGACCAGGGTCGCGACGAACCCGCCGTAGCCGTGGCCGAGCAGGTGCACCTTGCCCAGGTGGAGCGCGCGGATGAGCCCAACCAGGTCGGCCTCGTTGAGCTCGTAGGAGTAGTCCGCGTGGTCGCCGGCCGGCGGGTTCGGATAGTGGTAGCGTCGGCTGTACGCGACGACGCGGTAGCGCTTGGACAGCGCCTCGATCTGCGGCGCCCACTGGCGGTAGTCGGAGAGCGCGCCGTGGACGAGCACGATCGGCTGGCCCTTGCCGACGTCGACGTAGGCGAGCTGGGCGCCGTTGATCTTGGTCTTCTTGAGCTTGCCCGCCCAGGGATCGGCTTCCGCCGGTTCGGGCGTGGCCGCAGCCACCGGCTTGACCGCGGGCGCGGCGGCCTTGGGCCGTGGCGCCCGGGCCACCCGCGCGGGCTCGGGGGCCTGGGTCCGGGGTGGCGGCTCGGAAGGCGGCTCGGGCGCTGCGGCTGCCTGCGCTGCCGGGGCCGGCGCCGCGGGTGACTCGACCTTGGGGCTCGCCGACGCCGAGCCCTGCGAGCCCGGGACCACCTCGGGGTCGGCATGGGCCCAGAGTTTCGAGAATTCGGCGCGTGCCTCCGCGGCTTCCTGCCGCTTGCCCGCGCCCTCGAGCGCGCGCGCCAGACCCAGGAGCGCGCGCCCATCGTCGGGCTCGCGCGCGAGCACCGCGCGGTAGGAGGCCACCGCGTCGTCCCAGCGCTTGAGATCGAGCGCCACGTCGCCCTGCGCCTCCCCGATGTGCGGGAAGATCTGCGGCTCGGAGAGCGCGAGCCTGCGCTCGAGATCGAGCGCCTGGCGCAGGGCGGCAAGTCCGTCGATCGCCATCTTCTCGCGCACCAGGATGCGTCCCTTGAGCTCGAGCGGGGCGATCTGGAGCGCGAGGGTCTGGCGCTCCTGGAGGGGCCTGAGCGCGGCGCTCTTCGGAAGCTGGGGATTGAGCCGCCGCACGGCCTGGTCGAGCGCGACCAGCTCGGACCAGGCGCGGTTGAGCGAACCGCGGCCGAGCCAGGCGCGGCCGAGGGCGTAGTGACGCCACGGTTTCATCACCTCGAAGCCGCCGTCGTCGGGGAGCGAATGGCCGTCGAGAATCTCGTTCCAGCGCTCGAAGCGCACCATCAGGCGCAGGAGCGCGAGCCGGCCGTCGAGCGCAGCCGCGTTCGCAGCCTCGCGCGGCTGGCGCGCCGTGTCGAGCAGCCGCGTGGTGGTGTTGAGGGCCTCGCGGTAGCGCCCCTGATCGCCGTAGGCGGCGACGAGCAGGTACAGGTTGTGGCTGTAGGGGCCCGAGGCGTGATCCGTGGTTTCGTCGTCCTTGCGCATGTAGGCTTCGTCCATCGTCGCCGCGGTCTGGAACGCGCGAATCGCATCGTCGTTGCGATTGATGCGCAGGGCGAGCTCGCCCGACAGGTGGATCGCGTGGGGAACGGCGGGGGCCGCCTTCGCGAACAGGTCGGCGGCGCGCGCGCCTTTCTCGGGCGTCGGGCTCGACTGGTAGGCGTGCGCCAGGGTGTGATTCGCGCCGGCGTTCGAGGGATCCTTCGCCAGCACGCCCTCGCACAGCGCGATCGCCTCGAGCGTCCCGGGGCGCGGGGTGCCGTCGGTCTCGTAACCCGCGACCAGCGCCTCGGCAAGCAGCAGGCGGGCCGTCATGTCGTCGGAGTAGGCGTCCACGATCTTCCGCAGCTCGCGGCGGTAGCCCTCGCTCGTGCCCCCGAAAACCCCGGGCAGGCTGCCCGAACCGCCGGCGTTGCGTGTCGCGACCGCGGCGATATAGAGCTGCTCCCGCACGCTCGCGGTCTCGGCGAGCCGCCGGGCGCGGGCGATCGCGGAGTCTCGCCGCGCGCCGTTGAGGGCCGTCATCGCGAGGCCCCACTGGGCCATCGCGCATTGCGGATCGAGCTGCTCCACCCGGGCGAAGGCGCGATCGGCCTCGAACGGCCAGCCATCCTGGAGCAGCGCCAGGCCCTGATCGAAGAACTTCTGCGCCACGCCCGAGCGCGTCGTGATCTTGAAGTGCTGCTTCCCGACCCCGTTCATGAACCACGCCTGACCGTGCGCCGGCTCGGAAGGCATCCACAGGTCGCAGGACGACACCAGCGTGTCGGCACGCGCCGCGACCGGCAGGTGGCCGATCGCGCACGCGGCGACGAGCACGGGAAGGCAGGTCCGGATCCAGGTGCGATACGGGGACATTCGGTGGTCTTCGCTCCAGTGCGGCCGGGCCCGATGGCAACCGACGGTGAGGCCTCTGCCGCTCCCCCCGACCGGGAAAATGTCCGGGATGAAGCGGAGCAGGCAGCACGGTTATCGGCCTTAAGGGTACGCGGCATGAGGGATCAACGCGGACGACAGAAGCCTGTAATCGCAAGCGGCAGCGCGGCTTCGCCGGTCCGAAGCGGGTCAATCCCCGCTAGTGTGAGCCTCGGGGGGAGCCTCCGGGCGTCCCCGCGGGCGCTTTCTTGCGGAACGCGTTGCGCTCGCGCTCGCCCATGTCGAGGATCTCGGGAATGCCGGCCGTGCTCCGCATCGAGCGGGCGAAGGCCTCGGCCGCGGTGCGCCACTCGGCCGCCGCCGCGGGCGAGACGCGCGTCACGTTGAGCCCGCGCCGTACCATCTCGCCGATCGCCGTCGTGTCCTGCTTCGGAACCTCGGTCATGAGCTTGAGCTCGGCCGCGTGGCAGGCTTCGAGCACCTCGGCCTGGTCGGCGGGGGCGATCTTCTGCCACGCCTGCTTGGTCACGACCAGGCCGCCCACGAGCGGCGCCAGGCCGATGCCCACCATGTTGGGCGTCGAGCGGTACCACTGGAGCGTCAGCGCCAGGAGCGGAGTGGTGGGATAGGCGTCGATCATCCCGGTCTGAAGCCCGGTGAGGATGTCGGTCGCGGCGAGGGCCACCGGGTGGTAGCCGTTCGACTTCCACAGCGAGGTCATGGTCTCGTCGCCGGCCCACACGAACATCTTGTTGTGCTTGAGCTGATCCACGGTCTCGACCGGCTGCCGGGTGAAGAAGTACACCCAGCCGCCGTGGCCCCAGTTGAGCAGCACGAAGCCCTTGGCTTCGAGGCGCTGCTTGAAGGTGGGCTCCATCTTGGCGAGCACCGCGTGCAGCTCGTCGTAGGAGTCGAAGAACATCGGGATCGAGAACATCTTGAACGACGGGTCGATCGCGGACAGGCCCGCGGTCGTGAGCGCCGCGGCCTGGATCTGGCCGATGCGCATCTTGCGCACCACGTCGGGCTCGTCGCCCGCCACGCCGCCCGGATACATGCGGAGCTGGACCCGGCCCTTGGTCGCCTGGCTCCACTCGGCGCCCATGGTCTTGAGGATCTTGTCCCACACCGACCCGTCCGGGACCAGGGTCGCGAGCTTGATCGTCACCGGCTGGGCGGCCGCGGGGCCGTACCCGAGCGCGACCATTCCCAGTACCAACAGCGTCATCGTGCGAAGCAGTCTCATCGGTGTTCCTCGCTCTTGGTCGTGTCGGGTTCCAGGAACAGATCGTCCTCGCGCTGGAGCAGCATGCGGGCCCGGCGCTGGAGGACCAGGGTCGCGAGGCGCTGGGTGGGGTCCCGATCGGGGTCCACCGCGAGTGCCTGGTGGAGCAGGCGGTCGAACTCGGCGCGATTCTGCGTCAGCACCGAGACGCTCTGCGCCATGGTGACGTAGGGGCTCGCCCGGGCGCCCTTCGAGAGCGCGACCGCGCGCTCGAAGTGGAGGCGGGCGCTGTCGGGCGAGCCGCCCATGGCGGGCGGCAGCGCTTCGAGGATGATCATCGCCTCGTGGATCGCGCCGGCGTCGTAGCCCTCGTCGAGGGCGAGCCCGCGCTCGACGAGCGCGCGCACCGCGGGCAGGTCGGCGAGCAGGTCGGCGCGGTCCTTGCCGAGCGAGATCGCCGATCCCCACGCCGCCGCGGTCCAGTAGAGCATCGGCACGTCCTTGACCCCGATCCGCGCCGCCGCGACTTTCGGGTCGAGCTGGAGCTGCGTGCCGATGCCCCGGTTGCGGAGCGCCAGGCCGCGCAGGCCGTAGTCGCGCCCGCGCAGGTAGAGCTTGAGCGCCCGCTCGCGCATCTCGTTCGCGGCCGCGTAGTCGCCGGGCTCGATGCGATCGGCCTCCATCTGGACGAACGCCGCGGCGTATTCCGTGAAGCCCTTGCAGGTCGTGAGCAGCAGCCCGCGGTGCTTGGGCACGGTGAGGAGCAGCGACTCCATGGTCTTGAGCCCGAACGGCAGCGCGTCGCGCACCAACTCGGGATCGTTGTCGCTGCCGAAGACGTCGGGGCCGCTCGAGATCGCGTTGCCGATGCCGTTGGCGACCATGCGCCGGACCGAGCACGAGGTGGACGAGGCGGCAAGGACGATGACCAGGAGCGCGAGGGTGCGGCGGACCAGAGTGCCTCCTTGCGGTACCAAGGTCGGTGGGGATCCGAACCTGACGCTACTTTAGGCTCTCGCGCACGGTCAAGCCGCGCCCCGATCGAAAAGTGCCGCGCCCCGCGCTAGACGAGCGGCGTGCCCTCGACCCACGCGGAGCCCCCCTCGGCGAAAAACTCCCGCTTCCAGATGGGCGCCGTGCGCTTGAGATCGTCCATCGCCCGGCGGCACGCCTCGAAGGCGGGCGCGCGGTGGCCCGCGGTCACGACCACCGCCACGCTCGCCTCGCCGATCGGCACCTCGCCCAGCCGGTGGACGATGCGGCAGCGCGCCGCACCCCCGCGGCTCACCGCCTCGGCCTCGAGCCGCTCGAGGGCGGCGAGCGCCATCGGCTCGTAGGCCTCGTAAGCGAGCCGCAGCACCCGGCGGCCCTCGTGGTGATCGCGCGTGGTGCCGAGAAAGAGCGCGATCGCGCCGCAATCGGGCCGCGCGGCCTCGGCGAGCAGCCGCTCGAGGGCGATCGGCTCGCGCGTGAGCTCAGCCACGCTTCGCCGCCCGCGGCCGGCCGGAGAGCCGCTTGCGCATGATGGGGCGCGTGGCCGAGCGCCGCGCCACCTCCCGGAAGCCCGCCGAACGGAAGGCCGCGACCAGCCCGTGCCAGGCGAACGCGGGGGCGTAGCGCTTCTCCCCCGGGTCCACCGGGTATCCCTCGACGAGGCGCCCACCCCGCGAAGCGACGTAGGCGCACGCGGCCCGCAGCAGCTCGACCGTGATCCCGCGCCCGCGCGCCTCACGCGCGATGAAGAAACATGGGATCGACCAGACCGGCCGATCGTCCACCGGCGCGAGGATGCGCGAGCGCTCGAAGCGGCGGTAGGCCGCACGCGGGGCGACGGCGATCCAGCCCACCGCCTGCTCACCCTCGTACGCGAGCAGCCCCGGCGGGTCGCCCGAGTCCACCAGGCGCTTCATCGCCCGCCGGTTCTTGGCACCCTGCGTCTTCCACTCGGGCGAGGTCAGGCGCGGGAACTGGCACCAGCATCCCGCGCATGCTCCGCGCGGGCCGAACAGCCGCACGAAGTCCGGCCAGCGCGCCGGGGTGAGCGGGACGATGCGCGGCGCCGCCACGTTCTAGCCCCCGCTCACCGGCGGCAGGAGCGCCAGCTCGGCGCCCTCGGCGAGCAGCTTGGCGTCGCTCACGAGCTGGCCGTCGACCGCGAGCGCCAGGTGCGCCCACAGCGGCTCGAGCGCCGGATGCGCGCGCACCAGCGCCGCGCGCGCCTCGGCCACCCGGCTCCCGGCGGGCAGATCGAGCGGCTCGCTCGCGCATCCGGCGCGCTCACGCGCCTGGGCGAAATAGAGAACGGTGACCCTCATGCTTGGACGCTCCTCGAATGGGCCGCTATGCTCGCTCGATGGAGGAGGAGAATAAGGGCCCGAGCGCGTTTCCCGCCACCCTCGCGCTCGAGGAAGGGCCGCCGCCCGACGCCGGCGCGCGCCGCGCGCGCCGCGGACTCGTCGTGTGGCTCGCCATCCTGCTCGCCGGCGCCCTCCTCGGCCTGCTGCTCGATCAGCCCGAGGCGGCCGGGCTGGTCGCGATCGCGGCCCTGTTCGCCGCCGCCCAGGCGGCGGACCTGGACCCGCAGTGGCGGCAGGCCTGGCAGCTCATCGCCTTCGTGCCGCCGGTCGGCGGCATGCTGTTCTTCGGCTACCTCGCCACGGTGGTGCTGACGAACGACCTGCCGGCGGCCCAGCGGGTCGCCGCCATCGGCTTCTCCGCGGCCGGCGTGGTCGTGATGGCCCTGAGCGTGATGCCGGCGTTCGCCGAGGGACTCGCGCGCCGGCTCTTCGGCGGCGCTCCGTCGTACACGCTCAGGCTCGGCGCCCAGCTCACGGCGGCCGGGCTCCTGCTCGCCGTTCCGGCCTGGTTCGCCTTCGATGCGCTCAAAGCCACCCTGCTCCAGGATCCCGAGCCGCTGCTCGCCAAGGCCAAGCTGAGCGGGGCACTCGTGGGCTACGTGCTGCTGGCGCTCGGCGGCGCGGGCTGCTGGGTGCGGCGCGACCTGCGCGAGACGCTCGCGCGGCTCGGCCTCAAAGCCCTCACGCCGCGTCATGGCGGGGTGGTCCTCGCGGGCGCGCTGGCGCTGATCGCCCTCAACGCCGGCGCCGAGGCGGTCCAGCACCGCTTCTTCCCCGAGCTGTGGAAGCTCGATCACGAGATCACGCGGCTGCTCGCGCGCGCGATGACGCCGGGGCGCGTCGTGCTGCTGGGCTTGAGCGCCGGGGTGGGCGAGGAGGTCACGCTGCGCGGCGGGCTTCAGCCGCGGCTCGGCGTCGTGCTCACCTCGCTCCTGTTCGCCGCACTCCACGTGCAGTACTCGTGGTACGGGATGGCGCTGGTGTTCGTGCTCGGCCTGACGCTGGGCCTGGTGCGCAAGCACGCGTCCACGACCGCCGCGATCATCGTCCACGGGCTCTACGACATGCTGGCGCTGTTCTCGAGCTAGGGGCGCAGTCCGGCCAGCAGGTCCTGTCAATAATCTCCTCTCCTGACGGTGGAAAGGTCGAGGGGCCTGATCAGATCCTCGGCAGTCCAGGGGTCTTGAATGTGGGTCTTGCCCCACGGGACCCCGCGCTTGATCGCCTCGACGTCGTCGAGATACTCCCGAATCGAATTGCCAGACGCCCATAGCTCAGACCACCCGTGTCCGACGAAAATCAACCGCCCTCGCTCGAGGCCCAGTGCGATAGTCAGCGCGTGTTGGTGAACGTCACTGCCAGCCGGGGGACGAGGCCCAAGGTTCTGTGGCGGCAGGAGATCAAGAGGCCTGTTGGATCCTCGCCAGTAGAACGACAGCGTGCCGTCAGGCCTGGAGACGACCGAGTCCACGAGCTCGGAGGCGGCGCGCACTTCGTCCTGCACGCGCGATGAGTCTGACTGCCACTTGATTCCCATCCTGCGTTCCCGATAGACCAGCCGGCCCAGGTGGCTGACAAAGGCGCCCCTTCTGGCAAACAGCGACGTGTCTGGCGTGGCTCGTGAAGGAGGAGCGGACTCGGTGGATTCCGTGAGGGGAAGGCGATTCACGTATGCCGCAAGCCACAGCGTATCGGGAGTGAGACGATAGGTGACATCGATGACGTACGGCCCGGGCAGCCGATTTCCGCGGTAGAACAGGATTCCGTTCGAAGTGGTGGCGAGCGTCACATGACGTATGGGCGGCGGGCCACCGCTCGCCACACCTGCCATCAGGGCTGCAGATGCAATCCCGAGCGCAGCTGGTAGGGTTTGAAACCTCATCGCGCCTCCTGCGCCGCTAGCTCAGCGTCTCCCCCGGCCGAAGGACCACGACCTCGGCGCTCACGTTCTGCTTCTTGAGCTCCTCGCGCAGCGCCTCGGGGGTGCCGGTCAGCGCCGGGAACGTGCCGTAGTGAGCGGGCACGATGATGCGCGAGCCCAGCAGCCTCGCCGCGACCGCGGCCTCGCGCGGCCCCATCGTGTAGAGGTCGCCGATCGGCAGCAGCGCCACGTCGGGCGCGTACAGCTCGCCGATGAGCGCCATGTCCGAGATCACCCCGGTGTCGCCGGCGTGGTAGATGCGGGTCCCGTCCTCGAGCGTGATGACGAACCCGCACGGCTCGCCGCCGTACACGATCTGGCCGCCGTCCTCGATCCCGCTCGAGTGCACCGCGTGGACCATCGTGAACTTGAGCCCGGCCGCCTCCTGGGTGCCGCCCTTGTTCATGGGCGCGGTGGTCGTGAGGCCCTTGCGATGCAGGTACAAGTGGATTTCGTAATTGCAGATCACGACCGGCTTGAACTTCCGGCCCAGCGTCACGGCGTCGGCCATGTGGTCGCCGTGGCCGTGGCTGATCGTCATGACGTCGATCTTCTCGAAGGTCTTGAGCTCCTTGGGGCAGGCGGGGTTGCCCTCGACCCACGGGTCGATGAGCACCGTCTTCGCGCCGCGCGTGACCAGCTTGAAAGAGTTGTGGCCGAGCCAGGTGAGCGCGAATCCGCGGTTGAGGGCCACGGTCACCTCCCCGAGGCGGCGCCGGCGACCGTGGCGCCCTCCAGCTCCTCGAGCCGCGCGGTGAAATGGCGCAGCACCGGCGCCTCGTGGGTGATGCGCAGACCTTTCAGCCGGTCGCGCTGGCGGTAGAGCTGGATCACCGACTCCGCGACGTAGCGCATGTGCTCGGTCGTGTACACGCGCCGCGGGACCGCGAGCCGCACCAGCTCGAGCGTGGGCCACACCATCTCGCCGCTCGCCGGGTCGCGGTGGCCGAACATCAGGCTGCCGACCTCGACCGCGCGGATGCCGAACTCGCGGTAGAGCGCCACGACCAGCGCCTGCCCCGGATACTGTGACTGCGGAATGTTCGGCAGCATGCGCTTGGCGTCGATGTACACCGCGTGCCCGCCCACCGGCTTGACGATCGGCACCCCCGCCTCCTCGAGCAGCTCGCCCAAGTGGGCGACCTGGGTGATCCGGTAGGTCAGGTAGTCCTCGTCGAGCACCTCCTCGAGCCCGCGCGCCATGGCCTCGAGATCGCGCCCCGCGAGCCCGCCGTAGGTCGGGAACCCCTCGATGAGGATGAGCAGGTTCGTGATCTGCTCGGTCCACCCGGCGTCGTTGAGCGCCAGGAACCCGCCGATGTTGACGAGCCCGTCCTTCTTGGCGCTCATGGTGCAGCCGTCGCCGATTGCGAACAGCTCGCGCGCGATCTCGCCCACGCGCTGGTTGGCGTAGCCGGGCTCGCGCTGCTGGATGAACCAGCAGTTCTCGGCGAAGCGGCAGGCGTCGAAGATGAGCGGCACGCGGTGGCGCTGGCACACCTCGCGCACCGCGCGGATGTTGGCCATCGAGACCGGCTGCCCGCCCCCGGAGTTGTTGGTGATGGTGAGCATGACGAGCGGGACCTTGCCGGCCTTCTCAGCCAGCACGCGCTCGAGCTTGGCCGGGTCGAGGTTGCCCTTGAACGGGTGGTCCGCCCGCGGATCGAGTCCCTCGTCGATGACCAGGTCCACCGCCTCGGCGCGTTGGTGCTCGACGTTGGCGCGTGTGGTGTCGAAGTGGATGTTGTTGGGCACCACGTCGCCGGGCTTGAGGATGGTCGAGAACAGCAGGTTCTCGGCGACGCGCCCCTGGTGGGTGGGGATGATGTGGCGGTAGCCGAAGATCGAGCGCACCGCCGCCTCGAAGTGGTAGTAGTTGCGGCTGCCGGCGTAGGACTCGTCGCCGAGCATGAGCCCGGCCCACTGGTTGTCGCTCATCGCCGAGGTCCCGCTGTCGGTGAGCAGGTCCACGTAGATGCTGTCCGCGGGCACCGCGAAGATGTTGAGCCCGGCCTCGCGAATCAGGCGTTCGCGCTCCTCGCGCGACACGCGGCGCAGCGGCTCGACGACCTTGATCCGGAAGGGCTCGGCGGGGAATCGCATCAGGGCCCGAGTTTAGCCACGCCGCCCGATGGCGACAAGCCGCGCAGCCCCGGGCGCGGGCAATGTCAGCGGGATGGCGTGGGTGCGCGCGAGGGCTCGAAATCGAGACCTAAATGGTATTTGCATCTGAGCGCCACACCGCCTAGGATTTGGGTCCCCAGTAACCCGTACGGATGGGTCACCGCGTGGCCGCCAAGCCGCGCCGGAGACGTCCGGGCGGTTTGGCCGCAACCACTCCTCGCTCGACTGGTCGCAGGCGGCAGCGTGCCGGGCCATCATGGCCGGCCGCGTGATGTCGTGGCATCGAAGTGCGCTGTGGATCGGTGGAGCGGCTGTGGGATCGGGGGACTCCAACGCTCGATCGTGAAGCAGCGCGCGTTTCAAGTCGCGGGGCTGGCCCCATGGGTCGGCCCCGTTCGACTTTTCAGTTGTACTCGCCCGTGCCCGGCGTCGGCTTGGGCTTGGGGGGCGGACGCCGTGCGGCGATCTCGCGGATCCGGCGTCCCCGCTCGATGATGCTGTCGAGTCCGAGGAGCTGGAGCTTCTCGATCGGCTCGGACTCGACGACCATGCACAGGGCGCTCACCAGGGCCTCGTAGCTCAGATCGGCGCCCAGCTTCGACGCGCCACCCGGCTCGCCCGCGATCGAGGCGGGCTGGAGCCGGCGGTAGAGCTCGAGCAGCGCGTACTTCTCGCTCAGGACGAGTGGATCGTCCTCGGAGCAGGGCTCCTGCGGGAGCAGCTCGACCTTCGCCGCGCGGTAGGGGTATTCGCGCACCACGCGGCCCAGCATGACGCGCGCGAGCCCTTTCACGACCAGGCTGTAGCAGTCGTTGGGGAGCCACTCGACCTCTTCGAAGCGCGCCAGGCAGCCGAGCGGGTAGTACTCGGGGCTGCCGTCGTAGTCCCCCTCCCAGCCCGGCTTCAGGAGCCCCATCGCGATGACGCGCTCGCCCGAGAGGGCGTCGCGCACCATGGTGCGGTAGCGCAGCTCGAAGATGTGGAGCGGCACCACCGCGCTCGGGAACAGCACGAGGTTGGGGAGGGGAAATACGGGAACGGGGAGCTTGGGCGAGAACTGCACCAATGGCCCTCCCCCCGGCGGCCCCCGCTCAAGGCCCGCCCGGGATCAGTCTTCGGCCACGAACTCGAGCAGATCGTTGATGTGCCCTTCCACCTTGACCTTGGGATAGATCTGCGCGATGCGCCCGGTCCGGTCGATCACGAAGGTCGTCCGCTCGATGCCCATGGACTTCTTGCCGTACAGGTTCTTCTGCTTGAAGACCCCGAACATCTTCGACACCGTGGCGTCCGGATCGGAGAGCAGCGGGAACGGCAGCTTCTGCTTCTCCTTGAAGTGCTGGTGCGACTCCAGGCTGTCGGTCGAGATGCCCAGGATCACGGCGTTGTGCTTCTCGAAATCGGCGGAGTGGTCGCGGAAATCGCACGCCTCCTTGGTGCAGCCCGGCGTCTCATCCTTGGGGTAGAAGTACAGGATCACGGTCTTCTTCCCCTTGAACTGCTTGAGCGAGATGTTCTCGCCCGTCGTCGCGGGCAGGCTGAAATCCGGCGCGGTCCTGCCGATGACGGGCAACATGCTGATGACCATTCATCCTCCCGGAAAACCGTACCGGGCTCCCCGCCCGCCTGCCGCGGGATCGCGAGCCCGGTCCTGTGGGGCGTTCCGGCGCCCCGCTCCGAAGACTGCTACTTGGCGACCGCCTGCATGGCGAGCGCGCGCTCGAGGTTTTGGAGCACCACGCCCCAGTCCAGGTTGTTGAAGAACGCCTCGATGTACTTGGCGCGCGCGCGGCCGTAGTCGATCCAGTAGGCGTGCTCGTACACGTCGAGCGCCAGGATCGGCGTCGCGTTCCACAGCGGGAAGGTGTTCTGAGCGTCGCCGATGACGGTCGTGAGCGTGCTCCAGTCGTGATCGTAGGCGAGCCACACCCAGCCGCGCGCCGCCAGGCCTGAGGCCTTGAAATCGGCGAGGAACGCGTCGTAGGAGGGGAAATCGCGCTTGATCATGTCCATAAGCCGGCCCGTCGGCGTGCCGCCCTTGCCGCCCAGGTGCCCGAAGTAGGTCTCGTGGTTCTTGACCCCGCCGGTCGCGAACGACAGGTCGATGCGGAGCGCGCGCAGATCGCTGTAGATCTGGTTCGCGGTGCCGCGGTCCACGCCGTTCAGCTTCTCCTGGATCTCGTTCGTCTTGCCGATGTAGCCCTTGTAGAGCTCGTAGTGCTCCTCCATCGTGCGCGCGCTGATTCCAGTGAGCTCACGGATGGACGCGAACTTCTTGGCTTCGAGCTTGGGAAACGGCATGGCCAGCCTCCTTCTTGAAGGGCGCGGGAAGCGGCGGGGCAAGCCGCCCTGAAGGCCGTGCTCACCGCGTCCGGGGTCTCTCGAGGGGTCTGAAGCGAAGGGACCTTAGCCCCCGGTTCGGCAGGGTGTCAACCGCTCCCTACCGCCTCGCCGCGGCACCCGGGCCGCTCGGATAAAGCCCGGCGCGCACCGAGTCGAGCAGCTTCTGGACCCGCGGTTCGCTCACCGGGCAGGTGGGATCGTAGGAGCGGCAGCCCGCCAGCGTGTAGCCGCATCCGCAGGTGCAGCGCTCGGCGTTGGCGAAGCGCACGAACTGCTCGCGCCGCACCGGAGTCAGATCGGAAACGTCGAAGCCTTTGACCTCGTTTACCCAGCGCGACTTGTCCCCGGAGTCCACGGAGTAGGCGCGCGCCGCCGAATCGCCGCGGGCCTGGCGCAGCGCCTGAGCGATCGAGTCCCCCGGGGCACCCAGGTCCGCCCGGGCCGGGGCGCGCGGCCGGCGCGCCTGCCACACGCCCGCCGAGATCGCTACGACCAGCGCCACGACGGCCACCGCCCCAATCCAGAGCGTTCGCATGCGGGAAAGACTAGGGAGCGCCGTGCCCCGGGGCAAGCCGGGCCGGCGCCACCTCGATCGTCCCGAGATCGAGGAGCGGCGGGCCCGGCGGGGGCCCTGGCCCATCGCTCGCCGAGCGGCGCAGCGCGCCGTCCCTCCACGCGGCGACCCCGAGCGCGAGCGTGTAGCGCCCGGGCTCGAGCCGCTCGGGCAGGATGAGCCGGTCGGTCGCCCTCACCATCGTCCCCGCGGGCCACAGGTGGACCGGGTTCACGAGTGAGCCGATGAACGCGCTTTCGTGGAAGACCGGCGTGACGCGTTGGTCGAGCAGCACGAATACCATCATGAAGACCCGGTCCGCGGGAGCGCTCCGCTCCCAGTAGGTGCGCACCGGCAGCATGCCGCCGGGAGCGGCCCGGGCCGGGCCCAGGTCGCTGCCGAGGAAGGTCAGCTCGTGGTCGTACTCGCGCCGGCGCGCATTCGAAATCGCGAAGCGCCCCGCCGACCAGGTCTCGACCGAGTCGGCCGCGCGCGACTGGCCCGCGAGGTAGAGCACCAGGGGCCCGGGAGCGGCCGCGGTACTCAGCCCGTTGAGCGCGATGAGATCGCGCAGCCGCTGCCCCGTGCCCAGGTCCACGCTCGCCAGGGTGCGCTCCGGATCGACCCCGGCGATCAGGCCGCTCACGCCGCCGGGCGTGGGGTAGGGCTCGCGCGAGATCGTGTAGTGCCCGCACAGGACGTGGTGGAGCGAGTGGAGGCTGTCGCGCCGCGCGAGCCGCGCCAGGAACTCGAAGCTCGCCACGATTCCGCCGCGCGCGGGCAGGCGCGCGAGCAGGCGGTCGCGATGGGGCACGAGTGCGCGCTCGGCCGCGTCGGGCCACACCGGCTGCGGGCTCTCGCCGTAGGCGCGGGCCCGGGCGAATGGGCCGAAGGCGACGCTCGATGCCAGCGCCGCGAGTATCGCGAGGGTCACGACCACGCCCCCGACGCGGCGCGGCGCGGTCAGACGCTCGAGCCTCGCGAGCCCCATCACCGCCGCCGCCACGAAGAACGGGATCACGAGTGCGGTGTAGTGATAGAAGATCGTGTGCTGCGCGTGCCCGCGCGAGAGGAACAGCTCGATCACGATCGGAGCCGCGATGAGCAGCGTCCCGGGGCCCAGGAGCGGAAGCCCGAGCAGCGGCAGCAGCATCCACGCGTACCAGATCTGCTTGAGCCCGGTGTCGGCCGGGTCTCCGGGCGTGGCGACGAGCCACCCGAGCGCGCGCAGCGGGTGCGTCACGATGGTCCCGAGGATCGCGCCGGGCCGCGTGCCCCAATCGGGGTAGACCAGGCTGAAATCCACCTGGCCCGCGGCGAACGCGGGCTTGAGGACCCCGAACGTAAGCACGATCGAGGCTGCGGCAAGCCCTATGAGTGCCGCGGAGAACCGCCAGCGCCGCGGGCGATCGAGCCCGAGCGCGTAGAGCCCCATGGCGCCGACGACCAGCGCCACGTCCTCACGGCCAAGCAGCGCCAGCGTGGCAGACACCACCATCGGCAAGAGCCGGCCCTCGCGAAGCTGGAGGAACGCGAGCAGCAGGAGCGGCGTGCACAGGGCCTCGGGATGGAACTCGTACAGGTTCACGTACCCGAGCGCGGGCTGGAGCAGGTAGAGCGCCGCGCACCCGAGGCCCAAGCCCGGGTCGCCCAGCTCGCGGCGCGCGAGCCAGAACACCGGGAGCGCCCCGAGCCCCAACGCCAAGCTCTGGATCACGAGCAGCGTGACCGGGTGCGGCGCCACCGCGAACAGCGGCGCGAGCGGGAAGAGCAGCAGCGAGGAGTGATCCCCCAGCCAGCTCATGCCGCGGATCGAGCTGTAGAGCGTTCCGCGCGGGATGCCGCTCAGGGCCTGAACGAAGATCGCGAGGTCGAAGTCGTCGTACTGGTAGGCGCGGTACTTGAGGATCGAGACCCACGAGTACCCGAGCGCATAGAGCGCGGCCAGGCCAAGTGCCAGCGCTCCGGCGTGACGGGCGAGGAATCGGGTCGAGGCGGCGGATCCAGCGGCGGGGCTCTCGATGATCGCGTCCTCCGTGGCGGTAGGCTGCGGATAGTGCACGGGGCGCCTCGGCGCTGTCCACCCCGCGGCCTCCAGGCTTGCCACGATTGACCCTGCCGCGCGCACCTCCTAGCATCCGCGGCCGGAAAGCAGCGCACCCGTTTCCTGCCGGAGGTCACGTGAGCTGGACCCGCACCGAGACGCCCGAGACCGCGGCCGAACCGCTCAAGCGCATCTTCGCGCGCATCGCCTCGCACGCGAGCCGCGGGCGCGTCTCGCAGGTGTGGCGGAGCATGGCGCTCGATCCGCCCGGGCTCGAGGCGCTGTTCGGGCTCAGGGTGGCACTGCTCGACGATCCCACCCCGCTCACCGCCACCCAGGTCGAGCTGCTCGCGGTCGTGGTCTCGGCGACCAATGGCTGCGCCTACTGCGTCGCGCACCACGGCCCGCACCTGGCGAAGGCACTCGGCGATCCCACCCTGGCCCATGCGGTGGCGATGGACTACCGCGAGGCCAACCTGCCCGCCCGCGACCGGGTGCTGCTCGACTGGGCGGTGGCGCTCACCTGCGAGCCGGCGGAGCGCAAGCTCGAGGACGTCGAGCGCGTGCGCGAGTACGGCTTCGACGACGCGGCGATCGTCAAGGCCACCGAGATCGCGGCCTACTACAACCTCATCAACCGCCTGGTGTGCTCGCTCGGGATCACGCTCGAGCCCGGCGTCGAACCCTGGGAGTTCGGCGAACAGCGCTAGGGCGCCCGGTCAGTCGCCGATCGCCTCGCGATAGATCGTTACCAAGCCGTCGAGGTGGCGCTTGGGGTCGCCCATCGCCTGGATGCGCGCGCGACCCGCCACTGCCCAGCGCGTCGCCGCGGGCTCCTCGAGCGCGCGCTTGAGCGCCGCACCCAGCGCCTCGGCGTCCCCGGGCGGAGCCAGCAGTCCCGTGACCTCGTGCTCGACCAGCTCGGGAATCGCGCCGATGCCGGCCGCGGCGACCGGGCGCGCCTCGAGCATCGCCTCGGCGGCGGCGTAGCAGAAGTGCTCGTAGAACAGCGACGGCACCACGACCGCCGCGGCGTGGCGCCGCAGGGTCGCCAGCTCGGGGTCGCTGCGATAGCCGAGCGCGCGCAGGTTGGGGGTCACGCGCGAGGCCTTCTCGATCTCGCCCCACAGCGGCCCGTCGCCCACGACCACGAGCGGCACGGGCGCGATGCGCGCGGCGATCCCGGGCAGGAGGCGCACGCCTTTCTCGACCGAGAGCCGGCCGGAGTAAAGGGCATAGGGCCCCTCGGGCATCTCGATCGCGGCATCGGCGGAGGTCGAGGCTTCGAGCCCGTGGCTCAGCACGCGCAGGCGCGCGTGCGCCACCCCATGCTCGATCGCCTTGTCGCGCACCCAGCACGAGGGCGCGATCCACAGCCGCACCGCGCGGTAGGCGTGCACCGCGTCGTGCAGGTAGGCCTCGACCATGGCGGCGGCGCTCCTGGCGCGCGAGCCCTGGACGCAGCCTTCGAGCAGCGCGTGGAAGTGCCGCCCGCCCTTGCAGCGCTCGCACGGCCCGCCGCGCGCGAAGAAGATGCGATTGGTGCACCAGGGCTTGAAGTCGTGGAGCGTCATGACGACCGGGACGTTCGCGGCCTCGAGCGGGCGCAGCACCGAGGGCGTGAGGTAGCGGCTCGGCGCGTGGAGGTGCGCGACCTCGGGCTTGAACTCGGCGATCACGCGCCGCATCGCGGCCGCGGCGGGCCGCGACCACAGGAAGCGCGTCCAGCGCGAGGGCTCCTGGGTCACGCCCACGCGCTCGCCGTAGTCCGCGCCGGGCGCGAACAGGTGCGCGGTCGGACTCGGCAGGTTGCGGGCATCGCGCGTGGACAGGTGCGCGACCTGATGGCCCGCGCCGGTGAGCCAGCGCGACTCGTCGAAGTAGGTGCGCTCGACGCCGCCGCGCAGGTAGTGGAAGGCGTTGACGAGCAGAATACGCATGGCGGACTCCGCGGTGCTCCCGATCAGGCCGCGGGGGTCTGGCTCGAGGCGTCGCTCTCGACGATCTCGAACTCGATCAGCGCGGCACCGACCCCCGGGGCGGCCTGGTAGCAGCGCACCTCCCCCGCGGCCCCCTCGCCGAGGAACCCGTGCAGCACCTCGAGGTGGCGCAGGCCGGCCTCGGGCTGAGCTTGCTTCGTGAGCTTCCCGATCCCGCTCGAAAGCTGGGACCACGCGCCGCGGGCCAGGACTTCGAGAGCATGCTCGTCGAACGCCCGCGCCTCGGGAACCTCGCGCCCCAGGCTCAGGGCATGCACGTTGTTCGAGAGCATCCCGCCCACGACGAACGCGACCCGATCGGGCCAGGCCGTGAGCGCGCGCCTGAGCGCAGCACCCCAGGCGCGGCACTCGGCGGGCGGGAGCTTCGCGAGCGAGAGCGGGACGACCGGAATGCCGCGTCCGGGGAGCAGGAAGTGAAGCGGCACGGTGACGCCGCTGTCCACGCCGCGCGTGGTGGTCTCGACGCGCACGCCCGCCTCGCGCCCGGCCTTGGCGAGTACCCGCGCGAGCGCGGGGTGCCCATCGCAGTCGTAGCGCACCTCGACGCCGAGGCCGCTGTAGTCCGTGATGGTGCGATGCCGGCGGTCCGCGCCCACCAGGAACGGACCGGACGAGTCCCAGCGCGCGCTCAACACCACGATCGCGGCGGGGGATTCGGCCTGGAGCTTCGCCCCGGCGGCCGTGAGGGCCGCGAGCATCTCGGTCTCGTGGCCGCGATGCTGGTCCACGACCAGCGTGGCGAGGTGCGGCACGAGCAGGGCGCGATGGGTCAGCATGGGCGGCTCAGTGGTGCCTGATCTTGAATTCCCCGGTCGCCCGCGCCGCCGCGCGCTCGTTGCCGGCCCCGATCGCCACCCCGCGCTGGCGGGCCGCGGACAGAATCTCTCCCGGCAGGGGAAACATGACCCGCTCCTCGACCAGGCTGAACTCCTCGACCCGGTAGCCGTTGAGCGCGCGCAGCCGGTCCACGCATGCCTGGACCACTTCCTCGGGTGTGGAGGCGCCGGCGGTCACGCCGATGTCGCCCGCGAGCCACTCGGGGCGGATGTCGTCCGCCGACTCGATCAGGTGGGCGCTCGCGCCCAGGTTGCGGGCCACCTCGACCAGCCGGTTGGCGTTGCTGCTGGCGGGGGCTCCCACGACCAGGAGCACCTGGCAGCGCCGCGCCAGCTCCTTGACCGCGTTCTGCCGGTTCTGGGTGGCGTAGCAGATGTCGTCCTTGGCGGGCTCGCGGATCGCCGGGAAGCGGCGCTTGAGCACCTCGACGATCGCGCGGCAATCGTCCATCGAAAGCGTGGTCTGGGTGATGTAGGCCACCCGCGAAGGCTCGGCGATGCTCAGCGCCTCGGCCTCGGCGACGTTCTCGACCACGACGATGGCGTCGGGCGCCTCGCCCTGCGTGCCCTGCACCTCGACGTGGTGGCGGTGTCCGACCAGCACGATGGTGAAGCCCTGCTTGGCGTAGCGCAGCGCCTCGAGGTGCACCTTGGTCACGAGCGGGCAGGTGGCGTCGAGCGGCTTGAGCCCGCGCTCGGCGGCCTCGCGCCGCACCGCGGGCGAGATGCCGTGGGCCGAGAAGATGATGACCGCCCCCGGCGGCACGTCGGCGAGATCGTCCGTGAACACCGCCCCCTTGGCGCGCAGATCCTCGACCACGTGCCGGTTGTGCACGATCTCGTGCCGCACGTAAATCGGGGCGCCGTACACCTCGAGCGCCATCTCGACGATGTCGATGGCGCGATCGACCCCGGCGCAGAAACCGCGCGGCGCGGCGAGGAACAGGGTGGGCGGAGACGGGCTCATCGGGACCTGGGGCCTTTCAAAGAGGGCATACGTCGCACGGCGACGACCGAGATTACCCGAACCCCCCGGCCGCCGCGAGTCGGGCCGGGGCCGAGCCCGCGGCGCTGGTGGGGCCTCGGGGCGCTCGTCAGGCCGCCGTCACCGCCGCGCCGGCTCGGGGTGCCCGATGCTGTCCGCCGCGAACAGGCCCTTGAGCGAATCGGCCGCCGAGGCGCGCAGCACCGCGACGAGCTGGCGCGCGCGCCCCTTCTCGGCCGGAGTCTTGAAGCGCTCCTCCGCCTTGCGCACCTCGCCCAGCGCGGCGCGCGTGGCGCCCGAAGCCTCGAGCGCCATGCCCAGAATGAGGTGCGCGTCGCCCGATTCGTCGTCGCGCCGCACGCCGTCGCGCGCGATCTCGAGCGCTATGTCCCGGCGGTCGAGCCCGTCGAAGAAGCGCACCGCCTCGAGGCGCGCGGTGTGATCGGTGGGGTTGTCGCCCAGCCAGCGGCGATAGACCGCCGCGGCCTCCGCCGTGCGCCCCAGGTCGCGCAGCGACTGGACCTGGCCCTGGAACGCCAGGCCCATCGTCGAGTCGCGCCGCTCCGCCTCGCGATAGTCCTTGAGCGCCGCCTCGAACTTGCCGGCGCGCCGCTCGAGGTTGCCGAGGTTGATCCAGGTGGCGGCGTCCCTCGGCTCGAGCACCAGCGCCCGGCGATACTGCTCGCGGGCGTCGCCATCGCGGCCGCGCGCGGCCAGGACGGCGCCCAGATCGCGATGCCGGGAGGCGCGCGGCGGCGCCAGGACCACCGCGCGGCGCAGCGCGATCTCGGCGTCGCGCGGGCGCTTGGCCGCCATGTAGGCGAAGCCGAGTGCCTGCCAGCTGTCGCCGTCGTTGGGACGGCGGCGCGTGAGCCCCTCGAGCGTGGTGATCGCGCGATCGGTGCGGCCGAGGCGCGCCAGGCCCAGCCCCAGCTCGCGCGTCGCGACCGCGTTGCCCGGGTGGTAGCGGACTTCGGCGGCGAAGCACTTGACCGCCTCCTCGAGCTGCCCCACGCCCAGGAAGAGCGTGCCCATCCGGTAGTTCGCGTCGGCGATGGTCGGGTCGAAGCGCACCGCGTTGCGGTAGGCGGCGATCGCGGGCGCCGGCAGCTTGCGGCCCTCGAGCGCGAGGCCGAGCCGGTATTGCTCGCGGGCGCGGCTCGCCCGGCTCTTGCCGGCGGTGTCGGCCGGGGCCGGGCGCCCCGGCACGATCAGCGGGGCGGGCGGCGATTCCGGCGGGGCGCCCCCGGTCGCGAGCGAATCGGCCCCGCCCGCCGCGGCCAAGGCGGGCAGCGCCATCACGATGAGCAGCATGATCGCGGAGAGTCTGGGCAAAGGGTGTCCTCGCCGCGGAGTATTGGGGCGTCCAAGCCGCCGGTCAACCGCCCGGCGGGCGTGTGCTACTGTTCGCAGCCGCCATGACCCATCGATTCACGCGCAACGCGCTGGCCCTCGCGGTCGCTGCGATGGGGGCGGTCGATCTGTGGTCGGCGTTCCTCTCCCACCCCTCGGACCGCCTGCTCGCGCTGCGGCATCTGGTCCCCACCGAGGTGCTCGACACCAGCCGCACCTTCACGCTGCTCGCGGGCGCGCTGCTGCTCGTCACCGCCTGGGGTCTGCGCAAGGGCAAGCGCCGCGCCTTCGTGGGCGCCCTTCTGCTGTGCGCGGTGTCGGTGCCGGTCAACCTGCTCAAGGCGTTCGATTTCGAAGAGGCCTCGGCGGCCACGGCGCTCATGTTCCTGCTCGGCATCTCGGGCCAGGCGTTCCAGGTCGAAAGCCGCGCCCTGTCGTTCAAGGCCCTGCGCTCGCGCGCGCTGCTGCTCGTCGCCGGGCTCGCGGTGTACGCGGTGGCGGGTTGCTGGCTGCTCGAGATCCTCTACGGCAATGGCCACTCGCTCACCCGCGCGGTCCAGGAGGCGGCCTACCAGCTGTTCGGGACCGGTTCGCCCACGCTCGATGTGCCGCGCGCGCGGCACGTCGTGAGCTGGTACCTGGGCTCGATCAGCCTGTTGAGCTTCACGACCCTGGTGGGGCTCGCGCTCGCGGGGCTCCAGCCCGCGGCCCACAGCCGCCGCCATCGCGCCGAGAGCGAGCGGGTCGCGGAGCTGCTGCGGCGCCACGGCGACAATTCGGTTTCGGCCTTCGCGCTCGATCCCGGCACCGACTACTTTTTCAGCCGCAATGACCGCGCCGTCATCGCCTATCGGTTCGAGGCCGACACCCTGCTCGTGATCGGCGACCCGATCGGGCCGCCCGAGGAGATCCGGCCGCTGCTCGAGTCGTTTGCCGCCTACTGCCACCAGCGGGACTGGCAGTTCGCCTTCTACCAGGCGCGCCCCGAGCACCTGCCCGAGTACAAGCAGCTCGGCTGGCGGGCGATCCACATCGGCGAGGATCCGGTGCTGTGGACCGAGCGCTTCACGCTCGACCGGCCCGAGCTGGGTGCGCTGCGGCGCAACGTGCGCAAGCTCGAGCGCGAGGGGCTCGAGGCCCGCATGTTCGTGCCGGGCACGAACCCCTTCAACCGCGACCACGACCCCGACAACATGCTCGAGCAGATGAGCGAGATCTCGACCGAGTGGCTGCACGGCCGCGCGGGCGGCGAGCGCGGGTTCTGCATGGGCCGCTTCGATCCCGACCTGCTCGGTGACGTGTGGCTGGGTGTCGCCTGGCATCCGGGACGGCGGCGCGTCGAGGCGTTCTGCACCTGGGTGCCGGTGTGGGCGCGCCGCGGCTGGGCGATCGACCTCATGCGCCGCCGCGCGGACGCGATCACCGGCGCCACCGAGTTCCTGATCGTGAAATCGGTCGAGCATGCGCGCGCGCGCGGCGACGCGATGCTGTCGCTGTCGCTCTCGGCGCTCGCGAAGGTCGAGGAGCCCGCCCCGGTCGCGGCCGCGGCGGCCGCGGCGGCTGCCGCGGGCGAGTGCGCGGACGACGGGGTGCCCGAGCCGAGCACGGTCACCGCGCCCGACACCGGCGCGCCCAAGCTGCCGCGGGGTGCCATCACCGACGACCGCGCGCGCGAGTTCCTGATGGAGCACCTCGCGCGCTTCTACGATTTCAAAAACCTGTTCCGCTGGAAGAAGAAATTCGGCCCCGAGTTCGAGGACCGCTACCTGGTCTATCCCGACCCGCTCGGCCTGCCGCGCGTGGCGCGCGCGCTGCTGCGCGCCCAGAGCCCGGGCGGCCTGCTCGCCTATTTCCGGCGCGCGGCGTGAGGGGACGCAGCCGGCCTACTTGGCGGTGAAGTTGGGCTTGCGCTTCTCGACGTACGCGCTCAGGCCCTCCTTGGCGTCGTCGCTCTGGAACAGCTGCTGCTGGAGCTCGCGCTCCACCGCCAGCGCCGATTCGAACGGGATTTCGAGCCCGCTCTGCACCGAGCGCTTGATGCGGCCCACCGCCTTGGCGGCGCGGTGCGGCGGGCAGAAGCCCTCGGCGTACTTCTGGACCTTCTCGAGGAACTCGTCGGCGCTCGCGGTCTCCCAGATCTGGTTGACGATGCCGAGGTCCTTGGCGCGCTCGAAGTCGAAGGTCTCCCCCGTCACCATGAGCTCGATCGCGGTCGACTTGTTGACGAGCCGCGCCAGCCGCTGGGTGCCGCCGGTGCCCGGGAGGACGCCGAGCGTGACCTCGGGCAGGCCGATCTTGCCCGCACCCTTACGTGCGATGCGAAGATCGGCCGCCATCGCGATCTCGAGCCCGCCGCCCACGGTATGGCCGTTGAGCGCGGCGATGACGAGCTTGGGCGTCTGCTCGAGCCGGTTGAGGGTCTCGTTCGCATGGAGGCAGAAGTAGTACTTGAAGACCGGGTTCACGGTCTTCAGCATGTTGATGTTGGCGCCCGCGCAGAAGAACTTCTCGCCCGCGCCGCGCAGCACGATCACGTGCACGGTCTCGTCGAAGCGTGCCTGGAGAATCGCATCGTCGAGGTCGCGCATCATCTCGTAGGTGTAGGTGTTGGCGGGCGGATCGGTGAGCTCGATCCAGGCCACACCGCTCTTGAGGCGATAGTTGACGAGCTTGGTCTTGGTGGCTTCCATGGCAGGAGTCTCCGCAATGGGGTGGCTGCGATCGGGAGGCGCGGCGGGTTGGGGCCGCGGGCGTGCGTTCGACAGGAGCGGGGATTATAGGGAGGCGGTCGCGCGAGCGTCAACGCCGCCGCGGCGCGGATTCGCGGCCCGGGATGCATGCCTCGCGGCCCTGGCACTCGGGCTTGGGCTCGCGGTCGCGCCGACCACGGGCCGGGCGGCCGGGCAGGGCACTATCCTTCACGACTACATCGCCGCCCCCTCGCTCCATCGCGAGCAGCAGAGCGTGCGGGTGTACCTGCCCCCCTCGTACCACGACCCCGATTCGAGCCGGCGCCGCTACCCGCTCCTGGTGCTGCTCCACGGCTGGCCGGGCGGCGACGGCAACTGGCTCGGCCAGGGGCGCGCGGCGGCCACGCTCGACTCGATGATCGCGAGCCACGCGATTCCCGAGGTTATCGCGCTGTTTCCCAACGCGAACGCCAAGGGCATCCTGGGGCGCTCGATGTACCTCGATTCCCACGACGGCAGCTTCGACATCCAGGCCTACCTGGTGCACGACCTCATCGCGTGGGCCGACAGCGCCTTCCGCACCCGCCCCGAGGCCTCGCAGCGGGCACTCATCGGACTCTCGGAGGGCGGGAGCGCGGCCATCAATCTGGCGCTCCGTCACCCCGAGGTGTTCGGCGCCGGCGCGAGCCTGAGCGGCGAGTTCCGGCTGCGCCGCTCGTTCGGCCTCAAGGGCGTGCTCGGCCCCGAGCCGGGCGCCACCCGCACACTCGAGGAGAACAGCCCGTTGGTCTACATCGGGAAGATCGTCGCGCAGGCGAAGCGCCAGATCCTCTACTTCGACTGCGGGCTCGACGAGAGCGACTGGCTCGATCAGAACCGCGAGTTCCACCGCAGCCTCACCGCCCTGGGTATCCCCCACACCTACAACGAGTTCCCCGGCGGCCACGGGTGGGGCTACTGGAAGACCCACCTGCGCGACGCCCTGCTCGCGGTGACCGGCCGGATGCGCTAGCGGCCCCCGAACAATTCCCCTGGACCGGGCTCAAGCTTTTATCGTATATTGACGATTAACGATTGAAAGGAGAGCCCCGTGAAGACCGTCGCCCCAGCCCGTCGCAAGCTCCACCACGTGTCGGCCCCGGGCATCGTACGGGCCGACGAGCACACCGCGCGCCTCGCCAAGGCGCTCGGCCATCCGGCGCGCGTGGCGATCGTGCGCATGCTCGTCCGTCGCGGCGAGTGCGTGTGCGGCGCCATCGTCGAGGGCCTGCCGCTGTCGCAGGCCACGGTGTCGCAGCACTTGAAAGTGCTCAAGGAGGCGGGCCTGATCCACGGCGAGATCGACGGCCCGCGGGTGTGCTACTGCATCAATCCGGAAGCGGTCAATCGACTCAAATCCCTGCTCGATCAGCTGTGAGCGAAAACCCAGGAGGAAGAACATGACCCAGGCCAGTGATGTGCGCACGATCGTGCGCGAGCGCTACGGCTCGATCGCCGAGGGCAAGCCCGTCGGCGCGGGGAGCTGTTGCGGCGACGACTGCTGCGGCGGCGACGTCCTCGACAAGATCGGCTACTCGAGCGAGCAGGCGGCCGCGGTTCCGCAGGAGTCGAACCTCGGGCTGGGCTGCGGCAATCCGCTCGCCCACGCCGGGGTGCGCGCCGGCGAGACCGTGCTCGACCTGGGCTC
>JBGQIE010000024.1:0-24748 GCA_041498315.1 Candidatus Eiseniibacteriota bacterium
CGACGCTCGAGGGCCGCGCGCAGCGAGCCCTCGCCCGCCAGGGCGCACACGAAGTCGAGGCCGCGGCGGTGCAGCTCGGCGAGCGCATCGAACAGCACCGCGTGGCCCTTCTGCTCCTCGAGCCGCGCCGCGCACACCCACAGCGGCTTGAGCAGGGCGGCGCCGAAGCGGTCGCGCAGGCGGCGCGCCTCGGGTCGTTCGGCGTCCAGGTCGGGCAGGTCGGCGCCGTTGGGGAGCACGCGCAGCCGCGCGCGTGCGACCCCGTAGTCGTGGGCGAGCGAATCGGCGACCGCGCCGCACACCGCGGTCACGGCGTCGGCGCGCTCGAGCTCGCGGCGCTTGAGGCGCCGCTGCGGGCCCGAGTGGGAGCGGCCCACGATGTGCTCGGTGACGATGAGGTGCGGCACGCCCGCGGCGCCGGCGAGTGCCGCGAGGTAGCGGTCCGCGGCCGGCCACACGTGGTGGATGTGGAGCAGGCGCGGCGCCGAGCGGCGCAGTTCGCGCCAGGCGCGGGCCATGCCGCTCCAGTCCCAGCGCGAGTCGACTTCGGGGACGCGCTTGACCGCGACCCCGCGGGTCGCGAGCGAGGCCGCCATCTCGTCCACGCCCGGGGCCGGGGACAGCCACACCTCGACGTCGAAGCGCGTCTTCGGGAGCCGGGTGGCGAGCTCCCACACCACGCGCTCGGTGCCGCCCAGCGACTCGCCGCTCTCGGCGAGCACCAGCTTCACGCGTTCGGCTTCGGTCCGCATAGCGTCTCGTAGGCGCGCAGCAGCTCGCCGGCGTTGTGCTCCCAGGCCATGACATCGAGGAAGCGCCGCCGGTTGTAGGCGCCCATGCAGCGCCGGCGTTCGGGGTCTTCGAGCAGCTCCTGGATCTTGGCCGCCAGGTCCTCCTCGCGGTTGGGCTGGGCGTAGAGCGCCCCCTCGGCGGCCGACTCGCGATGCTCGCGCAGGTCGTAGGCGACGATCGGGCGCCCGCAGGCCATGTACTCGAGCACCTTGTTCATGGTCGAGACATCGTTGAGCGGGTTGAGTGGATCCGGGCACACGCACACGTCGGCGGTCGCGAGCACGCTCTCGACCTCGGCGTCGGGGACCCGCCCGGTGAACTGGACTTGGGTTTCGAGGTCGAGCTCGCGCGTCAGCTTGCGCAGGTCCTGGTACGAGTCGCCGCCCCCCACGAGCGTGAACGAGACGTCGTCGCGGCCACGCATCGTGATGAGGTGGCGCGCCGCGCGCAACAGGTGATCGACGCCGTCCTGGGGCGCCATGACGCCCAGGTAGGCGACCAGGTAGGGCCGCCCGCGCCGCAGCGCGGGATCGACGGGCCGCACGGTCGCGAAGCGCTCGCGGCTCGGGCCGCTGCGCACCACGACGACGCGCCCGGGCCGCACGTGGCCGCGCTCGATCGCGACCTGGCGGTAGGACTCGTTGGTCGAGATGACCAGGTCGGCGACCCGGAACTGCATGCGCTCGAGCCAGCGCAGCGCCCGGCAGGTCAGCGAATCGCGGCGCTCCTCGCCGAAGCGCGCCAGGTAGAGCTCGGGACACAGGTCGTGGTGGTCGAACACGTAGCGCTTGCCGGCGAGCTTGTAGGGCAGGGCGAGCGCCCAGAACGTGTCGGGCGGGTTGGCGGCATGGAGGATGTCGAAGCCCCGGCGCGCGAGCACGACCAGCGAGAGGCGCGCGGTCTGGAGCCAGCAGTAGAGGAACTCCCAGGCGTACGACAGGAACCCGCGCGCCGGCGGCGGCGGCGGGTAGCGCCAGATGTGGATGTCGTCGATGACCTCGTAGGGCGCGGTCCAGGACTCGCCCATCGGGCAGATCGCGGACACCTCGTAGCCGCCGGCCTTGAGCGCGTGGAGCTCCATCCACACGCGGCGATCGAACGGGAGCGGCAGGTTCTCGGAGAGGTGGAGGACGCTACCACGCGAGGCCATGGTACTCCCCGTGCGCCACGCTCGCCGGATCCACCGCGTGGACCAGGTCCACCAGGGCCTGGCCGGGCTTGAGGAGCGGGCCCACGCCGCGGTATTCGCGCGCGCCGTTCGCGACCACGATGACCTCGCTGCCCGCGACCACCTCGCGCAGGTCGGAGCGCAGCCGCTCGGGCAGGTAGGGCACTTCGTTCTCGACGAACTGCCGGTTGGCGCCCAGCACGCGCTCCATGTCGATGTTGGGATCGTGGAGCAGCAGCGAGTAGCCCTTGCCGACCAGCGTGCCGATGACGCGCAGGATCGGACTCTCGCGCAGATCGTCGGTCTCGGCCTTGAACGACAGCCCGAGCACGCCGACCTTGCGGCGGTGGAGGCGCTCGATGAGATGGACGGCCTCCTCGACCTGGAGGTCGTTCGACGCCATGACGGCGCCGATGACGGGCAGATCGAGGTGGTGGCGCTGTGCCCGGTGGGCGAGCGCGCGCAGGTCCTTGGGCAGGCACGAGCCTCCGAAGGCGAAGCCGGGCTTGAGATAGTAGGCGCTCAGGTTGAGTCGCGTGTCGCGGCAGAACAGCCCCATGACCTCGTGGCTGTCCACGCCCTCGCGCTTGGCCCAGCGCCCGACCTCGTTCGCGAACGACACCTTGAGCGCGTGGTAGGCGTTGTTGACGTACTTGAGCATCTCGGCGGTGCGCAGCGCGGTGACGACGAGCTCGCCGCCGATCCCGGCGTAGAGCGCGCGCAGCGCAGCGGCGCTGGCCTCGTCGCCGGCGCCGATGACCGTGAGCTCGGTGCCGAAGAAGTCGGCGACCGCGGTGCCCTCGCGCAGGAACTCGGGGTTGTAGGCGATGCCGAAGTCGCGTCCGGCGGCCAGCCCCGAGGCCTGCTCGAGCACCGGCTGGAGCTCGGCCTCGACGCTGCCGGGCAGCATGGTGCTGCGCATGACGACGGTGGTGCGGCGGCCCGAGCGGGGCAGCGCGCGCCCGACCTCGGCCGCGGCGCGCTTGACGTGGTCCAGGCTCAGGCTGCCGTCGTCGGCGCTGGGCGTGCCGACGCACAGCAGCACGACCTCGGCCCCGGGCATGGCGTCGGCGATTGCGGTCGTGGCGCGCAGCCGGCCCTGGGCGCGCGCCTCGCGGATCATCTGCTCGAGGCCGGTCTCGACGATCGGGCTCTGGCCCCGCTCGATGCAATCGACCTTGAACGTGCTGGTGTCCACGCCCACGACGTCATGGCCGCGGCTCGCGAGACACGCCGAGCACACCGATCCCACGTAGCCCAGTCCTACGACCACCACGCGCATGCGATCCGCCCCCCGCCTCAGTGCCCGGCCGCGGCCATCAGCCGCCCCACGTCGTCCCGGCCGAGATGCCACACCCTCACCCCTTCGAGCCGGGCCGGCTCGACGCCGGGATAGCGCCGGCCCATCCAGCCCACGAATGCCTCGCCGGGGTCCAGCTCCTCGGGCCGGCTCAGGACCAGCCAGGCGCCGCCCGCGCCGGCGAGCGCTCCGGCCAGCTTCGACTCGAGCTTCGGCGGGTCGGCCGCGTAGCCCAGCCACACGGTCGTGGCCGGCAGCGGCCCCCGATAGTAATAGAACACGGGCTCGACCGCCCCCAGGGCGACCACGCGCTCGCCGGCGTGGCCGCGGTCGCGCAGCAGTTGGGCTGCGCCGCGGTAGTCCTCCTTGCCGTAGGCGGGCACGAAGTAGTGGTTGGAGAGTGAGACCCCCCACAGCGCGGCGACCGCGAGGGCCGCGGCGATCGCCCGGCGCCGGCCCAGGTCGGCGAAGCCGGCCGCCAGGACGAGCAGGAAGGCGGGCATGCACACCGCGAGGTAGCGCGGATTGAAGGCCTTGAAGTTGCGCAGCGCAAAGTAGCTCACGATGAGCGCGGGCACGACCAGCCACAGCCCGGTCTCGATGAGCCGGCCCCGCCGCCTGAGGGCCGCGAATCCAGCCATGCCGAGGGCTCCGAACACCAGCGCCACGACCGCGATCTCACCCGCGTGGTGGACCAGGGCCGCGGCCGGCTGTCCCGCGCGCAGCTCGCGCAGCGAGGGCCCGAGCGTGTAGCCCACGGCGAAGGCGTGGAGCGTGAACGGATAGGCGGCGGGATGAAACGTGGTAGGACCCCGCAGCGGGGCCTCGGCCGACGGCTCGGAGCCCGAGCGCAGGCGCTGGAAATCCCAGACCTGGACCGCCTTGAGCACCCAGGGCGACATGAGTACCAGCAGAACCGCGGTCGCGACCGCCGCCCCGGCGATCCGCCGCGCAAGACTCGCCTTCGAGGTCATCCACCACCACAGCTCGAGCGGACCGATGAGCGCGAACGAGAAGTTCGACAGCAGTCCCGCCCAGGTCGCCCCCAGCCAGGCCGCACCCCCCGCGAGCGCGGGCTCGCGCCTGAGCCGCAGCATCGCCAGCGCCGACAGGCACGCGCACAGCATGAGGAGCATGTAGTTGCGCGCCTCCTGCGAGTACCACACCAGGAACGGCGAGAGCGCCGTGAGCCAGGCCGCGGGCTTCACCGCCCGCACGCCGATCCACACCTGGGCCAGCACCGCCATCGCCGGCACCATGGCCACCCCGAACAGCAGCGAGGGGAGCCGCAGCGCCCATTCGGAATCGCCCAGCGCCCGGCTGAACCCGTGGAGCACCAGGCTGTAGAGCGCGCCGTGGATGTCGCCCGCGAGCTCGGCCGGATGAAACGGGGCGCCCACCCCCGAGCTGCGCAGGGTGAACACCTCGTCGATCCAGAAGCTCTGGGCGCCCAGCCGGAAGGCGCGCACCAGAACCGCCGCCAGGATGGCGGCGGTGAGGTTCCAACCGAAGACCGTGGCGGCAGCGTGAAGGGGAGGCGGGGCGGGGGCCGGTCGGGCGCGAGGCTGGCGAGGCTGCCCTGATTGCGCGCTCGTCAGTAGGCGCCCTCACGTGAGAGAACGGCCGGGATGGTGCGGATCAGGATCTTGAGATCGAGCCAGAACGACTGCTTGCGGATGTACTCGAGGTCGAGGCGCATCCACTCCTGGAACCCGATCCGGCTGCGGCCGCTGATCTGCCACAGGCAGGTGAGCCCGGGACGAACCTCGAGGCGGCGGAACTGCCAGGGCTCGTACTGCGCCACTTCCTCGGCGATCGGCGGGCGCGGACCCACCAGGCTCATGTCGCCGCGCAGCACGTTGATGAGCTGCGGCAGCTCGTCGATGCTGGTGGTGCGCAGGAAGCGGCCGATGCGCGTCACGCGCGGGTCGCGCGCGATCTTGAACACCGGACCATCGGTCTCGTTGAGGTGCGACAGGTGGTGGCGATGGCGGTGCGCGTCGTTCACCATCGAGCGCAGCTTGTAGAACGTGAAGGACCTTCCGGCCCGGCCGACGCGCTTGGACTTGTAGAGCACCGGGCCGTGGGACTCGAGCTTGATGCAGATCGCCGCGATCAGCATGAGCGGCGCGCCGAGGACCAGGCCGACCAGGGCGCCGGCGACATCCATCGCGCGCTTGCCCGCCCGCAGGTAGAAGCCCGAGGCGCGGCGCTCCGCCGCGTGCGCGGGGCTGGCGATCGAGCCCGCCAGGCTCGGGATCGCGATCGTCCCCCAGCCGGCATGCCCGTTCGCGTGCCCGTTGGCGTGTCCGTTGGTGTAGGCGGGATGGCCGTGGCCGTTGGAGGGAGCCGCGGCAGGAGCGACCTGCGGCGCGCCCACCCGGGCGGCTTCGTGCATCAGGCGCGACTCGGCGTCATGGACGGCGGGGGGCTGGCTCGAGCGAGTCGCCGACTCGGTTCCCACTCCCGGTGCGTTGTGCGAGGCGAGCGTGTTGGGCTCCATGAGGCCGCTCTAGAGTTGTGTCGCCCGTAAAAAAAGCCGAGGAGACGAACAGTCCTCGGCTAAAGCTCTCGCTTTGTCCGCATGCGTCCGGTCAAGTCGAGTACGAGCGACGGGGGAAACAGCAAGGTGTCGTACCTCGGATGCGATCACTAGCGGCTTGCTAGGCAGCCAGGCCGCCAGGGCGGCCCAGAGATGTGGCTCGTCTCAACCAACGAACCTTTTTATCAAGTGGGCTCTGTGGGCACCCTCCGCTAGGGGACTTGTGACCCGGTCCTACGCCCATAAGGTTAGCAAAACCATGACAGCGAAATCAAGACCCCATTGGGCCACTCGGAGCCCGGTTTCCGGGGCGTTTTCCCGTTCATCCCCTTAGGTGGGCCGTCCGGTTCGGCTGATACCAGGCCTGCGCGTCAGCGCGCCGGACGCGGCGTCTGCCCGGCGCCCTCCCGGCTGGAGGACTTCCGGGTCTGCCACTCGAGGGTGCGCCGCAGGCCCTCTTCGAGCGTCACCTCGGGGACCCAGCGCAGCGCGCGCCGGGTCTTCTCGATGTTGACGACCCGGCGGCGGATGTTGTCCACGTCGCGCCGGTTGATGCGCTCGGGAGTGACCTTCGAGCCGGTGATGCGGATCAGGATCTCGGCGAGCTGGTTGACGCGCGTCTCGATCCCGGTGCCGACGTTGAACACCTCGCCCACCGCGCGGCTCGAGGTCGCGGCCCGCACGGTCGCGTCGACCGCGTCCTCGATGAACGTGAAATCGCGGGTCTGGTCGCCGTCGCCGTGGATCATGGGCGGCCGTCCCTCGAGCAGCGCCTCGATGAACTTGGCCACCACGCCGCAGTAGGGATTCGCGGCGTCCTGGCCGGGCCCGAAGATGTTCGAATAGCGCACCGCCGTGGTGGCGAGATCGTAGGACTCGTAGAACGCCATGCAGTAGTTCTCCCCCGCGAGCTTCGACACTGCGTAGGGCGTGAGGAGCGAGAGGTGGTCATCCTCGTTGATGGGCAGATAGCGCGGGTTGCCGTAGACGGAGGTCGAGGAGGTGTAGATCACGCGCTCGACCTTGGCCGCGCGGGCGGCGAGCAGCACGTTGAGCGTCCCGCCGATGTTGGTCTCGAAGTCCTCGCGCGGGTTGCGCGTCGAGACCACGATGTTGCGCGCCGCGCAGTGAAACACGATCTCGTGCCGGGCCACGATGGCTTCGACCCGCGGCCCGTCGCACACCGAGCCCTGGACGAACTCGAAGCCGCTGGCCGGCAGGTTCTCGCGGCGGCCGGTGAACAGGTCGTCGAATACGGTGACGCGCGCGCCGTCGGCGATCAGACGCGCGACCAGGTTGCTGCCGACGAAGCCCGCGCCCCCGGTGACGAGGACGCGGCGATTCTCGAGGGTGGTGTCCATGGTCACTCCAGGTTCGGTCAGGTTCGGCGGCCGCCGGGCCGCGCCCAGGCGAGGCTCGCCCGCACGCCGGCGGCGGTGAACGGCAGGTAGCACGGGATGGCGGGGAGCCTGAAGCGCGCGAGCCCCCCCGCTCCGGCGACCGCGGCGAAATACAGGATGAGCATCACCAGCATCAGTGACGCGATGTGACCGGTCCCGCTCCAGGCCCGGGCGAGTCCGACCACCGCCGCGCCGTAGCAGCCGAGCAGCCAGAGCGCGAGCCAGGCCCCGAGCAGCAGACCGAAGCGCCCCTTGCTGCGATAGAACTCGGCGACCTTGGCCCAGACCCCGCCGGTCTTGAGCTCGACCGGATGCGGGGCGCGGCCCAGGACGAGCGCGAACACCGAGGTGTCGAGGTTGAGGAAGGTGTGGACCATGCCCCGCGCCCAGCACGCCGCGAACCGCACCGGCTCGCGGCCGATGTAGCCGAGCGCCACCCGCCGCCAGTAGGTCGAGTGCGCGTAGGCGTCGAGGTCTTCCGGCCGCCGGCCTTCCGCCACCACGAGATCCTCCGCCTCTTGATTGAGCTCCCGCTGGGTCCGGCCCCAGTCCACGTTGCGCTCCTCGGCCAGCATCGGCGCGACGCCGAGCGCCAGCAGATTGTAGGACCCCGAGGTGGTCAGAAACACGTGCCCGAAGACGCGCGCGTTTCGGATCAGCCACGGGCTGATGACCAGTCCGAAGACCGCCAGGCTCGCGATCGCCCAGCGCGCGAGCCGCGCCGGCCGGCGCCCGTGCTCGAGCGCCAGCACAAGCAGCAGGACGACCGGAAGGAACTGCCCGGCCGGGCGAATGAGGGTGGCCACCCCCATGCCGGCCGCGCCCAGACCGACCCAGGCCCAGCGGGCCTCGGCGCCCCGCCCCACCGCGCGGCTCAGCGCGTTGAGGGTCACGACCAGGGTGAACACGAACAGGATGTCGGTCAGCAACATCGAGCAGTACAGGATCAGGAACGGATCGAGCGCGTACAGGAGCCCCGCGACCCACCCGGTCCGCTCTCCGAACCAGCGCGACATGCAGGCGACGAGCAGGAGCGCGGACAGGCTGTCGATCAGGCACTGGACCAGCAGCACCGCCCACGGCCGCGGACCGAAGGCACGATAGCACGCGGCCACGAACCGCGGGTAGATCGGCGCCGTGATGGCGTCGGGGGTCGCGAACGCCGAGCGCGCGAGCCGATGGTGCTCGAGGAGCGTGACCGCCTGCTCGTGGTAACCGATGCTGTCGTACACCAGCACGCTGCGGCGCTCGACCGCCGGATCCCAGGGTCGCACGACCAGGAAGAACGCGAGGCGCACGGCCAGGGCCAGGGCAGGCACCAGCCAGCGCCGCGCGCCGAGGGCGGTCAACGCCGCAGCCCGAGGCTCAGGAACACGAGCGGCCGCAGGATGCGCCAACCGTCCTGGACCAGGCGCATCTTCGTCGTTCCGCGGGAGTGGTAGCGCACCGTGACCGGCACCTCGATGACCCGAAAGCCGAGGCGCACGGCCTTGTAGAGCAGGTAGGGCTCGAGCTCGTAGCGGTCGAGCCACGACTGATCGAGCAGCATCGCGGGGTGGTCGAGCAGCGCGAGCCGGAAGGCCCGGAACCCGTTGGTGCCGTCGGTCGAGGGGAATCCGCTCGCGAGGTGGAACAGCAGCGGATAGAGGCGCGTGAGCCAGCGGCGTTCCGTGCCGATCCCGGGGGTCGCGCCCCCGGGCAGCCAGCGCGAGCCCTGGACCAGGTCGGCGCGATCCTCGAACAGCGGCTCGAGCACGCGCGGCAGCTCGACGGGCTCGTGCTGGTCGTCCCCGGAGAGGATCGCGGCGAACTCGAAGCCGCGCGCGTGCGCGGCCTTGAGCCCGGTGCGGATCCCCGCGCCCACCCCGCGATTGACCGGGTGCCGGATCACCTCGTCGGCGCCCGCCTCGGCGGCCTCCTCGGCGGTGCCGTCGCTGGAGGCGTCGTCCACGACAATGACCCAGGCGGCATGCTCGCGGGGCACCTTGCGCACCACCTGCCCGATCTTTCCCGCTTCGTTCCAGGCCGGGATGACGGCCGCGACGCGCTGGGGGTCGATCCTCATCCGCGATTCGGGCCGCGACGATCGTGCGGTGGTCGGAGCATGCGCGGCGGACACTACCATAACGCGCCGGGCCTCCGGCGCTCCGACGGCCGCATTGACGCGGCCCCGAGCAGCGCCCTAGACTCGATGGTCCGCATTCGCGCCGCGGCCAACCCGACCCGATGCCCGCCCCTCTTCCCCCGCCGATCCCGCTCGCCACACGCGCGCCCCGCGCGGCGTGGATGGGCCCGGCACTGCTGGCCGCGGGGGTCGCCGTGTCCCGCGCGCCGTTCCTGGCACCCGGCTACGGCACCGACACGGACGCCTGGAAGCTCGCGTACGCGGCGCGATTCATCGCCACCCAGGGACATTATCTCGTCTCCCGCCTGCCCGGCTATCCGATCCAGGAGCTGGTGAGCGCTGTGGTCTGGAAGGGTGGGCCCCTCGCGCTCAATGCGCTCAGCGCGCTCTTCAGCGTGCTCGCCACGGTGCTGCTGTTCCTGGCCGCGCGCCGGCTCGGGATTCGCCACGCCGCCTGGCTCGCGCTCGCCTTCGCCTTCACGCCCGCGGTCTATATCGGCAGCGTCTCGGCGATGGATTACCTGTGGGCGGCGGCCTTCCTCATGGGCGCCTTGGGGCTGGCCCTCGATGGGCGCGCGGCCGCGGCCGGGATCGCGCTCGGGCTGGCCACGGGCAGCCGCATCACCTCGGCGATGTTCCTGCTCCCGCTCGCCCTGCTCCTCGCCTCGGGGACGCGGGCCCCGCACGCGCGCCGCACGCTGGTGCTGGCGCTGAGCGCGGCGCTCACCGGCGCCGCCTGCTACGTGCCCGCCTACTTGACCTACGGCGTGCGATTCCTCAGCTACTACGAGCCCCAGGGCCCGCGGCACTCGGTGCTCGAGTTCCTCGCCGGCATGCTGCGGCCGGGACACGGCGCCTTCGCGGCCGTATTCGTCGCCGGACAGGGCACGGTGGGCGTGTTCGGCCTGCTGGGTGCCGCGGCCGTCGGCGTGTGCGTGGCGGGCGCGCTCATCGCGCTCGCGCGTCGCGGCCGGGCGCGGGCGGGAACGGACGGCCCCGCGCCGCTCCCGCTCTGGGGTCTCGCGCTCGGCGTCGTGCTGCCGGTCGCGCTCTACCTGCGGCTGCCCTCGGACGAGGGCTACCTGATCCCCGCGGTGCCCTTCCTGCTCCTGCTGCTGGGCCGGCTCGCTGGCCCGGGCCTGTTCCGGGCGACCTGCGTGCTGCTCGTCGCCTCGCCGTTCGTGCTGGGCGTGGACGCCGTCCCGCCCAAGAAGGCGGTGAGCCCCGCGCGGCGATCGCCGCTCGCGCGCGAGTTCCAGCTCGGCCGCGAGACCATGGTGCTCGATCCGCTGCGCGGACAGCTGCTCATGGACGACGCGAAGCGGCGCCGCACCATGGCGCTGGTGCCCGTGGCCCTCGCGGAGCTCGAGCGCCAGAAGCCGGGCGACCTGCTGCTCGCGGGCCAGCTCGAATACGTGCTGTTCGCGATCGCCCCCGACGATCGCGGCCACCCCCGCTACCGCGACTGCCTGAGCCGGGCGGAGCTCGACGCCTACCTCGCGCGCGGCGCCCGGGTGGCCTACCTGCCCGAGGTGCGCCGCCGCACGCTGCGCCTGGAACGCTACGACCTGGGGGAAACGCGCGCGGTGCCGATCGAGGCCGGCGAGGAGGCCGGACCGGGCGCCGGGCCGCCCGCCGCCGGGCCCTCCTGAGCTTGCCGCTCCGAAAGCGCGGCTGATAGAATAGAGGGCCGTTTCAGCGGCCCCGCTGCTCCCCCCCGCCACCGGCCCGACATGGACCCGACCCCAGCCCCCATCCCACGATTCGCGCTTCGGTTCCCGGCCTGGACCGGCCGGCTGGTCAACGCCGCCCTGGTCGTCATCGCCGGGATCGTCCTGGGCCAGCAGTACATGTCGCCCAACAAGCGCGTGGTGCCGGTCATCGTCGGGCTGCTGGTCTCCGGCCTTGCCTGGGGCGTGGGGATCGTCGCCGGGCTCGGCGTGCTCATCGTGGCGCTGCCCTTCCCGCGCGGCACCGTGTTCGGCAACACGAACCTGGCGCTCATCCTGATGATGCTCGTCATCTGGCTGCTGCGCGTCACCCAGCGCCAGATCCCGCCCCCGCGGGGCACGCCGCTCGACATCCCGATCATCGGGCTGCTCACGATGTACATGCTGTCGTTCTACAACGTCCACAACCAGACGCTCCTGATCGCGGGACTGCAGAACTTCGAGCTGTTCGCGGGCGCCGCGCTGATGTTCTACCTCATCGTCAACAACACGCGCACGGTCGCGGACCTCGAGCGCATCCAGCAGTTCATGATGATCTCGGCGACCAGCCTGTTCGTGATCGCGGTCTACGAGCTCAACCACCCGGCCTCGGACTTCATCACCGGTTGGATCAGTTTCTCGGCCACGGTCGGTAGCGAGTTCAACACCCGCAACGTGCGCGTCGGCTCCATGTTCCACGACTTCGAGCTGCTGTCCGAATACTGCGTGATGACGATGATGATGGCGATCTTCCTGCTGCTGCGCGCGCGCACGCTGGGCCGGACCCTGATCTACGGCTCGTTCCTGGTGCTCAACGCGTTCGTCATGTTCACCACCGTGTCGCGGGGCGCCATCGTCTCGCTCTCGGTCGGCATGGCCTACCTGTTGTGGATCACGCGCCGCCACCTGCGCTTCGTGCCGTTCACGATCATCGCGGTCACGTCGATCGTGGCATTCCTGACCATGAACTATTTCGTCGCGAACTACACTCGCTCGGGGGACATGTTCGCCCGGCTGGCCTCGACCAAGGTCGTGCAGGGCTGGATGCCGGAGGACCGGGCCGAGACCTGGGGGAACGCCCTGGGCCGGGCGATGGTCCATCCGCTGCTCGGGAGTGGGCCCTCGTACGGCGAGGTGGCCGGATGGCAGCTGTGGTGGCCCCACAACGTTTATCTCTACTACGCCAACATCATCGGATTCCCGGGGCTGCTGTTCTTCCTGTGGTTGATGTTCAAGTTCGTCACCCTCACGCGGCCGAAGGTCGACAGCCTGACCCATCCCGACTACGCGCAGGCCTACCTCATCATCTGCCAGGTCCAGATCGTCATGTTCGTGATCAACGAGTTCAAGATCGATTACCTGCGCAACAACGTGTACATGTTCCCGGTCTGGGTCCTGTTCGCGGTGTGGACCGCGACCTGGCGGCTCGCCCAGGCCCAGTCCGCGGCCCGCGCGCCGGCGCTCGACCTGCCCGCGCCCGCCGTGCAGCGCCTGCGGGCCGTGGGCCAGTGACCGCACCGGAGCGGGTCCGCAGCGGTCGCGGCGCCGGGAGCCGGCGCTGATGTGCGGCTTCGCGGCGTACTTCGACCCGGCCGGGCTCACCCCCGATCCGGACTGGCTGGCCGGCGCCGCCGAGGCTCTCGCCCACCGGGGGCCGGACGATGCCGGCTTCCACGTCGAGCCCGGCCTGGGGCTCGCCTTCCGCCGGCTTTCGATCGTGGACCTCGCGAGCGGCGCCCAGCCGCTGTCGAACGAGGACGGGTCGGTGTGGATCGCGTACAACGGCGAGATCTACAACCACGCCGATCTGCGCCGCGAGCTCGAGGCGCGCGGTCATCGCTACCGCACCCGCAGCGACACCGAGAGCATCGTCCACGCCTACGAGGAATGGGGCGAGTCCTGCGTGACGCGGCTGCGGGGCATGTTCGCCTTCGCGCTCTGGGACCGCCCGCGCCGCCGGCTGTTCGTGGCGCGCGACCGCCTCGGCATCAAGCCCCTCTACCACGCCCGCATCGGCGGCGCGTTCGTGTGCGCCTCCGAGATCAAGGCCCTGTTCGCCTTCCCCGGGCTGCGGCGCTCGGTGCGTGTCGAGGGGCTGGTCGAGCACCTCACGCTCCGCTACGCCGCCGCGCCCGCGACGCTGTTCGAGGGGATCGAGAAGCTCGAGCCCGCGCACACCCTGAGCGTGGGCCCGCAGGGCCAGGCGCTGCGGCGCTACTGGCAGGTCGCCTGGGAGCCCAAGCTCAAGCTCGACGACGCCGAGGCGCTCGCCGGCGTCGAGGAGCGCCTCACCGAGTCGGTGCGCCTGCGGCTCATGAGCGAGGTGCCGCTCGGGGCGCTGCTCTCGGGCGGCGTCGACTCCGGACTGGTCGTCGCGATCATGAGCCGGCTGCTCGACCGGCCGGTCCAGACCTTCTCGGTCGGCTTCGACGCCCCGCCCCAGGCGGGCCAGGTGTACGACGAGCTGCCGTTCGCGCGCCAGGTCGCGCGGCACTGCGGCACCGACCATCACGAGATCGTCGTGGGCGCCGCGGACCTGCTGCGCGAGCTGCCGCGGCTGGTGTGGCACCAGGACGAGCCGCTCTCCGAGCCGGCGGCGATCCCGACCTACCTGGTGTCGCAGCTCGCGCGCCAGACCGTCACCGTCGTGCTCACCGGGGAGGGCGGGGACGAGCTGTTCGCGGGCTATCCCAAGTACGCGGTCGAGCCGCTCGCCCGCCTGCTCAGCGCGCTGCCCGCCTGGGTGCGAGATCCCCTGCTCGCGGGCGGGGCGGGGCGGCTGCCGTTCGGCTTCCGCAAGCTCCAGGTGGTGGCGCGCAGCGCCCGGCTGCGCGATGAGTCCGAGCGGCTCTCGGCCTGGTTCGCGGGCTTCGCGGGCGAGGAGCGCGCCCGGCTGTTGTCGGCCCGCTTGAGGCTCCACGACCAGGCCGCGGCCGGGGCGTTTCGGCGCGTGCTCGACGCGGGGGCCGCGCGCCGGCCGCTCGACCGGATGCTCGACGCCGATCTCAAGCTGTGGCTGCCCGACGACCTGCTCATGAAGATGGACAAGATGAGCATGGCGGCCTCGGTCGAGGCGCGCGTGCCGCTGCTCGATCACCCGCTGGTCGAATGGGCCGCCCTGCTCCCGGACCGCTACAAGGTGCGCGGCCTCGAGGGCAAGGTCCTGCTCAAGCGCCTGGCGCGGCGGCTGCTGCCGCGCGAGGTCGTGGACCGGCCCAAGGTGGGCTTCACCGTGCCGCTCTCGCCCTGGTTCCGCGGGCCGCTGCGCGAGCTGCTGTGCGACACGCTGCTGGCGCCCGCGTGCCTCGGGCGCGGGCTCTACGAGCCCGGCGTCCTGCGCGCCATGGTCGACGACCACCTGAGCGGCCGCCGCGACCGCGCGCGCGAGCTGTGGACGCTGCTCACGCTCGAGCTGTGGCATCGCGCCTTCGTGGACCAGGCGCCGCGCCGCGCGGTCGCCTGGTCGCTGCCCGCGCGCGTGGCGGCGGGATGATCCGGAGCGCGCGCGGCCGGCCCGGGGTTGCCGCCCGCGGCCCGCGGTTGCTAAGCTTTCGGGCTCACGTCCGTCCGCCGGCCCGCCTCCAACCGTTCGAGCCCCCTGCATGCACCGTTCGCTGACGATTTCCGCGGTCATCCCGTGCTACAACGAGGAGGACGGGGTGCGCGAGGTCATCGGGCGCATGCCCAAGGCGGTGGACGAGATCGTGGTCGTGGACAACAACTGCACCGATCGCACCGCCGAGGTCGCGACCGCCCTGGGAGCGCGGGTGGTCGCCGAGCGCACGCCCGGCTACGGCGCGGCCTACAAGGCGGGGCTCGGGGCCGCGACCGGCGACCTGGTCGTGACGCTCGACGGCGACGGGACCTATCCGCCCGAGGAGATTCCCCGGCTGGTCGAAGTCCTGCTCGACCGCAACTGGGATTTCCTGTCGGCGAGCCGCTTCCCGCTCAGCAACGGCCGCTCGATGGGCTTCAGCAACCGGCTCGGCAACTGGGTGCTGACCGTGGCGGCCGCGGCGCTGTTCTTCAAGCCGATCCGCGACAGCCAGTCGGGGATGTGGGTGTTCCGCCGCCCGGTCCTCCAGCGCATGCGGCTCACGTCCGACGGCATGGCGTTCAGCGAGGAGATCAAGCTCGAGGCGCTGCTGCGCGGCTGCTCGTTCGGCGAGGCGCACATCCCCTACGGAGCCCGCATCGGCGAGGTCAAGCTGCAGAAGTGGCGCGACGGCTGGGACAACCTCACGTTCCTGGTCCGCAAGCGCCTCGGCCTGATCTGACGGCCCGCCCGGGACGGGACGCCCCGGGGGTCTCCGCCGCGCTCCCGCCGGAGGCGCCGGCCCGTTGACGGCCGCGACGGTTTGCGCGACCATTGATGGTCCGGGTCCGCCACAGCAGCCTACGCCCCTGCCCAAGTCCCCCAGCCCGCGGGCGGCCACACGGGGCGTGGATCCGCCGTCGGTCATGCGGAGTGATCGCGCTTGAAGCTCGTCATCCAGATTCCGTGCCTCAACGAGGAGTCCACGCTCCCCGCCACGCTGGCCGACCTGCCGCGTGAGATTCCCGGGGTGCACACGATCGAGACCCTGGTCGTGGACGATGGCAGCTCCGACGCCACCGGCGAGGTGGCGCGCGCGCACGGGGTCACGCGCGTGGTGCGGTTCGGGGAGCGCCAGGGCCTGGCCGCCGCGTTCGCGCGCGGGCTCCAGGAGGCGCTCGCGATGGGCGCCGACATCATCGTCAACACCGACGCCGACAACCAGTACCAGGGCCGCGACATCCCCAAGCTGGTCGCGCCCGTCCTGGCGGGCCGCGCCGACATCGTCATCGGCGATCGCCAGATCGACACCGTCGCCGATTTCTCCCCCCTCAAGAAGCTGCTCCAGAAGCTGGGCAGCCGGGTGGTGCGCGGGCTCTCGCACACCCGCGTCCCCGACGCGACCTCGGGCTTCCGGGCCTACAGCCGGGAGGCGGCGCTGCGGCTGACGGTGATCTCGGGCTTCACCTACACGCTCGAGACCGTGATCCAGGCCGCGCAGAAGAATCTGACCGTCGACCACGTGCCGGTGGGCACCAACCCGCGCACGCGCGAATCACGCCTGTTCAAGAGCATGGGGTCCTACATCCAGCGCTCGGTCGCGACCATGGCCCGCGTCTACATCCTCTACCAGCCGCTCAAGGCCTTCCTGGCGCTGAGTGTCGCGTTCCTGCTCGCCGCGTTCATCCTGTTCGCCCGCTTCCTGTATTTCTACCTCATCACGCGCCCGGCCCCGAGCGGACACGTCCAGTCCCTGGTCGTCGCCGGCGCGCTCGCGATCATGGGCATGCTGCTCGCGGCCCTCGGCGTCCTCAGCGATCTCACGGCGATGAACCGCCGGCTGCTCGAGGAGATCCTCACGAACACCCGGGTGGTGCGGTTCGGGCGGGGCGCGCACGCCGAGCGCCGCGACCGCGTCGAGGAGGAGCCCGGCGAAGCCCGCGGCCCGGCGCTGCGCCGCGTCGCCGGCGCCGGCGCCGCGGGGCCGCGGCGCGGGGAACCCGACGCCTCGTGATGGCGGCCCGGCCGGCCCCCGCCGTGGTGGCGGGGAACGTCTACGACAAGTACCGGACCCGCAACCCCGTCGCCCGCCGGCTCATGGCGGGCTTCGAGCGCTCGATGTTCGAGCTGCTCGAGCTGACGCGTCCGGTCGCCTCGGTGCTCGAGGTCGGCTGCGGCGAGGGCGTCGTCACCGCCCAGCTCGCGCGCTTCTTCCCCGGCGCCCACGTCGTGGGCTGCGACCTGTCCCCGCAGATCGTAGCCGAGGCGCGCGCGCGGCATCCCGGCCTCGCCTTCGAGGTGCAATCGATCTACGACGCCGGGGAGCACGGCCGGGGCTTCGACCTGGTCGTGGCGTGCGAGGTTCTCGAGCACCTCGAGGACCCGGCGCGCGCGCTGCACGCGATCGCGCGCGCCTCGCGCCGCCACCTGTTCGTGAGCGTGCCGCGCGAGCCGCTGTGGCGCCTGCTCAACGTCACCCGCGGCCGCTACTGGACCCGGCTGGGCAATACCCCGGGCCACCTGCAGCATTGGAGCACGGCGGCGTTCGTGCGCCTGCTCGCCACCGAGACGGAGGTGCGCGCGACGCGCACGCCCACGCCCTGGACCCAGGCGCTGTGCCAGGTCCGCCCGTGAGCCGGGAGCGCCTCGCGTTCGCGGCCCGCGTGCTGGTGTCGGCCGGCCTGCTGGCGTTCGTGGGGCTGCGGCTCGACTGGCGCGAGGCGCTGGCCGCCTGCGCCCGGGTGCGGCCCGCGACCCTGCTCCTGTGCACCGGGCTCGCGCTCGTGGGCTACTGGGGCCGCGCGGTGCGCTGGTCGGCCCTGCTCCACCAGGGCGGCGTGACGGTGTCCCATGCCGGATCGTACCGCCTGACCCTGATCGGGATCTTCTACGGGCTCGTGACCCCGGGGCGCGTGGGCGAGCTGGGACGCGCCCTCCACCTCGACCTGCCGCGCGAGCGCACGCTGCCCTCGGTGGTCTGGGACCGGTTCGCCGACGTCCTGCTGCTCGAGCTGCTTTCGATCCCGGCCTTCCTGGTGCACGGCCTGCGCTCCGGGCCGCTCCTGTGGGCTTACCTCGCCGTGGTCGCGCTGACCGCGCTGGCGATGCTGGCGATGGACAGCCCGCGCCTGATCGAGGCGCTCGCCGTCCGGATTCCGCGCGCCTCGGCCGCGCTGCGCGGCTGGAGCGGAGGCGCGACCGGCATGCTGTGGAGTCGCGCCTTCGCGCGCGGGCTCGTGGCCGGGCTGTTCTTCTACGCGCTCAACTTCGTGGGCGCCGGACTGCTCCTCAGCCGGCTCGCGCCCGGCTACCCGCCGCAGCTCGTGCTCATGTTCCCGGTCATCATCCTGCTGGGCAACCTCCCGGTGGCCTTCGGCGGGCTCGGGCTGCGCGAGCAGGTGTCGGCCGTGGCGTTCGCCCGCCTCGGGGCTTCGGCCGCGGTGGGGCCGGTGTTCTCGCTGTTGTGGTTCCTGGTCGTCACCGTGATCCCGGCGCTCATCGGCCTGATCCTCGCCCACACGCGCTGGGGCCGGGCGGCGGGAATCCTGCACGAGGCCGGACCCGGCATCACGCCGGCGGGGGATCCCCTTGGCCGCTGAAGCCCGGGACGGATCGAAGCGCCGCTTCGTCTGGATGCTCGCCGCGGTGCTGGTCGCGGCGGCGGTGGTGCGTGCGCTGCTCATCGTTCGCATGGGCCCGCAGTACTATTTCGCCGACACCCTGGAGTACGAGGCCGCCGCGCGCAGCCTGCTGGCGGGGCACGGCCTGGGCGCCGGCTTCCCGCGCGCCCCGCTCTATCCGGGGTTCATGGCCCTGGGCTTCGCGCTGTTCGGGGTGGGGAACTACATGGCGGTGCGCTGGATCCAGCTCGGTGCGGGCCTCCTGATCGTCGCCCTGAGCATGCGGCTCGGGGCCCGCCTGGCCGGCCGCCCGGGCGCGGTGCTCGCGGGGGCCGGCGCTGCGACTGCGCCCACCCTGATTTTCACCACCTCCATGCTCTACCCCACCGTGTTCTACACCCTGCTCCTGCTCGCCATGACTCTGGCGGTACTCGGCCTCGATGAGCGGCCAGGCCGTGCCCGCGCCGTGCTGCTCGGGCTCATTGCCTTCCTGCTGTGGATGACCGACCAGGTCGCCCTGGCCCCGATCGCGGCGGTGCTCCTGTGGCTGGTGGGGCGCCGGCCGGGACCGTCACGGACGCGCGTCCCGGGCCCGAGCCGGGCGGGCGCGGTGGCGATCGCGGTCCTCACGGCGGTGGCGCTCGCCGTGCCCTGGGTGGTCGCCCGCGAGCGCGCGGGCGGATCGGCGTTCTTCATGGAGAAGGCCCAGATCGTGCTCTACTACGCGCGCACCGACCCCCAGCTCGCGGGGGCGCGGGCGGTGCGCGACACGTCGGTCCTGTTCCACCCGCTCACGACCCCTCAATTCGTGGCGCGCGAATGGCGCCTGCTGCGCGAGCAGCCCGTGCCCTACGCGTCCGACTACGTGCGGGAGTATGTCCACTTCTTCCAGCCCATGCCCGACCGCATCACGACCCAGAACGCCTACACGAGCAGCGGGGCCAAGCTGATCACCGCGCTCTATTTCCTCCCGGTCCTGCTGCTCGCCACCATCGGCCTGCTGCTGGGTGCGGGAAGCGGGCGCGCGCGCCGCCTGCTCGCGCTCATCCCGCTCGCGACCGCGGCCCTCTACGCGCTGTTCTTCACCCAGATGCGCTACCGCATCCCCACGGAGCCCGAGATGCTGGTCCTCGCGGCACTCGGCTTCGCCCGGCTGTTCCCGCGCTTCGCAACGGCCCTGGCCCCGCCGTCGCCTGCCACGAGCCTGACGGGCCCCGCCACGCCGTGACGTCCCGGATGCGGGTGCGCCGCTTCGAGCCCGGGGATCGCGAGCGCTGGGACGACTACGTCCGCGCCAACCCCGGATCGAGCTTCGGACAGCTGAGCGGCTGGAAGGTCCTGGTCGAAGAGACCTACGGCTGCCAGAGCTGGTATTGGATCGCCGAGGACGACGACCGCATCCGCGGCGTGCTGCCGCTGTTCGCGCGCCGCCAGCGCGGCCGCGCGCTGTTCTCCGCGCCCGGCGGGCTGCTGGCCGACGACGCCGCCGCGGCCGCGGCCCTGATCGAGCCCGCCCGCGAGCGCCTGGCGCGCGAGCGGCTCGACTACCTCGAGCTGCGCGATCAGGCGCGCGAGTGGCCGGGGCTCACGACCAGCGGCGAGCACTGCACCCTGGTGCTGGATCTCGCGGCGGGCGAGGAGCAGCAGTGGCAGGCGTTTGGCTCCAAGCTCCGCAACCAGATTCGCAAGGGACAGAAGTCGGGCTTCGGCGTGCGCTGGGGGCGCGACCAGGTTGGCGCCTTCCACCGCGTCATGCTCGAAAACATGCGCGACCTGGGCACGCCGCTGCGGGGCCAGGGCTACTTCGCGCGCGCGCTCGCGGCGCTCGAGCGCTCCGACCTGCTGGTGCTCGAGCTCGAAGGTCGCGCGGCCGGGGCGATGTTCGTGGTCGAGCATCGCGACACCGCCCTCGACCCGTGGGCGTCGTCGCCGCACCGCCTGCTGGCCCGCTGTCCGAACCAGGTGCTCTACTGGGAGGCGATCCGGCACGCCCTCGCGCGCGGCCTGCGCCGCTTCGATTTCGGGCGCAGCCAGTGGGACTCGGGGACGTTTCACTTCAAGCTCCAGTGGGGCGCCACCCCGCGTCCGCTCTACTACCAGTACCTCCTGGGCCGCGCGGCGCAGCCGCCCACGCTCGAGGACCAGAAGCGCGGCTACGATCTCGCGGTGCGGGTGTGGAAACGCCTGCCACTATGGGCGGCCGGTCCGCTCGGCGAGCGCGTCAAACGCCTGGTCCCCGAGGTCATGTAGGCGCAGGGCCCGCGCCCCGGGCGAGGCCCGGCGTCGCGCGCGCTCTCAATAGGCCAGCGGCGGCGGTCCCCCGTCGTCCGGGATCGCGCGCGCCGCGACCAGCTCGCGCGGCAGCACGACCGCGCGCCCGGCGAGCCGGGCGGCACGGGCCTCGGCCGCCAGGAAGGCACGCGCCGGCTCGCGCAGCGGCCCGGGCTCGAGCGCCCACGCGATCTGGGACATGAGCAGGCGGAACTCGGCCGCGCCGAGCCGATAGCGGTAGAGCGTCGCCCCCGGAAACGCGGCGTCGGTCGAGAGCAGGACGTAGGCCTGCGCCTGCTTCGCCATCCCGAGCAGCAGGTAGCCGTTGCTTCCCCAGTCCACCTGGGCGAAGGCGCCGGCGCCGGGTCCGGAGACGCGCAGCACCAGATCGGCGAAGCCACGGTAGCGGTCGATGAGCGCCACCTCGCGCCGATGCCACGAGAAGAAGGTGCCGTTCGGCGCCTTGGGATCCCGCGGGTGGGTGCCATTCCACGCCGCGTAGATCGCCTCCGGAACCAGCAGGTTCGCGATCACGATCGCGCCGGTGAATCCCACCAGGGCGCCTCGCGTCACGCGGCCTCCCAGGGTCTCGGCCGCGATCCACACCAGCGCCGGCACGGCGAGCAGGAAGTGGCGCACCATGAAGGCCTGGTTGGGGAGCCAGAACAGAATCGTCGGCAGCGCCCACAGCAGGGCGACCAGAATCCCCCGTCGCGCCTCCGGATCCGGGGTCGTGGAGGCACGGCGTCCCGCACGTGCGACGAGCAGTCCGGCGGCGGCGAGCGCCAGGGTCGCCACCCCCATCGTGAAGCTGGTCCACACCACCGCGCTCGGGAGCGCCGCGGCGCGCCAGTACGTGGCGATGTAGCCGCTCCCGTAGGTCGCCAGGCCCCCGGCCCCGCCCCCGGTGGCGAGCGATACGCCGTGGGCGACCCACAGGAATCCCAGGACCGCGAGCGCGATCGAAGCGGCCGCGGCGGCGAGCGCGCGCCCGCGGTCCTGGTCGAACCAGGCGGCCAGCAGCAGGGCGGGCGCCACGAGCGCCACCTCGGCGCGGGTGCAGAGCGCGGCGAAGCCGAGCAGGGCGCCGATCGCGAACCCCGCCACCCCGGCGGGCGAGTGCCCGCCGTGCGGGTGGGCGAGGATCGCGAGCACGAGCAGCAGCGCCGCCGGGCCGGCGGGATGGAACGAGCAGCCCACCTCCCAGACCAGCGGGGTGAAGAGGACGATCAGGGTGGAGGCGAACGCGACCGCGGTCGTGAAGCGGCGCCGGAAGAGCGCGAACAGCGGCCAGGGCAGCAGTGCTCCCGCGGCGAGGGCCACCGCGTTCAGGGCGCCCACGGTGCGCGCGGGATCGCGGCCGATGAGCGGGGCGAGCGCGTGGAACGCATAGTAGACGCCCGGGCTCACGAGCCGGCCGTACTGGAGCGTCTCGCGGAAAGGCACGCCGGGCTGAAGCCCGTGGGCCATGGCGGCGGCCATGTTGATGGCGTCCGGATCGGCGATGCCGCCGCGATGGCGGAAGCCCAGCAGGCCAAAGAGCGCCACCGCGAGCAGGGCGACGATCGCCGCGGCGTCCGCGGCCGCGCCGGCGCGGGGAGGCTGCGGTTCGGGCGTCCGGGTGGCGGCCATGCGGGCTCCGGTCTCGGGGAGGACGGGCGCGGAACGGTGGGCGTGCCGAGAATAGCATGGGGTGAGGCGGCCGCTCCATTGGCCCGCGGCGCGGGCGGTGGTCTAGAATCGTAGGCTCGATGAGCCCCCTTCCACGCACTCCGCGCCCGGAGTACGAGAAGTCGATCGCGCCGCGCAGCCTCCTGCGCACCCTGGTCCAGAAGCTGCTCCACCAGTGGGCTCGGGGTTGCATCCCGCCCGGCCCGCGCAACGCGCTCTACCGGGCCATGGGGGTGCGGATCGGCCGCCACGTCTTCGTCGGCCTCGACACCTGGCTCGACGACCAGTTCCCCGAGCTCATCACGATCGAGGACGATGTCACGATCTCGTTCCGCGTCACCGTGGTCGTGCACGACGACGCCCGCCGCATGGATCGCACCGAGGCCGGGGCCGGCGCCGGCACCGTGGCCGGCGTGACCCTCCAGCGCGGCTGCTACCTGGGGGCGGGCTGCCTCATCCTGCCCGGGGTCACGGTGGGCCCGGGCGCGGTCGTGGGCGCGGGCGCGGTCGTGACCCGCGACGTGCCGGCCCGCAAGCTGGTCGTGGGCGTGCCGGCGCGCGTCGTCAAGGACGTGACCTGACGATGGGTTCGCACCTGGCCTCGTTCTCGTTCGATATCGAGGACTGGTACCACTCCCAGCTCATCTCGGACGCGCACCGCCGGACCCCGGGCGCGAGCGTCGTGCGCGGCGGCACCGAGCGCATCCTCGAGCTGCTGCGGCGATTCGGGTGTCACGCGACCTTCTTCGTGCTCGGCCAGGTGGTGCGCGAGCACCCCGACCTGGTGCGCCGCATGGTCACCGAGGGCCACGAGCTGGGCTGCCATGGCATGGATCACGAGCCGCTCTGGAATCTCGACGCCGGCTCGTTCCGCCGCGAGCTGCAGGAGTTCCGGGTCGCGGTCGAGCAGGCGCTCGGGCACTTCCCGGTGACGGGATTCCGCGCTCCCACCTTCAGCCTCGACGCCTCGACCGCCTGGGCCCTCGACGTGCTGCGCGAGGAGGGCTACGCCTACGACTCGAGCATCTTTCCGGCGCGCGTCCGCATGTACGGCGTGCGCGGGGCGCCGGTCGGCATCTACCGCCCCGCCCGCGACGACCTGGCGCGGCACGATCCGGCCGGAGCCCTGGTGGAGTTTCCGGTGGCGGTGAGCGAGTGGGGACCGTTCCGGCTCCCGGTGGGCGGCGGGTTCTACCTGCGGGCGCTCCCCTTCGGCCTGTTCCGCTTCTCACTCGATCGCATCCTGAGACACCGTCCGTTCGCGCTCTACCTGCACCCGCGCGAAGCCCAACCCGAGGGCCTGAGGCTGCCGCTCGACCCCGTGGACGGCTTCATCACCTACGTCAACCTCGACACCGTGCTCGGCAAGCTCGAGCGGCTCTTCACGCGCTACCGGTTCGTCACCATGCGCGAGATCCTCGAGCGCGAGGGCCACCTGGCGCCGGCGGTCGCGGCCGCGCGCCCCGCGGCCCCCGCCCCCTCTCCCACGCGATGACGGCCGCCCGCGGACTCTCGGCGGCCGTCCTTTTGCTGTCGCTCGCCTTGGTGGTGCTCATCGGCTGGGTGCTGCTCGCGGGCGATCCGCGCTGGTCCGCGCTGCTGCTGGTCGGCGACGACGCCGGCTACTACCTGGCGATCGCGCGCAACGTGTGCCTCGGCCATGGCGCGAGCTTCGATCGCATCCATCCCACGAACGGCTTCAATCCGCTCTACACCCTGCTGCTCGTGGGCTTCGACCGGGTGCTGGTCCCCGGCGCCTCGGTGCTGGGCTGCTACCGCGCCGGGCTGCTCGTGAGCCTGCTCGCCCTGCTGGTCGGGCTGGCCGGGCTGGTGCGTCTCCTCGCGCGTTTCGTGGATGCGCGGGTGTTCGGCGGCGACCTGCGCGGGCTCGCGGTCGCGGCGGGAATCGCCTTCTACGCCTTCTTCATCGTGCCCAAGAAGCAGTTCGGCATGGACGCGGCACTGGTCCTGGGGCTCGGCACCCTCTACCTCGACCGGGCGCTGCGCGGCGGGCTGCTCGCCCCCGGCGCGCGCGCCGGGCTCATCGACGGCATCCTGCTCGGCTTGCTCCTGCTCGCGCGGGTGGACAACCTGCCGATCGTGGTCGCGGCGCTCGGCACCATGGCGCTGCTCGCCCCCGGCCGGCCGTCGGGCTTTCGCGCCCTCGGCCAGCGCGCGCTGTGGGCGGGGCTCACGGTGCTCCCCTACGTGCTGTGGAGCACGAGCCGCTTCGGCACCTGGATGCCGGTCTCGGCGCGCATCAAGTCGAGCTTCCCGCACGTCGACTTGGGCACAAGCCTGTGGACCATCCGCAACACCTCGGTCAACGCCGCCGATCTCGCGAGCTTCCTGGTCGCCTACCTCGCCGCCTGGATCGTGGCGCTCGCGGCCCTGCGCGGCGCGCCGGGCCTGACGCGCGTCCAGGCGATCCGCGAGCGCCTGCGCGAGCCGCGCACGGCGCTGCTCGCGATGCTCGCCCTGGCCCTCGTCATGCGCTTCACCTACATGCTCGCCTTCAGCCGCACCGACGTCCAGGGCGGCTACGTCATGCTGGCGCACGTCTTCAACCTGCTGGTCTTCTTCGCGGCCGCCGAGGCGCTCGCCCGTCGCGTGCC
>JBGQIE010000025.1:0-23996 GCA_041498315.1 Candidatus Eiseniibacteriota bacterium
GGATACCTCGATGCCCTGGCCGCGATCAGTGCGCCGGGCGACGGGGTCACGCGCCTCGCCTACGACGACGCGTGGTGCCGCGCGCACCAGTGGCTCGCGGCCCGGGCGCGCGAGCTGGGTCTCGCCGCGACACCCGACGGCGCCGGCAACCTCTGCTTCCACGATCCCGCGCTGCGGCTGCGCGATCCTTCCCGGCCGGTGCTGCTCGTGGGCTCGCACTTCGACAGCGTGGTCCACGGCGGCCGCTTCGACGGGGCCTTCGGGGCGATCGCGGGGCTACTGCTCGCGGCGCAGCCGCGCGAGGCGGGCGGCATCCCGGTCGTGGGCTTCGCGACCTGCGAGGAGGAGGAGAGCCGCTTCCAGGCCGGGCTCATGGGCGCCCGCAGCCTGCTCGGCCAGGTGGCGGCCGAGGAGCTGGATCGCGTGACCGACGCGGGCGGGGTGAGTTGGCGCGCGGCCCTCGAGGGCGTGCGGGCGAAGGGCTGCGCCGCCCCGCTCGCCGCGGGAGCGCGGCCCTTCGAGCCGCTGTTCCGCGCCGCCCTCATGCTCGAGCTCCACATCGAGCAGGGCCCGGTGCTCGAGGCGGAGCGGCTGGCCGTGGGGCTGGTCGATCACATCGCCGGCTACCGGCGGCTGCGCCTCACGATCGGCGGCGAGGCGCGCCACTCGGGGACCACGCCCATGGCGCTGCGCCGCGACGCGCTCGCCGCGGCCGCCGAGATGATCCTCGCCACCGAGGCCGAGGCGCGCGCGGCGGGCGAACCCGCGGTCGCCACCGCCGGCTTCGTGCGCGCGAGCCCCGGGCTCGCCAACGTGGTGCCCGGAAGCTGCGAGCTGTGGCTCGAGGCGCGCCACGTGGAGGCCGATGCGCTCGAGCGGCTCGACCAGGCGCTGCGGCGGCGCTGCCTGGAGATCGTCGCGGCGCGCCGGGTGACGCTCGAGATCGAGGAGCGCTCGCGCATGGAGCCCACCGCGCTCTCGGCCGCCCTGGTCGAAGGCGCCGAGCGGCTCGCGCGCGAGCTCGGGATCCCGCACCGCCGTATGGCGAGCGGCGCCGCGCACGACACCATGGTGTTCGCCCGCGCCGGGGTGCCGGCGATGATGTTGTTCGTGCCGAGCCGGGGCGGGGTGAGCCATTCGCCCGACGAGTTCACCGACCCCGAGGCGCTCGCGGCCGGCTGCCGCTTCGCGGCCGCGCTCATCGAGCGCCTGGCGCGCGCCGGGGCGATCACGCCGTGACGCTCGAGGAGCTCAACCGCCTGCCGGACGACGAGGCGCGCGCCGCGCTCGAGCGCTGCTGCGGCTCGCGCACGTGGGCGTGGCGGATGGCCGCGGGCCGCCCCTACCGCAACCGCGCCGGGCTGTTCGCCGCCGCCGAGCGTGTCGCCGACAAGCTCAAACGCGCGGACTGGCTCGAGGCCTTCGCGCACCATCCGCGCATCGGCGACCGCGAGGCGCTGCGGCACAAGTTCGCCGCGACCGCCGCGTGGGCGGGCGAGGAGCAGCGTGGCGCTGAGGCGGCGCCCGAGGACACGATCGAGGCGCTCGCCCAGGGCAATCAAGCGTACGAGGAGAAGTTCGGCTATATTTTCATCGTGTGCGCGAGCGGCAAGTCGGCGGACCAGATGCTCGAGCTGCTGAACGGCCGGCTCGCGAACGACCCCGACACCGAACTGGTCAACGCGTCGCGCGAGCAGCGCGCCATCACGCGGCTGCGGCTCGAGAAGCTCCTGGCGAGGGACTCATGAGCGCGATCACGACCCACGTCCTCGACCTGTCGCGCGGCACTCCCGCCAAAGGTATGGGCGTGACCCTCGAGATCTACCGCATCGAGCGCGGCTGGGTGAAGCTGGGGGAGAAGGAGACCGATCTGGACGGCCGGGTGCGCGATTTCATCAAGCCCGGGACGGCGCTCGATCCCGGCCACTACCGTTTCATCTTCGAGGCCGGCGAATACTTTCGCGCCCGCGGCGAGACCTCGTTCTACCCCGGCATCACCATCACCTTCGAGGTGCGCGATCCCGCGCAGCGCTACCACGTGCCGCTGCTCGTGAGCCCGTTCGGGTATTCGACGTATCGGGGGAGCTGAGGGCGGAGGCTCCGGGGCAGGGCTGAACAAGCGAAGAACGCCCGAGTCCCCGTGGGCCCCGGGCGTCCTCGCAGTCGATCCCTTGGCTCTACTCCTTGCCTTCTTTCCCTTCATCCTTCTCGTTCTTCTCCGACTCCCTGTGCTTCATGTGCTCCGCGCGCATCTTCTTGAACTCGGTCATCTGATCTGCGGTCAGCACCTGAGCCAGCTTGGCTTCAGTGTCCGCATGTAGATCCTTGCGCGCACTCTCCAGTGCAGCCTTGCTCTCCGGCGTCGAGGTCTGCCCCTTGTACTTGGCGCGCAGCTCGCGCGACTGTGCCCACTGGGCTTCCATGATCGACTTCACCTTCGCCGTCTGGTCGGCGGTGAGCTTGAGGCGCTGGCTGAGCTTCTGAAGGTGTTCACCCTTTTCATTCTTTGCTTCGGCGGCTTCGCTCCTGGCGTGCTTCTTCGTTTCGGCCGCCGTCGCCGCATGGGCCGGAGCCTGCGCGACGACAACGGACATGGCGAGAACAAACGCGGCGGTAGTGGCCGCGAGAACGAGCGGGCGAACGACACTCCGACTACGGGCTGCGTGCATCCTTGATCCCCCTTCGGTTGTTCCCGGCACCCACCGGCACCAGGAGTGCGTTGCAGCGGCTTCCATGTGAACAGCACCCGCCATGCCACGGCACTCCAGCGGGTCCGAGGTGCGGGAATCGCGAGAGTTGGGGCGGGCCATTGCAATTCGAGGACGCGCACGGCGCATGGTGTGTGGCGCACCTGCAACATGTGCTGCGCTGGTCGGAGACGCGCGGCACGAGCTGCGCTGCGCGAGGAGCGCCCCATCACGCGGCTGAGGCTGGAGAAAGCCAACCGAGGCGCGACTCGACGACAAGCGCCAGGTGCCGATGCTGAACGATGCGGCACTCGCGGCCGCGCGCCTGTGGGTGTTTAAACCCGCGCTCGTCAATAACCAGCCGGTCGCGGTATGGACCGCGATCCCGTTCAGCTTCCGTCTCCACTAGGGGTGGGCGCCGCACGCTCGGGCGCTGAGAGCACCCGCCGCGAGGCCTCGTTCTACCCCGGAATCACCGTGACTTTCGAGGTGTGGGACCCCCTCCCAGCACCATCACGCGCCCCTGCTCTCGAGCCCTTTGGATACTCGATCTGCCGCGGAAGCTGATGGCGGGGGCCCCCTAAGGCGGCGCACTATAAAGGTGTCGCGCACGTGGTGCGCGCGTAGAATGAACCCAACGAGCTGAACCGAACGCTCATCGGCTTTTCGAGGGACGCGGCCCGACCGGCGCGCCTCCGCGAGCCGAAGCCCGCCCCCCGAGGATCCGCAGCGCGCTCGGTCGCCGCTTGCTCGGGGGACCCAGTGATCGGAAAACGGATCTCGCACTACCGGATCATCGAGCTGATCCGGGAGGGCGGCATGGGGGCGGTCTACAAGGCCGAGGACCTCGACCTCGAGCGCCTGGTCGCCATCAAGGTCGTGAAGCCCTCGGCGCACGACCGCGCGGCGACCAATCACCGCTTCCTGCGCGAAGCGCAGGCGATCGCGCGCATCGACCATCCCAACGTCGTCGCCCTGCACGAGATCATCCACGAGGGCGACGAGTACTTCCTGGTCATGCAGCTCATTCCCGGCGCGTCGCTGCGCGAGGCGATGCGCGGCGGGCGACTGAGCCCGGCCGAGGCGCTCGCGATCACCTGCCAGGTGGGCGCCGGGCTCCAGGCCGCCCACGGCCTCGGGGTCGTTCATCGCGACATCAAGCCCGAGAACGTGATGGCGACGCCCACCGGGCAGTACAAGATCCTCGACTTCGGCGTCGCCCATCTGGCCGACCGCTCGACGCTGACCGACCTGAGCCGCATCGTCGGAACGCTGCCCTACATGGCGCCCGAGCAGCTGCGCGGCGAGGGCGCGGATGCGCGCACCGACATCTACGCGCTCGGGGTGCTGCTCTACGAGTTGCTGGTCGGGCGCCCGCCGTTCGTGGCCGAGGAGGAGGCGGCGCTCTTCTACGAGATCCTCAATCGCGATCCCCCCGATCCCGCGACCCTGCGCTCCGATCTGCCCGAGGGCATCGGGCGGGTGATCGCCCACGCGCTGCGCAAGAACCGCGCGGACCGCTACGCGAGCATCGACGAGATGCTCCACGATCTCGAGCTCATCCGCGGCCGCATCGCGGAGCCGGCGTTCGGGCTCGGGCGCGGGCTCCTGGCCCGGGGGCGGCCGCTTCCGCGGCGTTTGCTGTGGGCGGGCGTCTCGGGCGCGCTGGGGCTCTCGCTGGTCGGCTTGATGGTCGCGAACCCGGCCTGGCTCGGTGCGCCGCGCGCCCCGCGCATCATGGTGACGAAGTGGGAGGGAGCGGCCCTGGGCCCCGATATGGGCTGGTTGTCGAGCGGCGTCATGGATTGCCTGATCCGATCGCTCGGCAACCGCGAGGGATTCCGTGTGATCAGCCGCCAGGCCGTGGCCGCGGGCTTCGCGGCGCTGCGGCCGGAAGGGGCCGAGGATCAGCGCGCCGCGGGCCTGGTCACGGCCCGGCGCCTGGGGGCGTCGTACCTCGTGAGCGGGACCCTCGAGCCCCGCGGGACCGCAACCCGCGTCAGCTGCGAGCTGACCGACGTGCGCACCGGGCTGCTCACCAAGAGCTGGTCGCGCGATTTGGCGGATCTGCAAGCCGACTTCTATCCCGCGATCGATGCCCTGGCGGCCGACGTGGCCGCGGCGTTGGGCAATCGGGGGCGGCAGGCCCTGCGCGAGCCGCGCGGCACCGGTCAGCTGCTCACCACCTCGATGGACGCGCTCATGCAGTACCACCGCGCGCTCGAGGAGCGCGAGCTGAACGACGTCCCGGCCGCACTCGACCACCTCCGCCAGGCCACGGCCATCGACTCGACGTTCACCGACGCCCACCTGCTGCTGGCCAGCCTGACGCCTGAAATAATGGAAAGCGACGCGCATCTCGCGCTGGCGATGAAGTACCGGAGCCGGGCCTCGGTCAAGACCATCCGGCTGGTGGAGGCGGAGGACCTGCTGGCCCGCCACCAGTCCGAGGGCGCGATCCGAAAGTACCAGGAGGTGCTCGCGGGCGATCCGGACGACGTCTGGACGCGCAGCCGGCTCGCCCAGCAGTTGAGGCGCAAGCGCCGGTTCGGCGAGGCGGCGGCCGAATACGCGATCCTGCGCGAGCTCGACCCCTACGACTACTCCTTCTATCCCCAGTGGTCCCAGTCGCTGGTCGAGATCGGCCGCAAGGACCGGGCGGCGGCGCTGCTCGCCTCCTGGCATGCCGAGTTCCCTCACGAGCGCGCGCCGCTGCGCGAGCTGATCCAGCTCCAGATGAACCTCGGCAACTACCGCGCCGGGCTGACCCTGTGCGACACCCTCGACGCGATCGAGCCCGGCTCGGCCCGCGCGCTCCGCGGGTTCCTGCTCACCTTCCTCGGACGGTTCGACGAGGCCGAAGGGCTGTTCCGGCAGCTGATCGCCGCGCCCGACCGGTTCGCCTCCGCCACCCGGGCCTACTCGTGGCTGGCGCTGGTCATGCACCGGCGGCAGCGCTACGCGGAGGGACTCGGTCTGATCGACTCGGTGCTCGCGCGCCAGCCCGAGGCCTACAACTACTGGATCGCTGGCATGCTCGCGGCCGGCCTGAGGGACAGCGTCAGGGCCGGACACTGCCTCGAGGCCATCGCGGCGGGCTTCGAGTCGCCCGCGGCGGATACGACCGCGGTCGAAGCGTTCGGCAGCCGGCGTCTCTACTACCACCTCGAGGGCGTCATCGCGCTCGGGCGATCCCGGGCCGGTGAGGCGGTGCTCATGTTCGAGCGGGCGCTGCGCTACACCAGCGAGGGGGACGATGCGTACTTCCGGACCTGGCTGGGGCGGGCGTTGCTCGAGAACGGCAAGCCGGCGCGGGCGATCGAGGAACTCGAGCGCGTCCTGGCCTTCAATCCGAACTATCCGGAAGCGTTGCTCCATCTGGGCCGGGCGTGCACCCGCGTGGGGGCGAATGCCCGGGCGCGGCGCGTGCTCGAGCAGCTTGGCTCGCTGTGGAAGGAGGCCGATCGAGACGACCCACTGACGATCGAATGGCGCAAGTTGCTGTCGCAGGTCACATCACCCGTGTCCAGCCCGCGTGCGCAGATGGCCCCCGAACGGGGGCGCGGCGGCCGGGCGTTGGGCACGAGAGTCGGGAGGACACGTCCATGGCTAGCGATCAGAATCAGATCACGATCCGCGAACTCTGGATCCAGTTGAGAGGGATCGAGAACGCATTCCGCTTCTACAGCGACGCTCTGAACGCCGTCGCCTCCATCAAAGGCAACTCCTACGAGACCCGCACGACGGTCGACGTGGATACGCATGGGATCCTGAGCAACGGCTTCATCATTGATTGCATCAATTTCCCGTGGTGCCACATCAAGCCCCACAGGATCGCCGCGACCTTCGGCGCGCTCGCGAAGCGTGTCGTTGCGATGGACAAAGCGCTCCAGACGCTGATCTCGAGCCTCCCGGTCGACGAGGAGATCGGCTTCTACTTCAGCGAGATGCCTGGAATCCAGTCGAAAGGTGAGCCGTCGCCGACCAGGAACTGAGGGCCGTGGCCGCCCGCCGGCCGCTCCCGCGGCCGGGCGGGCGGCGCGGTCTAGCGAGCTCCGTTCCCTAGCTCCGTTCCCGCCGTGAGTTCAGGATCTTGACGAACGACCTCCCGCGGAGCTCCTCGAGCGTGAGCCCGGTCGCGAGCGCCTCGTCCTCCGTGAGCGCCCCGCAGTTGATCCCGCGCAGGAAGAAGTTGAGCAGCCCCTGGCCGGTCGCGGCGTCGTCGAAGATGTTGCCCAGCAGGGTGGCCTGGGCCGCGCGCTCGACGAAGCGCTGGAGCCGTTGGGCGGCCTCGGCCTTGGCCTCGAGGAAGAACGCGAACACCGCGGCGTAGCGGGTCGGGAGCTGGCCCGGATTGAGGTCCCAGCCCTGGTAGTAGGCGTGGCGCAGCGAGCTGCGGACGTCGTCGTAGTGGATCTTCCAGGCGCGGTGGACCGCGCGCGTGTTCGCCGCCCGCTGCGCGGCGGTGAGCTTGCGGCCGGGTGCGGCGCGATGGGGGCCCACCGGCATCACGGTCGTGGCGCCGTCCGAGATCGTGACCCCGGTGCCGGCGAGGCACACCTGCATGACGTGCCGCGCGAAATCGCACGCCGGGTGCGCCGGCACCTGGTGCATCGCCGTGATGTTGACGCCCGCGGTGTAGTCGTAGGTGCCGAAGTGGGCGCCGCGGCAGCGCCCGCGCGCGGCCGCGACCAGCGCGGGAATCATGATCTCGCCGCGCGGGCCGAAGATGGACTGCGGGGTCTCGATCATGAGCTCGATGCGCAGTCCCCCAGGCTCGAGCCGGTGCGCCCGCTCGAGCTGGGCGAGCGCGTCCACCAGCGCGGCCACCTGCTCGGCCCGCGTCACCTTGGGCAGGGTGACGACGAAGTTGGCCGGGAGCGTCCCACCGGTCGCGCGCGCGAGTCCGGAGACGAAGCGCTCGAGCGTGCGCAGGCTGCGGGTCGCCAGCTCCTCGCTCAGCGGCTTGATGCGGATGCCGACGAAGGGCGGGAGCGAGCGGCGCGCCATGCCCTGCGCCATCTCCTCGGCGCACGCCGTGGCGTGGCCGTCCTCCTCGCCATCCGGGCGGTTGCCGTAGCCGTCCTCGAAGTCGATGCGGTAGTCCTCGACCGGCTCGCGCGTCAGCTTCTCGACCACGCGCCGATGGATCGTGGCGGCGAGGCCCGCGCCGCCCGAGAGTCCGAGCGCGCGCGCGAACGCCGCCGGGCGGGGCGCGTACTCCTCGAGCGTCTGGAGGGCGGCGGCGCCCAGCCGGGCGGCGAGGTCGGCCTTGAACAGGTGGGCGCCCCCGTAGACCGTGTGGACCGGCTGGCGGTCGGCGCTCTCGCCGGGGTAGTCTGCCGCGAATTGCCGGTTGGCGGCGGAGAGCCGGGCGAAGATCTCGCGGATCGTGTCGGGATCGAGTGCGGCGTCCATCGGGGCCTCCGTGGGAGTCGTCCGCCAGTCTGGCAGGTCCGGAAAAATACCAGAGCCGGGGCGAGGGGACTGCACGGAATGACGGAATTATGACTGAACAGGGCGGTCGGGCCGCGAGCCGCGCGGTGGTGAAGCGCAACTACGCCATCCTGCCTCCCGAGGGCATCCCCGAGAGCGTGCTGCCGGAGTGGGCCGCGACGGCGGCGCGCGTGCTGACCGCGCCGGCGATGGGCGCCCGGTTCGTCGAATACCTGCTCGACGTCGCCGCGGGCGGTGGTTCGAAGCAGACGCTGCCGGCGGGACTCGAGGCGTTCTTCTACGTGCTCGCGGGGCGGGCGAAGATCGAAGCGGGCGGGGCGACCCACGACCTCGCGCCCGGCGGGTTCGCCTACCTCACGCCCGGCTCCGCGTTCGCGCTCACGGCGGCGCCGGGCGGAGCGAAGCTCCTGTGGCTCAAGAAGCGCTACGAGCCCCTGACGGGCCACGCGCCGCAGAACCGCTTCGGCAACGAGCGCGACGTCGTGGGCGAGCCGTTCATGGACATCGAGGCGCTGCTGCTCAAGAAGCTACTGCCCGACACCGTCGACTACGACCTGGCGATGAACATTTTCACGTTCCCGCCCGGCACCTCGCTCCCCATGACCGAAACCCACGTCATGGAGCACGGCCTCTATTTCCTGCAGGGTGCGGGCGACTACTACCTGGGCGACACCTGGCGCGAAGTGCAAACGGGGGACTTCATCTGGATGGGCCCCTACTGCCCGCAGGGCTTCCTCGCCACCGGCTCCCAGCCGGCGCGCTACATCTACTACAAGAACGTGAACCGGGACCTGTCGCTCTAGCGCGGCGGGAACGCGAGGCTAGCGATAGATCGCCTTGACGCTTCCCCACGTGGAGCGCCGCACCGGCGTGGGCGCGCACGACCCGAGGTCGTAGTGATTGAGGTTGAGCGAGCAGCCCTCGAACGATCCGCACGCGGCCTGCCCGAAGAAGCGCAGCACCGTGCCCGTCCCCGCGTAGGGCCGCAGCGCGTCGGCCTGAGGCCCGCTGATGGTGAAGCTCTGGCTGCACGCGTCGGGGCAGGGTTGGATGTACAGGGCCCATCCGATATCGATCAGGCTGCCCCGGGTGATGGCGGCGGAGAACTCGGGACAGCTCGCCCACCCATCGTGAGCGACGCAATCACAGGTCTGCGGCCCGGGGAAGAGCTGCTGGCGACTCGCGTCCACCAGGATCACCTGGTAGTCGTACATCGTTCCCGAAGCGGGCGGCGTCTCGGTGTACGAGAAGCTCTCGCTCGCCCCGGGGGTGCGCGGATAGGGCGTGGCGTTCAAGCGCACGAATGCGCCGCATCCGGTCACGGAGCGCCGCAGGACGTCGTACCCCACCCATTCCGGGTAGCCGGTCGGGTTGAACGGATCCTCGTAGAACGACCAGGTGAACGTGATGTGGCTGCCGTCCACGCAGCTCGCGCTCGCATTGAGCGCGCCGGCGCGGGGAACGGCGGGCCAGAGGGCGATGAGAGCGGCACACGGGAGGGCGGCGAGCAGGGCGCGGGGTCGAGGCATGGCAGTTCTCCGGCGTAAGGTCCGAGGCGGAGGCTCCGACGTGCCCCGAATTCTAACTCATCTCTCCCCGCCCGCCGGTGCCCAATTTGAAGCGGGCTTCTCGACCGGCGCGGTGAGCTTCCCATCCGGCGGTCCCAGGAGCCGCAGGCGCGCGTTGGCCGGGTCGATCGTGATCGCGAACTGACGCAGGATCTCAGCGCCAACGTTCCCGACATCGCGTAGCGCCCCGGAGAAGCGCACGGTCGGCTTCTCGAGCGTCCAGCGTCCGATGACGAAATCGCCCTTCAGCGTGGCTCCCCGCGTCACGACATCGCGATCGACGGTCTTGGCCCGGCCCATCTCGACCAGCGGTCCCGCCATGGGCAGCTTGCCCTCGAACGCCACCGGCATGCCGAGCCCGCCGGGCGCGCCCGAATCGAGATGAACGGCGACCGGCACGCCGGCAAGCGTCGCCGGGATCTCGGGCAGAGGGCGGCTGCGGTCCCAGCCGAAGATCTCCCTGGCGTCGGGCGCGGGCAGCGCCCCGCGCCGGAACACCAGCCGCAGGTGCGGGTAGTCGAGCGTGACGAGCAGCCCGTTCATGCCGTAGGGCCCGATGACGCCGCGCGGGGCATCGGGGCCGGGAGGGAACGGCAGCCCGTCGAACGCGATGCTCATCATCCCGTGCGTCACGAGCCCTCCGATTCGCAGCGTATCGAGGGTCACCATCCGCCCCGGCCGCCCGCCGCCGTTGGGGCTGCCCACCATGACCTCCGACCCGAGCGCGAGCCCCTGCTGCTTCGCGAACGCGAGGTCCATCACGCTGCCACTCGCGCCGGTGTCGAACAGGAACGGGAACGGTCCCTTGCCTTCCACCATGACGTCGACGCGGATGTGACCACCGACGATCTGCATCGGGACCACGACCGAATCCGCGGCCAGCTCGCAGGTGATCGCATGCGCCCGCATCATGACCGGGTGCCCATGAGGAGCCTCGGAGGTGGACGCGGCAAGGGCCAGCAGCAGCAATGGAGCGAGCATGGGTCGAAACCTCCTCGAAGATGGCCGGGCGTGGAATGCCGTGGACAGCGTATAGTACGAAGCGTACTATACAAAGGTTGCAGGCCGCCAGGGCGGAGCGCCATCGTGCCCGGGCCCCAGTTTTCGAACCTCGGAGTCCGCATGCCGCGATCCCGACCCCTGACCGAGCTCGAGGGCACCGTGATGGGCGTGGTGTGGGCCGGCCAGCCGTGCACGCCCTACCAGGTGCGGCGGGAGTTTCTCGATTCGCCGAGCCCGCATTGGAGCGGCAGCGCCGGCGCCATCTACCCCCTCGTCGCCCGTCTCGAGAAGGCCGGCCTGGTGCGGTCGGAACCGCATGCGACCGGCTCACGCCGCAGCCGGCTCTACCGCCTCACGCCCGCCGGGCGGCGCGCGCTCGTCCGCTGGATGGGTCCACCCGTCGGCGACGACGTCGTGGGCGTGCCGCCCGACCCCCTGCGCGCACGCATGGCCTTGCTCACGCTCTTCCCGCCGGCGCACCAGCGCGAGGTCCTGCGCGAGATCGAGCGCCGGTTGGGCGAGATGATCGCGCGCGCGCGCGATGCGGAGGTGGGCCTCGCGGGGGCCGCCTTCTCCGAACGGATGTCACGCGGCGCCATCGCGATGCAGGAGACGCGACTGGAGTGGGTCCGCGCCTTGCGGCGAAGCCTGGCGGGACCGGCGCGTGCGGCGGAGGTCTCACCGCGGGTGCTGGCCAGGCGACCGGCTCGCCGAGCGAGGTGACGGGCGCGATTTTGCGGCGGGCGGCTCGACGCCCTAATCTCCCCAAATGGCGCGCCTTACCCCTCGCTCCAAGCGGAAGTCCGGCCCGGCTGCGTACCGCCGCCGCGCGCCGAAGCCGCACCGCATCCTGCGTCCGCCCGCCGTGGTGGGCGTGAGCGGGCCCAAGCTCGACGCCTTCGACAAGGTCACGGGCCACGCCCTCTACGTGGACGACCTGCGCATCCCGGGCATGCTCCACGGCCGCACGGTGCGCTCGACGGTGGCGCGCGGAATCATCCGCAAGATCGAGCTCGACCCCGCCTTCGATTGGCGCGGCGTCACCGTCGCCGACCACCTCGACATCCCGGGCGAAAACGTCGTCGCGCTCATCGAGGACGACCAGCCGCTGCTCGCGGCCAACGAAATCCGCCACGCCGAGGAGCCCATCCTGCTCCTCGCCCACGAGGACCCGGAGCGCGCGGAGGCCGCGGTGCGCGCGGTGCGGATCGAGGTCGAGCCGCTCGAGCCGGTGCTCACGATCGAGGACGCGCTGGCGAAGAAGGCGCTGATCTACGGCGACGATAACATCTTCAAGACGATCGAGATCGCCCGCGGCGACCTCGCGGCGGGGTTCGCGGCCGCCGAGGCGATCGTCACCGGCGCATACCACACCGGACACCAGGAGCAGCTCTACATCGAGAACAACGGCATGATCGCCGAGCGCACCGCCGCGGGCGGGCTCACGGTGCGCGGCTCGCTCCAGTGCCCTTACTACGTCCACAAGGCGCTCACCCGCATCTTCGCGCTTCCCGACGACCAGGTGCGCGTGATTCAGACCGTCACCGGCGGCGGCTTCGGCGGCAAGGAGGAGTACCCGTCCATGATCGGCGGGCACGCAGCACTCCTGGCGTGGAAGAGCGGGCGGCCGGTCAAGATCATGTACGACCGGCTCGAGGACATCGCCGCGACCACCAAGCGCCATCCCTGCACCTGCCGCATCCGCGCCGGGGTGACGCGTGCCGGCGCGCTCACCGCGTGGGAGATGGACATCCTCATGGACGGCGGGGCCTATCTCACGCTCTCGCCGGTGGTGCTGTCGCGCGGCGCCATTCACGCCGCCGGTCCCTACCGCTGCCCCCACGTCGCCATCCACGCGCGCGCGGTGGCGACCCACACGCCGCCCAACGGCGCCTTCCGCGGGTTCGGCGCGCCCCAGACCCAGTTCGCGACCGAGTGCCACATGGATCGCATCGCGGCCGCGATCGGCATGGATCCGCTCGCGCTGCGGCGCGCGAATGCCTACCGCGTGGGCGACGTGACGCCGACCGGGCAGACGCTGCGCGAGAGCGTGGGGGCGCACGAGACGCTCGAGCGCTGCGCCGCGCGCGCGCGCTACGCGGCGAAGCGCGCCCGCTACGCGCGCGAGAACGCCGCCGCCGCGGCCGCCGAGCGCGCGGGCCGCACGCCGGCCGGGGCGCGGCGCCTGCGCCGCGGGATCGGGCTTTCGCTGGTCTATCACGGCGCGGGTTTCACCGGCAGCGGCGAGGTGCGGCTGGCCTCGCTCGCGGCGCTCGAGCTGACGCCCGAGGGGCGGCCGCGCGTGCTCGCGGCGAGCACCGAGATCGGCCAGGGCACCAACACCATCTTCGCCCAGATGGTCGGCGAGATGCTCGGCGTGCCGCCCGAGTTCGTGCTCGTCCACACGCCCGACACCGCCGCGGTGCCCGACAGCGGGCCCACGGTGGCCTCGCGCACGCTGATGGTAGTAGGCGGCCTGCTCGTCGAGTGCGCGCGCGGCATGCGCGAGCGGCTCGAGCTCTACGCGGAACGGCCGCTCGACGGGGCCAGGGACTTCCAGCGCGTCGCGCGCAGCTTTCTCGCCGCGCGCGGGCCGCTCCGGGTCGAGCGCCGCTATCAAAAGCCGCCCGGAATCGAGTGGGACGACGCGACCTACCGCGGCGACGCGTACGGCGTGTTCTCGTACTGCGCCGCGACGGCCGAAGTCGAGGTGGATCTCGACACCGGCGAGACGCGCGTGCTCGACGTCACGACCGCGGCGGACATCGGCAAGGCGATCCACCCGGTGCTCGCCGCGGGCCAGATCGAAGGCGGCATCGTCCAGGGGCTCGGCTGGGCGCTGCTCGAAGACGTGCGCTGGCAGCAGGGCCGGGTGTGGAACTGCCAGCTCACCAACTACATCATCCCCACCTCGATGGACGCGCCCCCGATCGCGGTCGAGATCGTCGAGGTGCCGTACTCGCGCGGCCCCTTCGGCGCCAAGGGCGTGGGCGAGCTGCCCATGGACGCCCCGGCGCCCGCGGTGATCGCGGCGATCGCCCAGGCGACCGGGGTGGCGCTGGACCGCATTCCCGCGAGCCCCGAGCGGCTGTTGTCGGCGCTCGCCACGGCGCGGACCGGCGCGGGGGACATCAAATGAGCGCACGGCGCCCCGTTCCGCGCGCCCCGGTCACGCTCGCCCTGACCGTCAACGGCAAGCGCCGCCGGGTGCGCGTGCCCGCGCTCAAGCGGCTGCTCGACGTGCTGCGCGACGAATGCGGACTCACCGGCACCAAGGAGGGCTGCGGCGAGGGCGAGTGCGGCGCCTGCACGGTGCTCGTGGACGGGCGCGCGGTGAACTCGTGCCTGGTGCCCGCGATCCACGCCGCCGGCAGGCGCATCGTCACGGTCGAGGGACTGGCTTCGGGATCCAGGCTCTCGGCGCTCCAGCGGGCGTTCGTCGAGCTGGGCGGCGCCTAGTGCGGCATCTGCACCCCCGGCATGCTGATCTCGGCCTCGGAGCTGATCGCCCGCTCGCGCGGGCGGGTGCCGAGTGAAGCGGCGGTGCGCGAGGCGCTGGCCGGCAATCTGTGCCGCTGTACCGGCTACCAGAAGATCGTGGAGGCGGTGCGCGCCGCGGCGGGGGCCGGACGCGGGCGCCGGCGCGCCGGCCGGTCATGAGATCGGCGCTCTCGCAGCTCGAGGTCATCCGGCCGCGCAGTCTCGCGCACGCGCTCGCCTCACTCCACCAGGCGGATGGCGAGCGCCCCATCCCGCTCGCGGGGGGGACCGACCTGTTCGTCTACCTCAACGCCGGAAACCAGCGCGGGCGGCGCTTCCTCGACCTGTGGAGCCTGCGCGAGCTGCGCGGCATCCACATCGGCCGCGCCCACGCGACCCTGGGCGCGCTCACCACCTTTCGCGAGATCCGCGAGCACCCCGGCCTGCGGCGGCGCTTTCCGGCCCTGGTCGCCGCGGCCTCCGAGGTGGGTGCCGCGCAGATTCAGAACCGCGCCACCATCGGCGGCAACATCGCCAACGCCTCGCCCGCCGGAGACTCGCTCCCGGTGCTCATGGCGCACGACGCGGTGGTGGTCGCGCGCTCGGTGCGCGGCGAGCGCCTCATCGCCTTCGACCGGCTCTTCCGCGGCTACCGCGATCTCGCCCTCGAGCCCGACGAGCTGATCGCCGCCGTCCGGCTCCCGTACGCGCCGCCGGGCGCGTTCGCGTTCTTCCGCAAGGTCGGGACGCGCCGGGCGCAGAGCATCTCGAAGGTGGTGTTCAGCGGCCTGCTCCACACCGCGCGCGCGGGTGCCATCGACCTGGCGCGGCTCGCGTGGGGGAGCGTGGCGCCGGTGACGCTGCGCGCGCTCGAGGCCGAGCGCGCGCTGCTCGGCCAGCGGCCCGCCCTCGCGGAGCCGGCCGCGCGCGCGGCGCTCGAGCGCGAACTCGCGCCCATCGACGACATCCGATCGGACCGCGCCTACCGGATCGCGGTCGCGGGCAATGTTCTCGCCCAGTTCCTGCGCGCCGCAGCGCGGCGCTAAAGAATGCGGCCCTTCCGCCGATAAGTGTTGCACAGGGCGCACGCGCACTCCCAGCGAATGCACGAGCGGGCGCCGACATCGGAGGGAGCTGGTTGTGCCGGACGCACCTCGTCCTCAGATGACCGACGTCACGCGCGCGCTTGCGCACCTCGCCGACCGCGTGCTCGTCCACCGCTCCGCCGGACTCGAGCCCTACGTCGCGCACACGCTCAAGCTCGCGCTCCAGGAGCTCGAGCTCCACATCCCGGGGCTCGATCCGCCGCCCAACGCCGACGCGGCGAAGGCGTTCTCGCAGGCGTCCGAGGCTTCGCTCGCGCGCGGCGACGAGCGTGACGCGCTCGCCTACGCGCTGCGCGGGCTCTCGTGCTCGCCGCACGATCCCGGACTCCACTATCTGGCCGCGAGCGCGTGCATCGAGCTCGGCGGCATCGAGACCGCCCTGCGGCTGCTCTACCACACGCTCTGGATCCACCCCGGACACGTGACCGCGCGCCGCGACCTCGACGCTCTGCGCTCGTTCCTCGACGGCGACGAGGGCGACGAGCGCGAGGACCGCGCCGCCTAGCCGCACTCGCGGCGGGGCGGCCCGACGCCGCCATCCGCTGGTGCGCCGCACACGGAAGCCCCGCCGACTGGGCGGGGTCTTTCGTTTGTGGGAAACTTCGCGGGTGCGTTGGACCATCCCCATCGGCTCGCCGTTCGGCATCCGGGTCGAGCTCCATGTCACGTTCCTGCTGTTCGTGGGCTGGATCGCGGTCGCCCAGGGGCTGTTCACGGGCAACGTCCAGGCCGCGCTGAGCGCGGTGGCGCTGCTCCTCCTGGTGTTCGCCTGCGTGCTGCTTCACGAGCTCGGCCACGCCCTGGCCGCGCGCCGCTACGGCATCCTGACGCGCGACATCATCCTGCTGCCCTTCGGCGGCGTGGCCCGGCTCCAGAAGATGCCCGACCAGCCCGGGCAGGAAATCGTGGTCGCCCTCGCCGGCCCCGCGGTCAACCTAGTCATCGGCGCGGCGCTGCTCGTGCTGCTGAGCCTGCTCGGGCGCCCGATCGAGCTCAGCTCCCTGAGTGGCGGCCTCTTGGGCGTGCTGCTCGTCATCAATGTCTGGATGCTGCTGTTCAACCTCATTCCCGCCTTCCCGATGGACGGCGGACGGGTGCTGCGCGCGCTGCTCGCGTTCCGGCTTCCCTATTCGCGCGCGACGCGCATTGCGGCCGGCATCGGTCAGGGCATCGCGCTGCTCTTCGGCCTGTTCGGCATGTGGCAGCACCTGCCCGGGCTCATGTTCGTCGCCCTGTTCGTGTTCCTGGCCGCGGCCGAGGAGCGCGCCATGGTTCAGACCCGGAGCACGCTCGAGGGGCTGCCGGTCCAGGCGGCGATGCTCACCGAATTCGAGCGCCTCGACGTGAAGGATCCGCTGCGCCGCGCGGCCGACGCCCTGATGGCGGGGAGCCAGCAGGACTTCCCGGTCGTGGACGGCGAGGAGCCGGTCGGGGTGCTGACCCGCGACGATCTCATCCGCGGCATCCAGGGCGGCGGGATCGAGGGCCGGGTCGGGGACGCGGTGCGCCGCGACGGCGGTTTCGCCGAGGCCGGCGAGCCGCTCGAGGACGCGATCGCCCGCATGCGCGGCAGCGGCCGCTCGGCGCTGCCGGTGCTGCGCGGCGGCCGGCTCGTCGGGCTCGTGACGCTCGAGAACGTGGGCGACCTGCTGCTGCTGCGCGGCGCCCTCCAGCGCCACACCGGCCAGGCCTAAACCGGCCCTGGGGCCCGGGCGGCGCGCCGAAACCCAGGCCCGCCGATTCTTGACTTGGCCACGCGCCGCGCTCACCATCGGCGGGCTGCACCCATCCATTCCGGAGGCCCGATGCGGGAAGGCGGCGACATGCGGGGGATCGAGCAGGGCCGCCTCGGGGCTCCTGGCCCGGCGCATCCCGACGCCTCGCGGGCCGATGGGCCCGCCGCGACGCCCATCTCCTGGGGCCCGCTCGCGATCCTCGCCCGGCTCGGCGAAGACCATTTCGGCGCCAGCTTCCTGGCGCGCGACCCGGCGCTCGGGCGCGAGGTCACGCTGCGGCTGCGCCCCGCGGATCCCGCCGGCGACGACGTCCACGAGGCCCGCTTTCTCGACGAGGCGAAGCGGCTCGCGGGCGTGCGCCATCCGAACGTGCTCCTGGTCCACGGCGCCGAGCGGCGGGAGGGCTTCCTGGGGATGTGGTCGGAGCGCAACGCCGGGCCCACGCTCGAGGAGCTGCTGGTGCGCGAGGGGCCGCTGCCGGCCGCCGAGGTGCGGCGCGTGGGGCTCGAGCTCTGCCAGGCGCTCACCGCCATCCACGCGGTCGGGATCATCCACCGCGAGGTGCGGACGTCGGGGGTGGTGCGCGCGGAGGACGGCCGCATCGTCCTGCTGGACTCGGGCTCGCTCGGCGACCTGCGGCGGCGCCCCGATGAGGTGAGCGAGGCCGGCATCGCCGACGCGTTCGCGCTCGCGCTTGCGCCCGAGCAGCTCATGGGCGTGGGCGCGAGCCTGAGCACCGACGTGTACGGGCTCGGCGTGCTGCTCTACCGCCTCGCCTGCGGCCGCTATCCGGTCGAGGCCGAGAGCGTGCTCGAGCTGTCCGAGCACCACAACCGCCGCCTGTTCGAGCCGCTGCGCGACCGGCGGCCCGAGCTGCCGCTCGACTTCGCGCGCGTGATCGAGAAGGCGATCGATCCCGAGCCCGCGCACCGCTATCCGAACGCGGTCGCGCTCGAGCGCGCGCTGGCCGCCACGCTGCTGGCGCCCGCGGCCGCTCCGGCACCTGCGCCGGCCTCACGCGTGCCGCTGACGCTCGGCCTGGTGCTCGACGTGGCGCTCGAGCGGCTCGCGCGCTGGCGCTCGGCGGTCTACTCGACGGCGGCGTTCGCCTTCGGCTGCCTGGTCGCCGCGATGCTGATCGCGGAGCCGAGCCCGAGCCGGATCGCGGCTCCGCCCGTGGATCTGGCGACTTCGGCGCGCGAGTCCGACGGTCCGCCGATTCCGGCGGCGCTGGCCGCGCGGCTGCGCCCGTTCGTGGCGCCCAGCGAGTCCGAGCCCGACGAGCAGTGGGCCTACAAGCCGGTCCCGCGGATCTCGCCCTACGGTCCGCCCACGCAGCGTGCGGCTCGCACGGCCGCCCCGCCCGCGAAGCCGCTCGCGGGCCCGGTCGCCGGCGCCACCGCGGTGCTGCGCGCGCTCGCCCAGGGGCCGCGCATGTCGGCCGACGCGCCCGCCCCGGTCGAATCGTTCGGATTCCTCACGCTCACCACGGTGCCCGACCGCGCGCGGGTGACGATCGACGGCGTGCTCCAGCCCGAGGCGACGGACGCGACCTATCGCGTCGAGGCGGGCCAGCACTGGGTGCGGGTCGAGAAGCCGGGTTACCAGTCGCAAGAGCTGCCGCCGATCGAGCTGGTCGCGGGGCAGAAGCTGCGGGCCGGGGTGACCCTCGCCGCCGCGGCCCACGATTCGCTGAGCCACCCCTAGGCGGCGGAGCCCGGCCCGAGCGTTGACTTCGGCCGGGGCCCCACCCACACTCCGCCCATGGCTCCCCGTAGCGTGCCGGTCACGCGCATCGCGGCGGCCCTGGCGGTCGTGGTCGGCATCCTCGTCATCGCGCGCGGCGCGAGCGGACCGCGCTGGCGCACGCTGCGGCCGGGCGCGGAGTTCACCACCTTCCGCGGCGACGTGTGGTGCAAGAGCGGCCCGGGCGAGGTGGTCGCGATCCGGCTCGATCCCGCGCGCGTGCGCCTGCGGGTGCGGCACTACTCGCTCATGCCCGAGGGACGCCCGCTCAACATCGTCGAGTGGCAGCGGCGCACCGGCGCGCTCGCGGTGTTCAACGCCGGGCAGTTCTACGAAGACTTCTCGTACATGGGACTGCTGGTGTGCGACGGCCGGGTGGTGTCGGGCACGCTCCACCCCGGCTACAAGGCGGCGCTGGTCGCGGCCCCCGACACGGGTGCCTCCGCCGCGCGCGTGCTCGATCTCACCCGCGAGCCGCTCGACCCCGCGCACCCCGGGTGGCGCGAGGTGGCGCAGTCGTTCATGCTGTTCGACCACTCGGGCACGCTGCGCATCCGCAAGAGCGACCGGATTGCGAACCGCACCGTGGTCGCCGAAGACCGCCGCGGGCGCCTGCTCGTCATCACCAGCGAAGGCGCCTATACCCTCTCGGACTTCGCCGAGCTGCTCAAGGCGACGCCGCTCGAGCTCAGCCACGCCATGTGCATGGATGGCGGCTACGAAGCCGAGTTGTGCGTGAGCGCGGACAAGTTCCGCTACGCGAGCTTCGGGCGCTGGGACCGCGACGCGGACGCGGCGGAGTCGCCGGGGGCGATGACCGCGCTCCCGGCGGTGGTGACCGTGATGGCGCCGTGAGCCCGGCCTTCCCGTGCGCGCGCTGCGGGCGGCCGGTGCGGCGCAACCGGCGCGCCCACCCGCCGCGCATCGCCTGCCCGCGCTGCCGATATCTCATCTACGACTACCCGCGGCCCGCGGCCGGCATGCTGGTCGTCAAGGGCGACGCGGTGCTGGTCCTGCGGCGCGGGCATCCGCCCAAGCGCGGCTTCCTCGACATCCCGGGCGGGTTCATCGACGCGAACGAGGACATCGAGGACGCCGCGCGCCGCGAGCTGCGCGAGGAGACCGGGCTCACGGTGGGGCGCGTCGAGTTTCTGGGCTTCTACTGGGACCGCTACCATCTGCGCGGCTTCGGCTACTTTCCGACCATGAACTTTTATTACCTCGCGCGCTGGCGCTCGGGCTCGCCGCGCGCCGCCGACGATGCCGCGAGCGCCGAGTGGGTGCCGATCGCGCGGCTGGGGCGCGGCGGAGGGCGGCCGGCCTGGAAGCACATGTCGCTCGTGTACCGCGATCTCAAGCGCAGGCTCGGCGCCCGGCGCTAGGCCCGGACGCGGGCGGTCCGGCCCGGCGGCGGCCTTCCGGCGGGCCTGCCACGCGGCGCTTTCGCGGTTCGTCCTGGCGCGGGCCGCGGTGTATGCTGACGTGGACGCCCGGGCCGCCGCAGGCGCATGCCTGCTGCTCGGGATCGCGCCACGCCGTCGCCCGCCATCGAGCGGCGGAGGGGCGCTCGGCAGTCGCCCAGAACTGCCGGAAGACGCGGTGCCCGTGAGCCCCGACTTCGCCGGCTGAACGATCAACGGGAGGTCGAATCCCATGACGGCATCGCGTGCAACCTCGAGCGGCGCCCCGGCCGTGATCAACGGCCACGACACCGCGACCGGCACCAAGGTCCGGACGGTCCAGAACTACGTCGGCGGCCGCTGGATCGCGTCGGACGCCACCCGCTTCGGCGAGGTGCGCAACCCGGCCAGCGACGAACTCATCGCCCGCGTGCCGCTCGGCACCGCGGCGGACGTGGACCGCGCCGTGCAGGCGGCGCTCAAGGCTTATCCGGCCTGGCGTGCCACCCCGCCGGTCCAGCGCGTGAAGCCGCTGTTCAAGCTCAAGACCCTGCTCGAGGACCACTTCGACGACCTCGCGCGGGTGTGCACCCAGGAGCACGGCAAGACGCTCGACGAGTCGCGCAGCAGCGTGCGGCGCGCGATCGACAACGTCGACCTGGCGCTCGGCACTCCCGACCGGATGATGGGCACGGCGCTCGAGGACATCGCGGCGGGCATCGACTGCCACACCATGCGCCAGCCGCTCGGGGTGTTCGCGGCGATCACGCCGTTCAACTTCCCGCTCATGGTGCCGATGTGGTTCCTGCCCCACGCGGTGGCGTGCGGCAACACCTTCATCGTCAAGCCCAGCGAGCGCGTGCCGCTCTCGCAGGTGCGCCTGTTCGAGCTCATGCACGAGGCCGGATTCCCCGAGGGCGTCATCAACCTCGTCAACGGCGCCAAGGAGGCGGTGGACGGAATCCTCGACCATCCCGGCATCGCGGGCGTGTCGTTCGTGGGCTCTTCGCCGGTCGCCCAGTACATCTACAAGCGGGCCGCCGAGCGCGGTAAGCGCGTCCAGGCCCTGGGCGGAGCCAAGAACTTCGTGGTCGTGATGCCCGACGCCGACATCCCGCGCGCCGCGCAGGTCTCGACCGAGTCGTGCTTCGGCTGCGCCGGCGAGCGCTGCCTCGCGAACAGCGTCGTGCTCGCGGTCGGCGATGCGCACGCGAAGATCCGCGACCGGCTCATCGAGGAGGCCAAGCGCATCAAGGTCGGCGACGGCGAGACGCCGGGCGTCACGATGGGCCCGGTCATCACCAAGCAGCATCGCGAGAAGATCCTGGGCTACATCGAGAAGGGCATCGCCGAGGGCGCCAAGCTGGTGCTCGACGGGCGCGGTCACAAGGATCCCAACAACCCGGACGGCTACTTCCTCGGGCCCACGATTTTCGACGAGGTCCGCCCCGAGATGGTGATCGCGAAGGAGGAGATCTTCGGTCCGGTGCTGTGCGTCATGAAGGCGAAGGATTTCGACGAGGCGGTCGAGATCGTGCGCCGGCACGAGCTGGGCAACGCGACCAGCATCTTCACCTCGAGCGGCAAGTGGGCGCGCGAGTACCGCTACCGGGTCGAGCCCAGCATGCTGGGCGTCAACATCGGCGTGGCCGCCCCGATGGCGTTCTTCCCGTTCGGCGGCGCCAAGGGCAGCTTCTACGGCGATCTCAAGGCCCACGGGCGCGACGCGGTCGAGTTCTACACCGACAAGAAGGTGGTCATCACCCGGTGGTTCTAGTGTAGGAAGCGGAGGGACCGGGAACGGCTGACCGGGGGATGGGGGCTGTGTCGATGAACCGAAGCGTCAGCGCGATCCTGGGCGGGGTCATCACGTCGTGGAGTGTGCCGGCCTTGGTGTTCTGCGCCCCGACGATTGCGGCGGCCGATTCGGTCGCCGCGGAGCCGGCGGCGGCCGCGGAGCCCGATCCGGTCAGGCTCGAAATCCTGCGCGAGGACCTGGCGCGCGCGCGCTGGGCACGCGTGACCGGCGCGGGCCGGCAGTTCGAGCTGGCGGGCCCGCGCGCGGGAATGGGTGGCCTGGGATTCACGCGGGCCAAGGGTTTTCCGGCCCAGCCCCAGGCGATCTTCGGCGGCCCGCCACCCACGGCGCCGCCACCCAATCCGATTCACTGGTCCTCGATCGAGCGCATCGAGGTCCAGGAGCAGCATTGGGGCCCTGGCGCCCCGCTCGGGGCCGGTTTGGGGTTGTGGGGCGGGGCCATCGTCGGCGTGACCGCCGCCTGGATTGTCGGCTACACGACGCGGAGCCCGGCCGCGGCGTACATCACGCTGGCAGCCGTCCCCATCGGCTTCGGCGTCCTGGGCGCCTACGCGATGGGCAGCCGATCGGAGTGGGTCGAGGTCTATCCGACACGGACGGTTCACCCACAAGACGCCTCCGCGACCTCCGCGCGCGCTGTTGCGCGGCAACACTGATCGAGGAGACCCACATGCCACGCAAAGTCATCGGTGCAGTCATCCTGGGCGTGATGCTGGCGGCAATCGCCGCGCCTGGCCTGGAAGCCCCCGCGGCGGCGGCGGACGGAGCGAGTCCGTCTCCTTTGGCGCTCGCCGCGCTGCGCGAGCGCCTGGCCTCGGAGCGCCAGGTCCGGCTGCTGGGAACCTTCGGCAGCCGCGAGATCGCGCGGCCGGTCCTGGATTCCGCGGGAATCGCATCGGCGGACTGGCTCTCGCGATCGGCGGGGCGTCCGCGGAGGCGAACAACGCGCTCCGCCCCGCCGATCGCGGTACCGCAACGGATTGCCTGGAGCGAGATCTCGGAAGTGCAGGTCGGGCACACGATGACCGGAGGTGGCGCGCTATTGGGAGCGCTGGGTGGTGCCGGGTTCGCCGCGATCGGCGCGGCCGTGTACTCGAGCAACGACGTGCCGGAAGGAGCCTTGGCGTTCATGATAGGTCTCCCCGCGCTGATCGTGGCCGGAACCGTCACGGGCGCCTTGATCGGCCGCTCGCACGGGCGCTGGCGAACGGTCTATCGACCCGGGGCCGAGGAGGCGACGCCTTGAACACCTTCATCCTGGACGGTGCGATCCTGATGACGGCGGGGAGCATCGTGATCGGCGCCCTGCCGGGCGAGGGAAATCCCCGCCTTCGCCCACTCTATCCCTGAAGTCCCACAGGAGACACGCATGCCCCGCAAGCTCATCGGTGGACTGATCCAGTGCAGCAATCCGATCAACGATGAATCGGTCCCGGTCGCGAAGGTCAAGCAGGCGATGTTCGACAAGCACGTGCCCTTGATCGAGGAGGCCGGGAAGAAGGGCGTCCAGGTCCTCTGCCTGCAGGAGATCTTCAACGGTCCCTATTTCTGCCCGGGGCAGGACAAGCGCTGGTACGAGGCGGCCGAGGCGGTGCCGGGGCCGACGACCGACGCGGTGGCGAAGATCGCGGCGCAATACGAGATGGCGGTGGTCGTGCCGGTCTACGAGAAAGACATGCCGGGCATGCTCTACAACACCGCGGCGGTCTACGACGCCGACGGCAGCTACCTCGGCAAGTACCGCAAGAACCACATTCCGCACACTTCGGGGTTCTGGGAGAAATACTTCTTCAAGCCCGGCAACCTGGGCTACCCGGTGTTCCAGACCCGCTACGCCAAGGTGGGCGTCTACATCTGCTACGACCGGCATTTCCCCGAAGGCGCCCGCGCGCTGGGCCTCAACGGCGCCGAGATCGTGTTCAACCCCAGCGCCACGGTCGCCGGGCTCTCGCAGTACCTGTGGAAGCTCGAGCAGCCCGCGCACGCGGTCGCCAA
>JBGQIE010000026.1:0-23885 GCA_041498315.1 Candidatus Eiseniibacteriota bacterium
CACGGTCAGCGCGGTCGCGAGCGCGAGCGCGATCGCGAGGTAGGTGTGGGACCCGAGCGCCCGGAAGGCCTCGTCCGGGCCATAGGCCGACGACGAGAGGCCATCGGCGCCTAAGCCCACCCAGGCGAGCAGGGCGATGAGGGAAATGGCGTGGAAGGTGCGAGGGTCGCGCAGGTCGCGCGGGGCGCCGAGCATCAGGCGCCTCAGTCGGTCGGCCACGGCGCGCATGGTAGCACGCGCCCTCGCGGGCTCAAGCGGCGCCCGCCCCGGCCTTCGTACCGGCTTCGAATCATTGGACTTCCGGGCTAGACTGCCGCGCATGAAAGCCTCCAGAGGCCTCGGGCGCGGCGCGGGCAAGATGCGCCCGGTGTCCGCGTACGTCCGCGAGAAGGCCGCCGCCGAGGGCGGCGAGCTCACCCGGGTCAAGCGCGCGCTGCTCGAGCGCGGCCTCTCGCCGCGCAAGCGCTTCGGGCAGAACTTCCTGATCCACGAGGATCTGTGCGCGCGCATCGTCGAGCACTGCCGGCTCCGGGACGACGACGTGGCGGTCGAGATCGGGCCCGGGGCCGGAGCCCTGACGGCGCGCATCGCGAGCCGGGTGCGGCACCTGGTCGCGGTCGAGAAGGACTTCGGGCTCGCCGCCTACCTGCGCGAGGAGCTGGCCGAGTCGAGCAATGTCGAGATTCTCGAGGGCGATTTCCTCGAGGTCGACCTCGCCGCCGTCGCGCGCGCCTGGGAGACCGAGAAGCTTGCGGTGGTCGGCAACATCCCGTACAACATCACGACCCCGATCCTCGAGCGCATCTTCGAGCAGCGGGCGGTGGTCCGCAGCGCGGTGCTGCTGGTCCAGAAGGAATACGCCGCGCGCCTCGCCGCCGCGGCCGGCACGCCCGAGTACGGCTCGCTCACGCTGTTCGCGCGCTACCACGCGCTCATGGAGCCGCTCATGACGATCAAGGCCTCGGCGTTCTGGCCGCGCCCCGAGGTGGACTCGATGCTGGTGCGCTTCTTCCTGCGCGAGAAGCCGCCGGTCGAGGTGCCGAGCGAGGAGCTGCTGTTCCGCATCATCCGCGGCTCGTTTCACATGCGCCGCAAGCAGCTCCTCAACACCCTCGAGGAGAGCCTCGAGATACCCAAGGACGACGCGGCGCGGCTGTGCCGCGTCGCCGGCATCGATCCGCGCCGCCGCGGCGAGACGCTGACGCTCGATGAATTCGCGAAGCTCGCGCGCGAGGCGCCCGACACGAAGGGAGGATTCGCGCCGTGATGCGCAGCATCCTCAAGGTCCTGGCCCTGCTCGTCGTGCTCGCGATCGCCGGGATCGCGGTGTTCGTCGCCTCGCGGCAGCACCTGCGCTTCGATGCGCCGTTTCCGCCGGTCGCGGCCTCCGCCGATCCGGCGGTCATCGAGCGCGGCCGCTACCTGGTGCGCGACGTCGCGAACTGTGGGAGCTGCCATGGGGATCCCGCCCGGCACGAGGCGGCCGAGGCGGGGACCGACGTGCCCTTGAGCGGCGGCTACGAGTTCAACATCCCGCCCGGTCACTTCTACGCGCGCAACCTCACGCCCGATCCGGAGACCGGCCTGGGTCACGTGCCCGACGGCGCGATCGCGCGCGCGCTGCGCCACGGCATCGGCCCCGACGGGCGGGCGCTGCTGCCCTTCATGGAGATGCAGGGCCTCTCGGACGACGACCTGGTCGCGGTGGTCTCGTATCTGCGCACCCTGCCGCCGGTGCGTAACCCGGTGCCGCCGCACCGCTTCAACCTGCTGGGGCAGATCGTCAGGGCGACCGTGCTCGCGAACCCGGTGGGCCCCAGGACCCAGCCCGCGCGGGAGGCCCCGCGCGGCGCCATGATCGAGACCGGGCAATACCTCGTCGAGTCGGTGGCGAACTGCTGGTCCTGCCACACCCAGCGCAATCCCGCCACCGGCGCGATCGCGGGACCCATGCTGGGCGGGGCGACCGGGTTCGAGGACCCGTTCCATCCGGGGCGCACGTGGTCTCCGCCCAACATCACCAACGAGCCCGCGACCGGACGCCTCGCGCGCTTCACCGAGGACACCTTCGTCGCGCGCTTCCGGACCGGCCGGGTCATCCCCGGCTCGCCGATGCCCTGGGAAGGCTATCGCCGCATGGCAGAGGACGACCTGCGGGCGATCTACCGCTATCTCAAGACGGCGCCGCCGGCGGTGCGCGACGTCGGGCCGGCGTTCGTGGACCGGCGCTAGGGACGCCCGCTCACGGCTCCACGAACTTGTAGCCCACCTTGTGGACCGCGACGATGAACGGCTGCGCGAACCCGGCCCCGAGCTTGGAGCGCAGGTTCGAGACGTGCGTGTCCACGGTGCGCGTCGTGACCCCGAGGTCCTCGTCCACGCCCCAGATCTCCTCGAGCAGCTCCTCGCGCGAGACCGTGCGGCCCTTGTGCTCGATCAGGTACTTGAGCAGCTCGAACTCCTTGAACGAGAGCGCGACCTGCTGGCCGGCCTTGACCACCTCGCGGGGCTCGAAGCGCACCTCGACGTCCCCGAACTTGTAGATCGTCGGGCCGGGTGCGGCGGCGGCGCTCGGGCCGCGCTGGATGAGCCGCCGCACGCGCGCCAGGAGCTCCTTGACCCCGAACGGCTTGGTCACGTAGTCGTCGGTGCCCAGGTCGAAGCCCTTGAGGATGTCGGCCTCGAAGTTGCGCGCCGTCATGACCAGCACCGGAATGTCGCGATGGCGCTGGCGCAGCTCCTTGAGCACGGTGAAGCCGTCCTTCTCGGGCAGCATGATGTCGAGGATCACGCAATCCGGCTTCTGCTTGAGCGCGATCTTGAGCCCTTCGGTCCCGTTCCGCGCCGTGAGCACCTCGTAGCCCTCGAACTTGAAATTATGAGTCAGGCCTTCGAGCAGCCCCTCCTCGTCCTCCACGATTAGAACCCGTTTTGCCGACATACGTCCTTCCTCCCCCGGGCTCATGACCCGGTTTTCCGGCGCGTCTCGAGACGCGCCTGCTCCGCCCCACCTGCGGCCGGCAGCACGATCGTGAACGTGCTGCCCTCGCCCGGCTTGCTCTCCACTTCGATGCGCCCCTCGTGGGCGCGGACGATCTGATCCACCAACGACAACCCGAGCCCGGCGCCCTTGACGGTGTGGACCAGGCCGGTCTCGAGCCGCACGAACTTCTCGAACACGCGCTTCTGGTCGTCGGGCGCGATCCCGATGCCGCGGTCGGTGACCGAAACCCGCACCTCGCACCCGGGCGCCCCGGGCGTCCCGCGCACCTCGGCCGCGACCCGCAGCTCGCGATGCGCCTTGGAGTATTTCACGGCGTTGTCGAGCAGATTGAGCAGGCAGTGCGACAGCGCGATCGCGTCGCCGCGCACCGGCGGCACCTGCTCGGGCAGGTCGAGCACGACCTTGAAGCCCTGGTGCTCGAGCCGCGGCCGGAAGGTCTCGAGCGCCTCGCGCGCCACGCCCAGCATGTCCACGGTCTCGAACTGGAACGTGCGCCGTCCGGCCTCGAGGCGCGCGAAGTCGAGGATGTTGTCGACCAGCTGGGACAGCCGCATGGTCTCACGTCCGATGGTGCCGATGAACATCTGGTATTCCTCGGGCGTGTTGACCCGCTTGAGCTCGAGGGTCTCGACCGCGAGGCGGATGAGGGCGATCGGGGTCTTGAGCTCGTGGGTGACGTTCGAGACGAATCCCGACTTGATCTGCGCGAGTTGGAGCTGGCGTACGGTATAGCGCAGCCCGAACACCGCGGCGACCACCAGGGCCAGGCCGAGCAGGCCGATGAACGTGATCTCGAGCGCGACGAAGTTGGTCGCCCACACCACCGGCGCCCCGCTGGTGGGCGCGACCCGCACCGCGTAGCGCTCGAAGGGTCCCGACAGGTATTCGATCCGCGCGGTCTTGCTGTTGCCGGCCCCGCGCACCCGACCGATCGCCGTCCCGTCGGGCGCCAGCAGCTCGACGCTCAGCTTGCGCGTGGACTCGAACCCGCCGTAGAGGCGCGGGTTCGCGGGCAGCCGGTCCTGGACCACGGCGTCGAGGTGGTCGGTGAGGAAGCGGCGCGGATTGAGCCACCAGCCGCCCGCGCCCACGACCTGCCCTTTCCCGTCGCGCAGCAGCAGGCCCGAGAAGTAGGAACCGCTGCCGAGCGAGACCGAGGGCGCGTACACCAGCGGCTGGGACTCGACGATCAGGAGCGAGAAGCCGGTGAGCTCGTCGAGCGGCACGATCTCGGGGGCCAGGAACTCGCCGGTGCCGGCGCGCAGCGCCGCCATGATCTGGGTGTTCGAGCCACCGGTGCGCGCCGCGGTCTCGGCCGCGGTGATCGAGCGGCGCAGCTGCGTCATGAGCTCCTGCTCGAACGCCTCGCCTACCTGGAGCGCCATGTAGCTGTTGTAGCGGATGCTCTCGTTCTCGATCGCGCGCGCCACGCGCAGCGTCAGGAAGATCCCGAGCCCGGCCAGGACCAGCGCGGGTGCCGCGACCGCGAGGCCGAGGATGACGAAGGCGCGGCGGCCGAGCTGGAGGTTGAAGCGGGGACCGGGCATGAGGCATTCAGCCTAGTCGCTACCCGCGGGCGCGGCAACGGAAGGGGCCGGCCCGCGTGCCGCGCGGACCGGCCCCTTCGAGCACCCCGGGCGGATCAGCTCTTGACCCGGGACGCGGTCGTGATCCCCGCCATGGCGTGGATCTTGGCCACCAGCGAGGGGTCGTTCGAGGTCACGAGCGTGAGACACCCGCCCTCGATGTTGACGACTTCGCGGCTCAGCCGCCCGCTCGCCGCAGCACCCCGCATCTCCTTGCAGCTCGCGCACAGGTGAGCCTTGGTGCCCGCCGTGGCGAACTGGACCATGCGGTCGTAGCGCCGCGCCATGGCGGCCTGGACCTGGTGCACGCTGGCCGGCGAATCGGCGGTGTAGACGAACATCACGCCGTTCTTGAGCGGCACGACCTGCGTGCTCGCGCCCGCCGCCTCGATCTCCTGCTCGCATCCCGCCATGTCCTGGCAGGCATCGCAGTCGCCGTGGCTCGAGCGCGCGGCGGTCGTCGTCATGCCGTGGCCGCTGCACGAGCCGCCCGCCGCGGCGGCACCCTTCTCGCCACACGAGGATCCGGCCGAGGCGCTCTTGGTGCCGTGGTTGCACGTCCCCGCCGTGGAGGCGGCGGCGACCGAGGCGCCTTTGGCGGCGTGATCGCACGTCCCCGCCGTGGAGGCGGCGGCGGCCGAGGCGCCCTTCGCAGACTGGGAAACCTTGCACGCGGCCCCGACCGAAGCGGCGCTCGCGGACATCTTCGCCTTGCACTGGGCCGCGGTCATGCCGGTACAGGACGCCGAGACGGGACAGCCCGTCGCGGCGTTGACCGCGGTCACGGCCGTGGCCTTCGCCGACTTGCCGGCCGCGGCACTCGCGTACGGGCACTTCGAGGCGTCGGCCGACATCGCGGCCGCGGAGGCCTGGGTCTGCTTGGATTGGTCGCATGCAGCGGCGAGCGAAACGCTCCCGGCCATCAGGACGGCGAGCGCTGTCAACACGAGTTGAGACTGCTTCATGTCGCACCTCCGGGGGCACTGGACGGCACCCGGCAACACGTGGGCCGTGGTGGGGAGCCGCTACGGGGAACGTTATCGGCCGGAACGTCATCAAGCCTGTCACCCGCATGTGGCCGGAGTGTCACTGAAGTGCAAAAACCAGGGCCTCAAACGCCCTCCAAAGCGTCGCGGCGAGGCCTGGAAATGCCCCTTCGAGTGGTGCGGACGGCATGGTTCGTGCGTTCCGCGCGGCCCGCCGTTGACGGCGGCGTGCGCGCTCCGTACTTTGCGAGCCAACCGTCCCCACCATGCGCAAGCGCAAATCCAGGAAGAAAACCGCCTTTCCCGTCGGGCTCGTGACGCTCGCGGCCGTCGCCCTCGCCGCCTTCGCGGCGGGCGAGGCATGGTTGCTGCTCAACTCCGACTCCGGGCGGCTGAGGCTTGCCCGCTACATGAGCTTCGGCGATCCTGCGCGCGTCACGCTCACGATGGGCCGCCAGGTCCGGCAGGGGCTCGCGGCCTTCGGGGTGCCGCCCGACAGCATTCACGACCTGGCGCCCGGGGCCGCCGAGCCGGCCACGCGCGCGGGCGACGATGCCGGGGCGGATGCGACCGCCCCCCGGCCGGTGGTGCGCTGGCGCGTCGGGCTCACGAACGATCAATCGCTCCTGCAGGCGAACTACGCGGTGTCCCATTTCGTCGAGGCGGCGGGCGGGGTGGTGTTGAGCGGCCGCGAGGCCCAGGGACGCGGCGGCGAAACCTCGGTCGTCCTGCGGATCGGTCTGCCCGATCGGGCGACGCACGAGATCACGCTGGTGCGCGGCGCCGCGGCCGCGGAGCGCGGCGAGCGGGCGCGCGCGCGGCTGGCGCTCGTGCTCTACGGCTTCGGCGACGACCCCGCGCACGCCGCGGCGATGTTCGGGCTGCCGGTGCCCTTCGCGGTGGCGATCGCTCCGGGCGCCTCCTGGAGCGGCGAGCTGTTCCGCGCCGCGCGTCACGCGAGCCGCGAGATCGTGCTCCACCTGCCGCTCGAGCCCATCAACTACCCTCAAGTCTCGCCCGGCCCGGGGACGGTGCTCGTGACCATGAGCCCGGCCGAGATCACCGGGCTCACCCGCCGCTACATCGACCAGGCCGGACCGGTGGCGGCGGTCGCGAACCACATGGGCTCGCTCGCGACCCAGGACATGACGGTGATGAGCGCGGTTTACCGCGAGCTCAAGCGCCGCCACCTGACATTCATCCACCTGTCGCCCGCCGCGGGCGCGGTGTGCCGGCCGCTCGCGGCCCAGATCGGGATCATGTACGAGGAGCCCGGGGCGGTGCTCGACGCCGAAACGCGCGGCCAGGACGCGCGCGCCCTCGACCAGCGCTGGGACGCCGTGCTCGCCCAGGCGCGCGCCAGCGGCACGCTCATCGTGTGGCTGCGCGCCGGCCCGCTCGCGGGCGGCTGGCTGCCCCGCGCCACCGACCCCAAGCGGCTGCAGGGGGTCGATCTGGTGCCGCTTTCCTCGCTCCTCAAGCGCCCCGCGGCGCTCTGAGGGGTGTCTCGGATGGCGCCGCCCGGCGGTCGTGATATGGTGTCGCCATGCGCATCGGACAGGACGTACTGTTCAGTCTCGACGCGGCGATCAACCGGGAATGGCTTGTCGCGAATGGCGTTGGCGGTTCGGCCTCGGGCACCGTGGCCGGCGCCAACACCCGCCGCACGCACGGACTGCTCACCGCGGCCGGACCCCATGGCCTGCTCCAGACCCTGCTCCTCAAGGTCGACGAGCGCGTGCGGTCCGACGCCGGGAGCTTCGACCTTTCCCTGAACCTGTTCGCCGCCGGCCAGCGCCCGACGGCCGCGCTCCCGATCGAGGAGTTCGGGCTCGAGCCCTGGCCGGTCTGGCGCTTCCGCCTCGGTGAGGTCCTGCTCGAGAAATCCATCTTCATGGTGCACGGGCACAACGCGGTGACGGTGACCTACCGGCACCTCGGCGGCCCGCCGGTATCGCTGAGCGTGAGCCCGTTCGTGGTCGCGCGCGACCCGCAGTCGCTCGAGCGCGAGGATCCGGGGCTCGGGACCGCGGTGCAGGGCATCCCGGGCCGGGTGCGCATCGAGACCCGTGCCGGCTTCCCGGCGCTGACGCTGTGGCACAACGGCGTGTTCATGCCCGCGCGCGTGTGGCAGCGCCAGCTCCACTACCCGCTCGACGTGGAAGCGGCGCGCGGCGGCGAGGACGCGCTCGTGCCCGGGCACTTCAAGACCCCGCTCTCCCAGGGCGGCGCGCTCCACATCGTGGCCTCGAGCGAGGACGATCTGTTCCGCGCGCTCGCCGCCGAGGAGCGGCTGGGCGTGCCGCCGCCGCGCACCCTCGCCGAGTGCGTCGCCGCGATCGAGGCCGGCGAGCGCGAGCGGCTCGACGGCTGGCGCCGCGCCGCGCTCGAGGGCGCGGACTTCACCGCCCGCCAGGCGGCCACCGCCCACGGGGGCGAGAACGAGAGCCTGGCGCGGCGGCGCGAGCCGCTGGTGGACGAGCACGATCCGCTCGTCGTCCCGCTCGCCGAGGGGCTGATCACCGGCCTGGCGTGGCGGGGCCCGCGGCTCACCGTGCTCGAGTCCCTGCCCTCGGGGATCGAGCGCGGCGAGTCCGCGCTGCGCGCGGTGCCGGGGCTGGTCGCGATCCGCGCCTTCGACGCCGCCCGCCAGGTGCTGAGCGGCTACCTCGACTATCTCGACGAGGGCGTGGCGCCCTCGAGCTTCGATCCGCTCGACGGCCACCCGCTCTACGGCGACCCGGCGCCCTCGCTGTGGCTCATCCACGCCACCGACCTCTACGTGCGGCGCAGCGGCGAGACCGAGCTGCTTGCCGACCGGCTGTTTCAGCCGCTCGAGAGCATCATGCAGTCATTCCGCCAGGGCACGCGGCACGGCATCACCGTGGACCGCGACGGCCTGCTCGCGACCGGCGCGGGCGGCGAGCTGTTCAAGCGCTCCGACCACAACGCGCTCTGGTACCACGCGCTGGTCGCCATGGCCCAGCTCGCGAGACTCATCGGGCGCAAGGAGAGCGGCGCCTTCTACCTGGCCTGGGCGCGCGAGCACCAGAAGCAGTTCAACGACGAGATGTGGGACGAGAAGCACGACTGCCTCTACGAGGGGATCGGACCGCGCGGGCCGGTCGCGGGGCTCTCGCCCTCGCAGCTGCTCGCGGCCAGCCTGCCGCCGGCCGTGCTCCAGCCCGATCTCGCCGAGCGCCTGGTCGCGACCATCGAGCGCGAGCTCGTCACGCCGCTCGGCGTGCGCGAGGCCCGGGGCTCGGACCGCGTGTCGGCCGCGTGGATGGGCCCGTTCATCACCGCCTTGCTGCGCGCGCGCCGCCGCGCGCCCGATGCGCATCGCCAGGCGCAGGAGTGGATGCTGGGGCTGTGGCGCCGCGCCGATCTCTTCCTCGGCCGCCTGCCCGCGGCGTTCGCGGTGGGCGGAAACGGCGCCACCGACGCGCCCGGCCACGAGGGCGAGCCCGGGGCGATCGCTTCGGGCGCCGACCCCACCTCGATCATCGCCGCGGCCGAGCTGCTGCGGGTGTGGATCGAGGAGCTGGACCGCGCCCAGCTCGCGAGCGAGGCCGCCGCCCCGGCCTGACCCGCCGCGCATCCGCGCGACCCGCCCCTGCTGCGCAGGCGCCGGGGGCTTTTTCATGCGCAGCGCAGGGAATAGCCGCCGCCCGGCGGGCGTACGAGAGGGCATGGAACTTCGTGCCTTCCGTCCCGACCCGCGGATCTATCAGATCGCGGTGCTCGCCGCCCTGCTCGTGTACGGCGTCATGCGCCTCGACTTCGAGATCGCCCCGGCCCGGGCGCTCGCGATCCTGGGTGCGGCACTCCTCACCCAGCTCGTGTGCACGCACCTCGCCAAGCTCCCGGCGTTCGAGCCCAGGAGTGCGCTCATCTCGGGGCTCTCGCTGTGCCTGCTGCTGCGCACCAACTCGGCGGCGCTGGCACTCGCGGCGCCCGCGATCGCGGTGGCGAGCAAGTTCGCGCTGCGCTGGCGCGGCAAGCACCTGTTCAATCCCACCAACGTCGCGCTGGTCGCCCTCCTCGTCCTCGGCGCCCGGGTGTGGGTCTCGCCCGGCCAGTGGGGCAACACGACCTGGCTCGCGTTCCTGTTCGCCTGCCTGGGCGGGATCGTGGTCCAGCGCGCGGCGCGCGCCGACGTGACGCTGTCGTTCATTCTCGCCTGGGCGGCGGTGCTGTTCGGCCGCGCCCAGGTCCTGGGACAGCCCGCCGCGATCCCGCTCCACCAGCTCCAGAGCGGCGCGTTCCTGCTGTTCAGCTTCTTCATGATCTCGGACCCGCGCACCACCCCCGACTCGCGCGCCGGGCGCGTGCTGTTCGCGATCCTGGTCGCCGCCGGCGCCGGCCTGGTCCAGTTCGTTCTCTACCGCACCAACGGCCTGCTGTGGTCGCTCGCGGCCTGCTCGCTGCTGGTGCCGCTCATCGACGGGCTGCTGCCCGGCCCGCGTCACGCATGGACGCCTTCATCGCTCCGCCCGTTGTCCCTCCCGAAAGGAGACTCCCATGGTTCGCTCGTCCCGGTCCCGTGCGCTGGTCCTGGCCGTGACCCTCGCGGGCATGTCCTGGGCGCAGGCCGCGTCTAGCTTCTGCGGCTTCTACGTCGCCGCCGGCGACGCCCGGATCTACAACCGCGCCTCGAAGGTGGTGCTCGCCCGGGACGGCGATCGCACCGTGCTCACGATGGCCAACGATTTCCGCGGCGATCCCAAGCAGTTCGCGATCGTGATCCCGGTCCCCACGGTGCTCGAGCGCGACCAGATCCACGCGGGGAATCGCGCGCTGCTCGATCACCTCGACGCCTACTCGGCGCCCCGGCTGGTCGAGTACTTCGACGCCAACCCATGCGCGGTGGCGATGGAGGACCGCCTCGCCAAGAACCAGGGGCTGATGGCCGCGGCCCCGGCGAGCAGGGCGCGGGAGAAGAGCCTGGGCGTGACGGTCGAGGCCCGCTACACCGTGGGCGAGTACGACATCGTCATCCTGTCGGCGACCCAGAGCGCCGGGCTCGAGACCTGGCTCGAGGAGGGCGGCTACCGCATTCCGGCGGGGGCCTCGCGCGTGCTCGGGGCCTACCTGCGGCAGGGGCTCAAGTTCTTCGTCGCGAAGGTGAACCTGACCGAGCAGCAGCGGCTCGGCTTCTCCTACCTGCGTCCGATCCAGATCGCCTACGAGTCGCCGCGCTTCATGCTCCCGATCCGCCTCGGCATGGCGAACGCCGATGGCGCGCAGGAGCTGCTGGTGTACGCCCTCACCCGCCAGGGCCGGGTCGAGACCACGAACTACCGCACGGTCAAGATCCCGACCGACGCCGACGTGCCCGAGGTCGTGAAGGACGAGTTCCCCGACTTCTATCGCGCGATGTTCGCGCGCGCGGTGGACGCCCAGGGCGGGGCCGCGGTGTTCACCGAGTACGCCTGGGACATGAGCTGGTGCGACCCGTGCGCCTCGGAGCCGCTCTCGAACGAGGAGCTGCGTGGGCTCGGCGTGTTCTGGCTCGACGAGGCCGCGCGCTCCAGCCAGCCGGCCGGGGTGTTCGTGACCCGGCTCCACGTGCGCTACGACCGCGCGCACTTTCCCGAGGACCTGGTGTTTCAGGAGACCGCCGACCGCACCAACTTCCAGGGCCGCTACATCCTCCACCACCCGTGGCCGGGCGGCGACGCCTGCCCGGCGGCGCGCGCCTACCGGGCCGGCCTGCGCGCACGGCGCGAGCGCGAGGCGAACACGCTCGCGAGCCTCACCGGCTGGAGCCTCGAGCGCATCCGCGCGAGCATGAAGGTCGCCGCCGACTGGTCGGCGCCCGCCGACAGCGTGCGCTGGTGGCAGGGACTGTGGAAGGAGCGCTAGCGCCGGCTCAGTGCGCGGCGCTGTCGGGGGCCGCTCCCTTCGATCCCGCCTTCGTCGCGCTGTCGGGCGTCGGGGCAGGTCGTGCGGGCGGCGGCGATTTCTTCGTTCCGAACAGGCCCTGGAGCAGATCGCCTGCCTTCTTCCGGATCTCCTCCTGCACCTGCGGGCTCTCGAGCCGGGGCGGCTTGCCGGCGCTGTCGGGCGCGAACTTGGTGCCGAGTGCGCGCTCGAGCGCCTCGCGCGCCAGCTTCTCGCGCTGCTCGGCGACCGCCGCGCTGGCGCGGCCCGCGAGCCGGTCCTGCATCGCCCGGGCATCGAGCGCCACCCGCGGCGCGCGCGCGCTGCCCGTCACCTTGAGATCGAGCAGCGTACGCCCCTGGGCGTCGGTGAGCCCGGCGGCGGCCAGCGCGGCGGGCGAGCCGAGCTTCGCGGTGGCCTCGCGCGGCAGCGTGATGCTCACGGCGTAATCGAGCGCGCCGTCGAAACCGATCGCCCCGATGAGCCGCCAGTCGCCATAGGGCCCGGCGAGCTGAACCGGGTCGGTGACGACGCGGCCGCGCTCGATCCGGAAGGGCAGGTGGAGATCCTTGAAGCGCAGGTCGCGAAACTCGTCGTGCCCCGTGAGCTTGGCGATCGCGTCGAGGGCGGGCCCGCCGAGCTGTCCTTCGCGCACCGCGGCGAGGCCCACGGCGGTCAGGCTCGCGAGCACCTGGCGTGGCTCGCCGCCCGCGCCCGTGAGGTCGAAGTCGGCGCTCATCGAGCCGCTCAGCGCCTTGCCGGCCTGCGTCCAGGCCGCGAGGAACTGGTCCGCGTGGACGCTGTCGGCCTTGGCCTTGACCTTGAAGCTCGGCCGGGCGATGTCCTCGAGCCCGAAACTCGCGGTGCCGCTCACCGCGCCGCCGTAGCCGTCGAGCGTGAACGAGGGCACCTCGAGCCGGTTGGGCGCGAGCGTGACCTGCGCGCGCACGTTGCGCACGTCGAGCTTCTGGTTGCGCAGCCGCCCGATCGCGACCTCGCCGCCGCCGCGCGCGTTGAACGGGGTCGCCTGCGAGGGCCCGGGCGGAAGCAGCTCGGCGAGGTCGAGGTAGGGCGAGTCGAACCGGAACTGGACCTCGGAGGGGGCCACGCGCCCCGCCTTCGCGAGCAGCGCGAGCGGCCGGGTCACGCTGCCCCCGAGCGTGAACGAGGATTGCCCGGCGCGGGCGGTCAGGTCGCGCACCTGGGCGCGCGCGGGCGAGAACTCGAGCGTGCCCGAGACCCCCTCCACCTTCTTCGGCAGCGCCGGCGACTCGGCCGAAACGTTCGTGAGCGCCACCTGGCCCTCGAGCGCCAGGCTGCCGGGGTCCTGCGCGCGCCCGCTCCCCGCGACATCGAGCCGCGCGTGCCCGGTGAGGCGCGTCGCGCGCGGGGCGACGAGCGGGGCGATCGCGGCGAGATCGAGGTCGCCCTTGACGGCGAAGCGGAGCGCAGGATCGGCGAAGTGCCGCGCCTCGATGCGCCCGCTGATGGTCTGGCCCGCGACCCGGGCGGTCAGGTCGGGCACCTCGACCGCGTCGGGCGTGAAGCGCGCTCCGAAGCTCAGGGCCTCGATCGGGACCGGGGCGCCCGGATAGCGCAGCGACCCGTTCACGACCGCGAGCGTGCCGGTGAGCTCGGGACTTGGGCCCGGGCCCATCTGGCCGGCCAGCGCCAGATCGAAGCGCGCCTCGCCGGCGCCCTGGACCCCCCGCACCGCGGGCAGGTCGGTGGCGGCGAGGAACTCGAGCAGCTGGGCGAGGTCGAGCCGCTCGCCGCGCAGCTTGAGGTCGAGCTTGGCGCGCGGCCCCGGATCGTCCACGGTCCCCGAGACCACGAGTGCGGAGCGGCCGAGGTCGAGCGCGAGCCGGTCAAGGGTCAGGCGGTGGCCGGCCGCCTCGAAGCGGCCGCGGTGCTCGAGATTCCAGGTCAGGCCCGCGAACGAGCGGTTGAGCCGCGAGAGGCGCGTGACCGTGTCGGGACCGAAGGCGAGGCCGGTGATGCGCCACGTGCCCGTACTGCCGATGCGCCCGCCTCCGCCCTCGCTCGAGAAGCCGAGCCTGAGGTCGAGCCCCATCACGACGCGGCGGTGCGCGCGGCCGTCGTCGAACTGGAGCCGGCCGCTCCGAAGCCGCAGCTCCTGGACCAGCAGGTCGAACCCGGGCTGGGCGCCGGGCCTGGCGCCGCTCGCGCCGGGGGCGGGGGGCGCGACCAGGTCGTCGAGGTTGGTGCGGCCATCGGCCAGGAGCGCCAGGTGCGCGAACGGCTCGACGATCTCGAGCCGGCGCACGACCAGCCGGCGCTGGAGCAGGCCGAGGAGATCGAGGTCGAGGTGGATCGACGAGGCGCTGAGCGCGCTGCCGGCCGTGAAGCCGCCGGGCTCGGCGAGCTCCGCGCCGGTGACCGTGATCCGCACCGGCGGCCACAGCGAGATGCCCGCGCTCTCGAAGCGCACCGGGCGCCGCAGGGAATGGTCGAGCTGCGCCTGGACCAGGGCGCGCACGCGCGCGGGCGGAAACGCCAGCGCCAGCGCCAGCCACGCCCCCGCGACCAGCACGACCGCCACCGCCAGCGCGATGGCGAGCGCGCGCGCGAGGCGTCCTGCCCCGCCCGCCGCTGGGACCCCTGGGCGATCACTCATGTCGCGTCCACGATACCTGATTGGCGCCGCCGCTTCACGGTGGCGCTCCGCCCGCTTGCCGTCCCGGACCGGCGCCCCTAGAGTTTCGCGATTCCCCACCACCCGGAGCGCCCTCGATGACCGAGCCCATCGCCTTCACCCGCCTGCGCGAGCAACGGCTGATCGCCGTCATCCGCGCGCCCGATACCGCCGTCGCGCTCGAAGCCGCGCGCGCCGTGGTGCGCGGCGGCATCACGATGATCGAGATCACGTTCACGGTGCCCGACCCGGCGCGCGTCATCGCCGAGCTGGCGCGCAATCCCTCGATCACGGTGGGCGCGGGCACCGTGCTCACGGCATCGCAGGCGAGTGCGGCGATCGTGGCCGGGGCGCACTTCATCGTCGCGCCCAACCTGTCCGCCGAGGTCGCCGGGGTGGCGCTCGAGAGCGGGGTCATGTACTGCCCGGGCGCCTTCACGACCGGCGAGATCCTGGCCGCGCGCGCGGCCGGGGCCCACATCGTCAAGGTGTACCCGGTCGGCGTGGTGGGCGGGCCGACCTACATCAAGGTCATTCGCGAGCCGCTGCCGCGCGTCCCGCTGCTCGCGGCGGGCGGCACCACGCTCGACAACGCCGCCGCCTTCCTCGAGGCCGGCTGCCTCGCCCTCGGGCTCGGGGCGGCACTCGCCGATCCCACGCTCGCCTCGGCCGGGCGCTACGACGAGATCGCCTCGCGCGCCGCGGCGTTCGTGCGCAAGGTTGCGGATTGGCGAACCGTCTGAAGCATGCCGCAGGTCTCGCCGCGGCGCTCGCCCTGACGCTCCTCCCGATCGCCGCCGCGCCGGCGCGCGCCGCCACGGAGGAGTTCTCCACCTTCCACGCCGACACCCAGGAGGAGGACGACGAGAGCATCATCGATCACGTGCTCGCGCGCCTGCCGCTCGCCTGGCGCGACGAGTGGGAGCGCTCGCCGCAGGCGGTGCGCACCGCGCAGGGCTGCCTGACCTCGGGGCAGTGGTTCATGGACACCGAGCTCAAGCTCGAGTCGCCGCTCGGCAAGACCGCGCGCTTCGGGCTCGAGTACACGCAGGCCGCGGGCGACATCTCGACCTTCGACTTCCTCGACTTGTGGTTCCGCTTCCGCACGCGCACCGGAACGATCGGCACGATGTTCCGTCCCATGCACGACAAGAGCCGCCAGGATTTCGCGCTCGCCTGGGAGCGGGGCGCCGACAGCACCGCCTTCCAGGCGCGCGCGATCTGGACCTTCGAGGATATGTTCAACAACCTGTGGGCCTTCCGCCAGACCCGGGTGGGCGAGCGCTCCGAGGCCTACACGCGCCATCCCTGGGAGCCGGCCCTGGCGCTCGCGTTCCGCCATGAGCGCTGGCGCGCGGCGCTGTCGGGCAAGTTCCTGACCCCTTCGGAAAAGCGCGTGCCGGGGCTCGCCCCCACCGACCCCGAGCATCGCACCACGCTGTGGGGCACGCTCGCGCATGCCTCGGTCGAGGCGCGTGCGTTCGGGCTCGAGTGGAGCGCGGCGAGCGCGAACCAGCAGGCGCGCAGCACGGACGGCCCCATCGACGGCTCGGCGGGCGACGACCGCGACCTGCGGCGCACCTGGAGCGCCGAGGCCGCGGTGGGCCGCGCGCTGCGCCCGCACCTGAGCGCCGAGGCGCGCTGGATCTACTCCGATCGCGCGGAATCCTACGGCGCGCCGACCGGGCCCGGGACTTTCCGCTCGATCGACCGCGTGCTCCAGCTCGAGTGCGTCGGCCGCCTGGCCCCCACGCTCACGCTCCGGCTCGGCGGGCTCTACGACGAGATCACGGTGGCCCGGTCGGGCCGCACGCCGCGCTGGAGCTACGGCACGCGGCACGAGTCGCGCGGCTACTTCGGACTCGACGCGCGCTTCGGGCGCGTCCGGGTGACGGGAGTCGAGGGCATCGAGCTCGATCCCGAGCCCTACGCCGTCTGGCTGGTCCACGACAAGGCGTTCCTGGCGCTCCAGACCACGTTCTGACGGAAGGGGCCCGCCTGCGTGGGTGGCGCGGGCGCCCGCCCGGGCGGCCGGGCGCACGACGGTGCAACCGCAGGGTTTCTGAGGCCTTGCCAGGCGTGGCCCGCCACGATTAATGTCCGCCGGACGGCCGCCGGGGCGTTCCCAGGCTGATGTGTCGTGAAGCGTCCACCCTGGTTCCGCGGTCGCCTCCCACATGAATCGGAGGAACCTATGCGCGCGCGTGGCTGGTTCGTGTTGTTCGCCCTGGCGGCGCCCTTCCTGGCGCAGACCGCGTGGGCCGCGAAGACCGGATTCGAAGACCGCCGCTTCCAGCTGACGCCCTTTGGCGGCTGGGTCATGTACAGCAGCAAGCTCCATTACGCGAGCGGGCAGGAGTTCAAGGACGCGGCCTACATCGGCGGCCGCGCCGCCCTCAGGCTCGGGTCCGTGGTCTGGCTCGAGGGGGCGGGCGGGGCTTCCAGCACCAAGCCCGACGCGGGCGGCGACGACGTGAACTGGTATCACCTCTCGGGCAACCTCCTCCTGAGCCCTTCGACCAGCCACGCCGTGGCCCCGTTCGTCTCGCTGGGCGGCGGCGGGTGGTACCTCAACCACACCAAGGCCCCGGACGAGAAGATCGGCGCCTTCGAGGCCGCGGTCGGTGCGCGGGTGCGGCTCACCAACGTGGTCGGGCTGCGACTCGAGGCGCGCGACGTGCTCGCGGTGCCGAAGGCTGACTTCGAGTCCGCCAATACCGGCAACATCGTCCTGGGCGCGGGCCTCTCGTTCGGATTCGGCGGCCGGGCGAAGGACACCGACCGCGACGGCGTGGCCGACAAGTCCGACAAGTGCCCCGACACGCCCTTCGGCTGCATCGTCGACGCGGTGGGCTGTTCGACCGACGCGGACGGCGACGGCGTGTGCGACGGCATCGACAGCTGCCCCAACACGCCCACCGGCGCGAAGGTGGATGCCCACGGCTGCCCGACCGACTCGGACGGCGATGGCGTGCTCGACGGCATCGATCAGTGCCCGAACACCCCCGCGGGGGCCAAGGTGGACGAGCACGGCTGCCCGACCGACTCGGACGGCGACGGGGTCTTCGACGGCATCGATCAGTGCGCCAACACGGTCAAGGGCTGCACCGTGGACGCGCGGGGCTGCCCGGTCGACAGCGACGGCGACGGCGTGTGCGACGGGCTCGACAAGTGCCCGAACACCGGCGCGGGCCTGCGGGTCGACAAGGACGGCTGTCCGATCGAGATCATGGAGCGCGAGACCGAGCTGCTCGACACCGGCATGATCCGGATCTCGGACATCAACTTCGAGACCGGCAAGGCCGACCTGCCCGCCGATGCCGCCCCGACGCTCGACGTCGTGGGCGCGGTGCTGAGCAAGTGGCCCGAGATCAAGATCGAGATCGGCGGCCACACCGATTCGCGCGGGAGCGCGGCGTACAACCAGGAGCTGAGTCAGCGCCGCGCGGCCGCGGTGCGCGACTACCTGCTCGGCCACTTCAGCCAGCTCCAGGCCGATCAGCTCACCGTGAAAGGCTACGGCGAGTCCAAGCCGCTGGTCCCGAACACCAACGCCCTCAACCTGGCGAAGAACCGCCGCGTCGAGTGCAAGGTGCTCAACAAGCAGGAGCTCAAGCGCGAGGTCGAGAAGCGCAAGATGCTCAACAAGTAGCAGGGCGGCCGATCCACGCGGGCCGGGGCGCTCGTTCGCCCCGGCCCGCCGTTTTCCATCCATGCCCCCCGGGGCTACAATCGCGCCATGACCATTGCCACGACGTCACGGGTGTTCGCCGCCGCCGAGCTCGAGGAGCTTTCGGCCGTCCGGCGCGACCTTCACGCCCACCCCGAGCTGGCGTTCGAGGAGGTGCGCACCGCCGGGATCGTCGCCGAGCGACTGCGCGCGCTCGGGCTCGAGGCCCGCGCCGGGGTCGGAAAGACCGGCGTGGTCGCGACCGTGCGCGGCGGCCGGCCCGGCAAGACCGTCATGCTGCGCGCCGACATGGACGCGCTCCCGATCCAGGAAGAGAACGCGGTGCCCTACCGCTCGCTGGTCGCGGGCAAGATGCACGCCTGCGGGCACGACTGCCACACCTCGATCCTGCTCGGCGTCGCGAAACAGCTCGTGCGCCAGGCGCCGGGGCTCGCGGGCGCGGTCAAGCTGTGCTTCCAGCCCGCCGAGGAGTGCGGGGGCGGCGCCGACGCGATGATCAAGGACGGCGTCCTCCTCGACCCGCGGCCCGATGCCGCCTTCGGGCTGCACGTGTGGCAGGACCTCGACCTCGGCAAGGTGGGCGTCACCCCCGGCCCGTTCATGGCCGCCGTGGACGAGTTCACGGTCACCGTCGTCGGCAAGGGCTCGCACGCCGCGATGCCGCACTTCGGCATCGATCCGGTGGTGTGCGCCGCCCACGTGATCGCCGCGCTCCAGACCATCGCCAGCCGCAGCACCAGCCCGCTGCTCGAGGTGGTCGTGAGCGTCACCCAGGTGCGCGCCGGCTCGGCGTTCAACATCATTCCCGAGACCGCGTGGATGAACGGCACCGTACGGGTATTCGATCCCGAGCTGTGGAAGGCGCTCCCCGACCGGTTCAAGACCATCGTGCGCGGCGTCGCCGAGGCGTTCGGGTGCAAGGCCGAGGTGGACTATCGCCGCCACAACCGGCCCACCGTCAACGATCCGGCGATGAGCGCGATCGCCCATGCCGCTGCGGCCGAGATGGTGGGCGAGGCGAATGTGGTCACCGACGTGCGCACCATGGGGGGCGAGGACTTCTCGGCCTTTCTGGCCCAGGTCCCGGGCTGCTTCATCGCGGTGGGATCGCGCAACGAGGACCGCGGGCTGGTGTGGGACCATCACCATCCGCGCTTCGACGTGGACGAGGCCTGTCTCGGATTGGGCGCCGAGATCCTGTTGCGCACCGCCCAGCGGTTCCTCGAGCGCTGATGGCGCGGTTCCGCCTCGCCCGCGCCGCGGGCTGGTTGCTGATGCTCGGGCTGTGCGGGGCGCCGGCGCACGCGGACTGGCTCCAGCCCGATCCGAGCTTCCACGAGGCCCAGCTCGACCTGCGCGCGGCGCTCCGGGACACCGCCGGCCACGCGACGGAGCCCGCGCGGCTCGACTCGCTGGCGATGGCGCTGCTGCGGCTCGGACGCCTCGACGACGCCGAGAAGCTGATGCGCCGCGTGCTCGAGATCTCCCCGGGCGACGACGCCGCGCACGCCGGTCTCGGCAAGCTGGCGCTGTTCCGGGACCGCGCCTCCGAGGCCGAGTCGCTGCTCGCCCACGCCTCGCCCGACAACGACGGCGCGCGCGCCGATCTGTTCGCCGCGCGCCTGCGACTGGGTGAGTACGGCGCCGCGGCCGAGCTCGCCGAAGGGGTGGGCCAGGCCGGGCGGGCGCCGCTGCTCGCCGAGCTCGCGGAGGGCGGGGCCTACCGGGTGACGAACCCGCGCGAGGCGAAGGTGCAGTTCACGCGCCTGTGGCCGGTGCCGCTGCTGCGCGTGCGGCTCAACGGCCAGAGCGTGCTGATGGCGCTCGACACCGGGGCCGGCGACCTGATCATCGATGATAGCGCGGCGCGCCGCTACGCCGTGAAGGCGCTGCCCTCCGAGACCCAGGCGGTGTGGAGCGGCTCGCGCATCGCGGTGCGCAATGCCCTGGTCCAGCGTCTCGAGATCGGCGGGATCGTCATCGAGCGCGTGCCCGCCGGCATCCTGCCGCTCCATCGCTACAGCCTGGAGATCAATCCCCAGTCCGAGTCGATCGCGGGCGTCATCGGCATCAACCTGCTGCGGCGCTTCACGCCCACGATCGACTACGTCGCCCAGCGCCTGGTGCTGCGCCCGGCGGGCACGGTGGTCGCCCCGGCTGCGTCCTCGACCCGCGTGCCGTTCGAGATCTGGGGCGAGAACGAGGTCATGGTGTACGGCTCGATCGGCGGCGGCCGCCGCATGGCGATGGAGCTGGCGACCGGGCTGCCGGGCGCGGCCGTGGGCGCTCCGCAGGAGGTGTTCGACGAGGTCGGCATCAAACCCGGGATGGGCGCCGGGCTCTCGAAGGGCGGCACCTGGATGCGCGGCGATGACTGGCTGCCTGTCACGGTGCCGACCGTGAGCCTGGGACAGCGGGTGCGCGACCGTCTCCCCGGCTGGTCGGGCGCCATGGACCACGGCGAGCTGTGGAGCCACGGCGTGCGCCGCGACGCGCTGCTCGCCGGCCTGTTCTTCCGCAACCTGCGCCTCACCCTGGACTGGCGCGCGCGTGTGCTGGTGCTCGAGGACTAGAGGGCCTTCCCGAACCCGGCGTCAGTGCCGCGCTTCGTGCTCCGCCGGCGGCGGTCCCTCCTGAAGCAGCTGGCCGTGGAGCTTCACGCCCGCGCCGTGCTCGAAGATGAGCTGCCCGCCACGGTGGGCGGCGATCCCGACCGTGACCGCGGCGACCAGGTGGAGGGCGAGGCCCAGCCCCGAGACCGCCGCGCGCACCGGGCCCATGCGTCCCGCGATCGCCCGCGCCACGACCGCGCCGAGACCGAACCAGAGCGCGAGCTTGCCCAGATCGCCGTGGGCGTCCACCGTCTTCTCGGGCACGCCCTGCTTCTCGACCCCGTCGCTCGCGCCCTCGCCCGACTGCACCGCGAGGAAGGCGCCCACGACGCCGAGGATCAGCATCGCGAACGCCGCCTTGCGCCACCAGTCGCGGTCGAGCAGGCGCCCGGCGATCTCGAACAGGAAGGCGACGATGATGAGCACGATCGGGCCGTGGGTGATCTGGGGATGGAACGGCGCCAGGAATTCCATGAGCGGTCCTCCGTGACAGGATCGGGATCGGAGCCTAAGCCCGGGACGCCGCCGCGCCAAGCTGCTAGACTCGCGCGGTGTCTTCGCCCTCCCCCACGATGACACCGGCGCCGCGCACCGCCCCCTCGCTGCTGGGCGCGCTGGTCGTGCTGGTGCTGGACTTCGGCCTGCTGGCGCTCGGCGTCGGCGGGCTGGATCCGTTCATGCGCCACCCGCGGGCGCTCGCGTTGTTCGCCTCGTGGCTGATCGCCACCCCGGTCCTCGCGCTGCTCCGGCCGGTGCGCTCCCGCGACCTGGTGGCCGCGCGCCCCGATCGCCTGGTCCTGCTCACGCTCCTCCTGATCCCGATGTTCACCCCCGCGCTTTCGGCCCTGGGCGAGCGCCGCCACCTGTGGCTCCTGGCCGGCGGCGCGGCGCTGCGCTGGGGCGGGGTGGCGCTGTCGGTCGCGGGCCTGGCGCTGCGCATCGCGGCCATGCGCCAGCTCGGCTCGCGCTTCTCGCCGCTTCCCTCCGTCCAGCGCGACCACGCGCTCGAGACCGGCGGGCTCTACGGCTTCGTGCGGCACCCCGGGTACCTGGGGGCCTTCGCCTTCGAGCTGGGGGTCGTGCTCGCCTTCGGAAGCGCCGCGACGCTGCCGCTCGTGCTCCTCATGGGGCTCGCGATCGGACGGCGGGTCGCGACCGAGGAGGGGCTGCTCGAGGAGCGCTTCGGCGGCGATTTCCGCGGCTACCGTGCGCGGGTCGGCGGGTTCGTCCCGCGGCTGAGGAGCGGGCGGGGCTCCACGGGCAATCCCTAGCGCCCGGGCCGCCGCTGGGCTATCCTCGCCGGGTGCGACTCGCCTACCATGTGATGTCGTCGCCCCTTGGGCTGCTGTTCATCGCCCGTTCCCCGCGCGGCCTGCGCTACCTCGAGTTCATGGACCGCCGCAGCCTCAAGCGCACGATCGCGGGCCACGAGAGCACCGCGCCCGACGCCACCTGGGAGCCGTCCCTGCTCGAGCTCAAGCCGGTCGTGGACCAGCTCGAGGGCTACTTCTCGGGCATGCTCAAGGACTTCACGCTGCCGCTCGATCCCGACGGCACGGAGTTCCAGCACGCGGTGTGGCGCACGCTGCTCGACATTCCCTACGCCGACACCCGATCGTACGGCGACGTCGCGCGCGAGATCGGACAGCCCAAGGCGGCGCGCGCGGTGGGGCTCGCCAACAACCAGAATCCGATCGCGATCGTGGTGCCCTGTCACCGCGTCGTCGGAGCCGGCGGATCCCTGGTCGGCTACGGCGGCGGCATGCACCGGAAGAAGTGGCTGCTCGACCACGAGGCGCGCTTTGCGAACCTCGACGCGCGGACGCCGGGAAGGCCCCGCGTCGGCGCGCGGCCTCACGCTCCCACCACCCTGCGCGCGGCACCGGCGATCCCCAAGCCGGCAGCCGTGGCGCGCGCGACCCGCAAGCCCGCGGCCGGCGCGCGCGGTCCGGCCAGGAAGACCCCCCGCTAACCTCACCGCCTCACGGGAGTCCATGCCATGCGAACCCCCGCCGGAGGCTTCGCGTTCACACTGGCCGCGCTCGTCGCGCTCACAGGCACCGCCGCGGCCGGCGAGGTGTTCGTGAGCGTGGGAAGCCCGCCCTACTCGTTCGACCCGAAGGCGGCCGAGGTGCTCTACCGCGGGGACGTCGTCATCTGGACCTGGGCCTCCGACCAGCACACCGTGACCAGCGGGACCAACGGCTCGGTCGCCGGGAACGGCATCTTCAACAGCAATCCGGCGGGCGGGACCCGCAACACCGGAACGATCTTCGCGTGGAAGACCGATCGGGAGGGGGCGATCCAGTACTACTCCGCCGGCACGGATTTCAGCCTCCACAATATGAAAGGCACGATCAGCGTTCCGGGCGCGGGCCCCCCGGTCGCCGACTTTCGTATCAACGAGGTGCGGTTCGACGGCGTGGGATCCAACTTCGTCGAGATCGCGAACCTGGGTGATGCGGAGGGCGACCTGCGCGAGTTCCGGCTCGGGATCAACGGCGGGGCGCCCTTTACGCCGTGGACGACCTCGACCCCGCTGCTCCCCGGAGCCGCGGTGGTCGTCCCGGAGCCCGCGGGGCTTGCGAACCAGGGCTCGGCCGCGCTCTACGCGCCCTTTCTCGCGGGCAGCCTGCCCGGCACGGGGGGTGCCGCCGACACCACGATGATCGTGGACTACGTCGAGTGGGGGCCCTCCGGCGGACAGCCCCTCGAGGACGCGGCGATCCGGATCATCTTTCCCACTCAGATCTGGTTCGCGGGCGAGTTCGCGCCCCAGGCTGCCGCCGGGCATTCGATCGTCCGCTGCGGCACGCTCAACGACTACGGCAGCGCGGCGTGGGAGGAGTCCCGGACCCCGACCCCGGGCCAGAGCAATGACTGCGTGAGCCCCGCCCGTCGCATGACCTGGGGCCGGCTCAAGATCCAATATCGTTAGCGTTCGCTGGAGATGGCCCCGCCGCCCGTGAAGTGATCGAACCCCGCGGGCTCGAGCGCGCGCCGCGATCCATCGGCCTCGAGGCGCGCGATCGCTCCGGGCGCGCCGGTGAATCGTCCGATGAACGCGAGCGGGACGCCGGCCGCACCCGCCGCCTGCTCGCAGCGCGCGCGGGCCGCGGGATCCACGGCGAGGAGCAGCTCGTAGTCGTCGCTCGGCCCGGCCCACAGGTCGAACGGGGGCACGCCGAGCACTGCAGCCGCGCGCGCGAGCGCGGGGTCGGCCGCCCCGGCGTTGGCCTCGAGCTCGGCGCCCACACCGCCGGCCTCGCACAGGTGGCCCAGGTCTCCGAGCAGGCCGTCCGAGATGTCGATCGCCGCCCGCACCGCCCCGCTCGCGGCCAGCGACTGGGCCAGCGCCACCCGCGCGCGCGGCTCGAGCCACGCGCCGAGGAGCTCCGGCCACGCGGCGCGCGTCTCGGCCTGCGACGCGGCGCCGGCGCGCGCGGCCAGGCGCTGGCCCGCGC
>JBGQIE010000027.1:0-23832 GCA_041498315.1 Candidatus Eiseniibacteriota bacterium
ATTCCGTGGGCGCGGGCGTCGTCCGCGCGACCGCGCTGGATCCGACACTTTCCTCCCGAGCCCGCGGCGATGAGCCGGTGTTCACGGGGCCCGCGGGCAAGCGGCTCTCCGGCCGCACGGTCCAGCGCGCGGTCAAGCGCCGGCTGGGCGAGGTCGCGGCCGGACTCGGCGTCACGCCGCACGCGCTGCGGCATTCGTTCGCAAGCCACCTGCTCGATGAAGGCGCCGACCTGCGCGCGATTCAGGAGCTGCTCGGCCACCGCTCGCTCGCGAGCACCCAGGTCTACACTCACGTCTCGAAGAGCCGGCTGCGCAAGGCCTACCAGCAGGCGCACCCGCGGGCGTGAGCGCCGGAAGCCCATGAGCGGGAGCGACAGAATGAGCGGGGGTGTCGCAGTGGGGCGGCGCGCCGCCTGCCTGGCCTGCCTGGCCGGCCTCCTGATCGCGAGCTGCGCGCGGCGCGCGCCGCCCTCGGGCGGGCCACCCGATCTGATCCCGCCGCGTCTCCTGAGCTCGGCGCCCGACTCGGGGGTGGCCGCCGTGCCGCTCGGCAGCCCGATCTCGCTCACCTTCACCGAGGGCATGGAGCCGCGCTCGACCGAAGAGGCGGTGAGCCTGGCACCCCGCACCGACATCCGGCAGCGGCGCTGGAAAGGTCGCACGCTCACCCTCATCCCGGCCAAACCCCTCAAGGCCCGGCAGACCTACACGCTCATCGTGGGGACCGGTGCGCGCGACCGGCACGGCAACGCGATGGAGACCGGCGCCGCGGTCCCGTTCAGCACCGCCGACAGCTTTCCGCCCGGGCGGCTCGAGGGCGAGATCCAGGCGGTGGGATTCGGCGCCGCGGGCACCTACCTGTGGGTGTACGAGGCGGGGCGCTCGCCCGACAGCACCGCGCGCGACTTCGACGCCGTGGGCGTGACCGACCTGAGCGGGCGCTTCCGGATCGCCGGGCTCCTGGTGCCGCGGCGTTATCGCCTGTGGGGCTTCGCCGATCTCAATCGCAACCGCTCCTTCGAGCCCGAGGTGGACGTGCTCGCGCCCGCCGACACCACGGTCGAGCTGAGTGCCGCCGCGCCGTCGGTGGGCGGGCTCGTGCTCCACATGGTGAATCCGCGCGCGCCGGGGCGGGTCCGGGGCGCTGTGATAGACTCCACCGGCGACACGCTGGGCGTCATCCGCATCATCGCGACCGCCGAGATCGACACCTCGAACCGCGTGTTCGCGGACGCGGACGAGAAGGCGCAATTCGATCTCAAGCTCCAGGCCGGCGTGTGGCTGCTGCGCGCCTTTCGGGACGACGACCGCAATCACGCGTGGCGGACCGATGTCGAGCCGGCCAGCGGAATCGAGCACGTGCGCGTGGACCCCGGTGGCGACGTCCAGGGCGTGCGGCTGCGGCTGAGCCGGTTGTTCAGGGGACCGTGATGGGCATTTCGTTCCTCAAGATGCACGGCGCCGCGAACGACTTCGTCGTGATCGACCACCGCCGCCCGTTCCTGTTCGATCCGCCCGCGGCGCTGGTCGCGCGGCTGTGCGACCGCCGCCGCGGGGTGGGCGCCGACGGCGTGCTGCTGCTCGAGACCGACCCCGAGCTCGACTTCGCGATGCGCTACTACAACTCCGACGGCCAGCTCGCCGAGTTCTGCGGCAACGGCGCGCGCTGTCTCGCGCGCCTGGCCCTCGACCGCGGGCTGGGGCGGGAGGGGGTCGTGCGCTTCCGCACCGCGGTGGGGGTGATGGACGCGCGCCGGGCGCCGGGCGGCGATCCGGGGACCATCGAGCTTCACGTCGGGCGCCTCGAGCACGCCGCCGAGCCGCTCACGCTGACCGCCGCCGGGCACGAGTTCACGGGCCGCCTGGTGCGCGCCGGGGTGCCGCACTTCGTGGTCGCGGTGCCGCGGGTCGCGGCGGTTTCGCTCGCCGAGTGGGGGGCGGGACTGCGCCACCACGCCCGCTTCGCGCCCGCCGGCGCCAACGTCGATTTCATCGCGCGCCTAGGGGAGCAGCGCTACGCGATGCGCACGTACGAGCGCGGCGTCGAGGGGGAGACCCTGGCGTGCGGGAGCGGGGCCATGGCCACCGCGCTGTGGGCCGCGGCCGAGGGCGAGCGCACGCCGGTGCGCGTGCTCACGGCGGGAGGGGACGAGCTGGTCGTGGCGTTCGGTCCGGCGGAGACCGCGGGTGGCGGGCGGCCTTCGGCCTACGACGTGCGCCTCACGGGTCCGGCCGAGGTGGCGTTCGCGGGCGAGTGGACCGAGCCGGTGATCGCACCGGCGGTGCAGGCAGCCAGGAGGTCGTGATGTTCGATGGACTGACGGTGGCGATGGTCACGCCGTTCAAGGAGAGCGGGCTCGATCTCGAGGGGACCGCGCGGCTGGTGGACTTCATGATCGCGGGCGGGGTCGAAGGACTGGTGGTGTCGGGCTCGACCGGCGAGGCCGCGACGACGACGCTCGAGGAGCGGCGCGTGCTGTGGAAGTTCGTCAAGCAGCAGGCGCGCGGCCGGCTGCCGGTCGTGGCCGGGACCGGCACCAACTCGACCGCCGACTCGATCGCGCTCACGCGCCTCGCCGAGGAGCTGGGACTCGACGGGGCGATGATCGTGACGCCCTACTACAACAAGCCCACGCCGCGCGGGCAGGTCGCCCATTTCACGGCGGTCGCCAACAGCACCCGGCTGCCGCTCATCATCTACAACATCCCGGGGCGCACCGGCACCAACACCATGCCCGAGACGCTCGCCCAGCTCGACGGGCTCGCCAACGTGGCGGCGGTCAAGGAAGCCTCGGGCAGCCTCGATCAGGCGAGCGCCTTGCGCGCCAAGAGCCGTCTGACGCTGCTCTCGGGCGACGACTCGCTCACGCTGCCCATGATCGCGGTCGGGGCGACCGGCATCGTCTCGGTGGCCGGCAACGTGGCGCCCCGCGAGATGCGGGCGCTGTGCGATCACGCGCGCGCGGGCCGGATGAAGGAGGCCGAGGCGGTCCATCGCCGGCTCCTGCCGCTCTTCAAGGCGTTGTTCGTCGAATCCAATCCCGGTCCGGTCAAGTTCCTGCTCGCGGCGATGGGCCTGATCGAAAACCGGCTGCGCCTGCCGCTGGTCGCGGTCGAGCCCGCCACCGAGCAGACGGTTCTGGCCGCGGCCCGCGGCCTCGGCATCGACCTCGCCCGCGCGAGCGCCGCCTCGGCCACCCCGGCCCGGACGTGATCCCCCTGATCGTCGTCGGGGCCGCCGGGCGCATGGGCCAGGCGGTCGTGCAAGCTGCCCGGTCAGGCTCCGAATTCTCACTCAAGGGGCAGGTGGATCTGGCCGCGAACTTGCGACCTACGGATGGGGTATGGACCAGTCAGTTGGAGCCGTTGCTGGAGCGCGGGGACGTGGTGGTCGAGTTCAGCTCCCCGGCGGGTTGTCGGGCGGCGGCCCGGGCCTGCGCGTCCCGCGGAGCGGCCCTGGTGACGGGGACGACCGGCCTCGGGGCCGAGGACGAAGCGGCGCTCCGGGAGGCCTCCAGGTCCGTGGCCGTCGTGCGGGCCTCGAACTTCAGCCTCGGGGTGGCGGCCCTGCGGCGGGCTCTGGCAGCGGCTCTACGGGCCCTTCCGGGCTGGGACATCGAGATCGTCGAACGCCACCACCGTGGCAAGGCCGACAGCCCCTCGGGGACGGCGCTCACGCTGGCGAACGACGCGGCCAAGGCACGCGGGCTTCCTGCGGAACGGGCATTGCGATTTGGGCGGCAGGGACGCGTCGGACCGAGGTCGGCGGATGAGATCGGCGTTCACGCGGTGCGCGGCGGAACCTGGATCGGGGACCATGCCGTCCTCCTCGCCGGGGAAGGGGAGTGGGTCGAGTTGCGTCATGTGGCCCAGGACCGGTTGGCCTTCGCCCACGGCGCCATGGCGGCGGCCCGGTTCGCCGCCCGCGGAAAGCCCGGCCTCTACGATATTGAAGCTGTCCTGGAGGCCGGGAGCATCTAAGATTAGCGGACCCCCCCCTCGCGGTTCACGGGCCGCTCGTTCACCCGGCTGTCTCGGAGTTTCCATGCGCCCGCTGCGTCCGGCCGCCGCGACGTTGCTGACGATGTTGCTGCTGTCGCTCCCGGCACCCGCCCCGGCCCAGGTGTTCGGGAAGAACAAGGTCCAGTACGAGCGCCTCAACTGGGCCGTGCTCGAGACCGCCCATCTGCGCCTTCACTACTACGCCGAGGAAGAGAGCCTCGCGCGCGTGCTGGCGCCGTTCGCCGAGAGCACGTGCGTGAGCTACGACCGGCGCTTCAGGCTCGAGGGCCGCAACCCGGTCCCGGTGCTCCTGTACGCCACCCACCACCTGTTCCAGCAGACCAACGCCACCCCCGGGATCATCTCGGAGGGCACGGGCGGGCTCACCGAGCTCATCAAGGGCCGCGTCCTCCTTCCGTACACCGGCTCCTGGACGCGCCTCGAGTGGGTCACGCGCCACGAGCTCACCCACTCCTACATGCTCGAGAAGATCTCGCGCGTCATGCGTCAGCACCGCCGCGCCCAGGGCTACCTTCCCCCGCTGTGGTTCATCGAGGGGCTGGCGGAGTACTGCGGCACCACCTGGGACGCCGACGCCGAGGGGATGCTGCGCGACGCCGTGGTGTCGGGCGAGGCGCGCGAGCTCAAGCACAGCGACGACATCACCGGCACGGTCCTCATGTACAAGGAGGGCCAGTCGTTCCTGCTCTACGTCGCGGACCGCTTCGGCGGTGAGAAGGTGTTCGACCTGCTCGACAACTGGTACCGCGCCGACGATTTCGAGACCGTGTTCCGCATCACCTTCGGCGTGCCCCTGCGCCAGGTGGACTCCGAGTGGTTCGCCTCGATCCGGCGTCGCTACCTGCCGATGGTCGCGACCCTGCGCGGCGCGCCGGAGGTTGCGACGCGGCTGACGCCGCGCGGGCGGTTCAACCTCGGCCCGCGCGCGCTGCCCAACGTCGACCCGACCGACAGCACGGTGCGCTTCTGTTACTTCGCGGCGGGGGAGGCCGGCATCGAGCTGCGCATCAATCAGCCCGATGCGCGCGGCCGGCGCCACAGCCGGCGGGTGCTGCGCGGCGGGGTGTCGTCGCAGTTCGAATCCTTCCACCTGTTCCAGAACCGGCCCGACGCCTCGGCCTCGGGGCTCATCGCCCTGTCCTCGAAGCATGGCGGCCGCGACGCGATCTACATCCTGCGCGCGCGCGACGGCCACGTGCTCGAGCGCTTCGACTTCAATCAGCTGGTGGCGCTCGTCAATCCCAGCCTGGTTCCCGGCGACACCGCGGTCGTGTTCGCGGCCCAGGACTACAGCGGCAACGCCGACCTCTACCGCGTGCGCTGGTCGCCGCGCCATGCGGGCCGGCCGCGCGAGGTGCACCTCGACCGGCTCACCCACGACCCCTACGACGACGCGGAGCCCGACGTTTCGCCCGACGGCCGCTGGGTCGTGTTCGCCTCGGACCGCGGCGAGCGCGGCGGGCACTACTCGCTGTTCCGGCTTCCGCTCGAGGGCGGCACGCCCGAGCGGCTCAGCGACCCGCCCTGCGGCGACGATCGCCAGCCGGTCTACTCGCCGGACGGGCGCTGGATCGCCTACCGCTCGACGCGCAGCGGCACCAGCGATCTGTGGGTGCGCTCCGCCGAGCCCGCGAACGTGGCGCGCCGCGTGACCAGCCTGATCGCCCCGGCCTCCGACCCGGGCTGGCTCACCAACGGCAAGGGGCTCCTGTTCACGGGGCAGAACGGGATCACCTTCCAGACCTACCAGCTGGCGTTCGATCCCGACACGCTCAAGGAGGTGCCGGAGCCCGGCGCCCCGGCGGCCCCGGCGCTCGCGGCGACGGTGAGCACCGATGCCGCGCAGCACTACCAGCGCCGGCTCGGATTCGACCTGGTCCAGAACGCGGTGGGCGTCGATCCGGCGCTGGGCGGGGCGGGCGGCGGCGGGCAGATCGCGCTCAGCGACATTCTGGGCAACGAGCAGATCTTCCTCTACCTGGCGAGCGCCAGCGACCGCTTCGGCGGCAGCTTCCTCGACAACCTCGAGGGCGGGCTCACGTACGTGAACCAGGCGCGCCGCCTCAACTGGGGCGTCGGGATGTTCCGGCTCACCCAGGTGTACGACGCGGACCTCGACATTCGGCGCATGGAGCGGCGCTTCGGCGTCATGGGGCTCGCGAGCTACCCGTTCAACCGCTACACGCGTGTCGAAGGCCAGCTGTTCGTGCGCCACGCGAACGGCCACCTGCTGCGCAACGGCGATTTCAGGAACGTGGACCTGGTCTCGAACTTCGTCACCCTGGTCCACGACAACTCGCGCTGGTCGTACCTGGGGCCCGCCGCCGGCGTGCGCGTGAATCTCTCGGCGGGATTCACGCGCGACATGACCTCGGGCGCGGGCGATTTCGGCACCCTGGCGGGCGAGCTGCGCCACTACTCCCAGCCCACCTCCCAGCTCGTGATCGCGACCCGCATCGCGGGCCAGGCGAGCCTGGGCCGTGACGCCCAGCGCTTCTACCTGGGCGGTCCGCGCTCGCTGCCGGGCTACGACTACCGCACGCTCGCGGGCCTGCGCACCGCCACGCTCACCCAGGAGCTGCGCTTCCCGCTCCTCAACGGGCTCACCGTGGCGCTGCCCACGCCCTGGACGTTCCCGACCGTCAGCGGCGTGGCGTTTGCCAGCATGTCCTGGGCCTGGGACAACGCCGGCGGCGTCACGGTTCCGGTGGGTCTCAACCTCGGCGTCCCGACCGGCGGGCTCGCGGCCCAGGGCCACCTGGGTGCCGTGGGCGGAGGGTTCTTCATCGGCGGCGGCTATTTCCCGGCCCTGCGCTGGACCTACGCGTGGCCCACGACCGACTTCCGTCGCTACGGCGCCAAGCCCCGCACCCAGTTCTCGATCGGATTCAATTTCTAGCGCTCGCCCGAGCCTGGAGGGCGCGAGCGAGCGGGCCCGGTCCTGAGCCCGTGCCGGGATCGATCGCGACCGCGGCCGGGGTATCGAAGCCGCCGAGCCGGCGCAGAATCCTGCCATCGGGCGCGATCCGCACCAGGACGTGCGCGGTCTCGGCCGTGACCCACGCCTCCCCGGTCGTGGGGTCGAGCGCCACGTCGGCGGCGCCCGCGAGCCCGGAGACCGTGAACTGGGTGACGCTGGCGCGGTCCAGCGCCACCACCCGTCCCGCCTCGGGGTCGGTGACCCAGATGCGCCCGCGCGTCCCGTCCACGACGATCCCGAGCGGAGCGGCGAGGCTCGCCACGCTGTCGCCCCGAAAGCCGGCGGGGGAGATGCGCACCACCCGGCCGCGGGAGACCGAGGTCACCCACGCCTCGCCGCTGGACGGATCCACCGCCACGCGCGAGGGATTGATGACGAAGGTGGTGGAGAGCGGCGTCCCGTCACTGCGCACGTGACGCACCCGGCTCCCGGTGCGCTCGCAGATCCAGACCGATCCATCGCTGGGATCGACCGCGATCCCGATCGGACCCTGGAACGGCTGGATGACCGGCGGGCTCGCGAACCCGCCGGCCGCGGTGAAGTGGTCCACCTCGTCGGAGCCGTTGTCGCCCACCCAGGCCGAATGGTCCACCGGATCGACAGCCACCGCGACCGGATCCGACACCCCGCCCGACACGTGCGTGAGCGACCCGGTGACCGGCTGGTAGATGGTGACCCCGCCCAGGAAGGGATCGCAGGTCCACACCGCGCCGGTCACAGGATCCACGTCCAGATCGCCCGCCGCGTAGGTCACGGCGTTCGGGATGCGCTCGGCGATGTGGCGGCCATCGGCGCTGATCCGCAGCAGGGCGGGGGTGGAGAACGCGGCCTCGGAGACCCAGGGCGTGACCGGCCCCGGCGTGGCGACGTCGCTCGCGAACCGGGGGCCCAGGCCGCGGTCGAACACGAAGTAGAGCCGGTAGTAGTGATCGGTGCCGTTGAGGAGCCCGCGATCGAAGAACTCGGAGGTCCGGGGGGAGAGGAGGTCGCTGATGGCGACGAACCCGGAGGCCGGATCGAGGCTGCGGAAGAGCTTGTAGCCGAGCAGCCCGGGCGCCGAGGCGGTCTGCCAGCGCAGGTCCACGAGCCCGTTCCCGGCCAGCGCCATGAAGCTGGCGGGCATGCCGCCGGTCACCGGATTGGCGGGATCGAACGGATTGGAGTGGGCCCGCTCGCTGCAGCCCGTCCCGCCGAGGAGCGTGCCGAGGAGTACCCCGGCGATCAGAACCGCACGGAGAGCGCGCACGCCCCGGCCTCCAGCATCACGCTCACGCGTTGCGGCGCGGGCGAGCGCAGGAATCGCAGGTAGATCCCGGTCACGAGCAACGCCTCGCCCGCGAGCAGGGAGCCGCTCGAGAAGCGGTCGTAGAGCACGGTCCGGTCGTACAGCACCTGGATGCGCCGCGGCTCCGTGGCGATCAGGTAGTCGTTGTAGGTGTCCTGGGCGCGGTGCGCGAGCGTGAACGAGGCCCCGATGAGCCCGACACCGGTCAACAGGCTCGCGTAGGCGAGCCGATGGGACTCGTGCGTGGCGGCCGGCAGGGGCACCTCGGCAAACGGTTCGGCCGCCCGCGCGGGTGCGCAGGCGGCCGTCTCGAGGCCGGTGAAGCCGAGGCTCGCCACGAGCAGCGTGGCCAGCAGCCGGACCATGTTCGAATCAGGCGGTGAGCTTGCGCGCGAACAAGGCCAGGCGCGACTTGTGGCGGCTCGCGGTCGCCCGCTTGATGACGCCCTTGGCCACCGTGCGATCGAGGACCGCGACCGCGTCGCGATAGGCGGCCTCGGCCGCCGGGCGCGTGGTGGCCGAACGCACGGCCTTGACCGCGGCGCGCATGCGGCTGCGCATGGCGATGTTGCGGCGCTGCGATTTGGCGTTCGTGATGACGCGCTTCGCGGCCGACTTGTGGTGTGGCATTCAGCTCCTCCTCGAGACGAGACGCGGGGTGAAAAAGCCAAGCGACGATACGGGCGCACGGCGCGTGGTGTCAAGCCGCGCGCGCGCGCCGCGGGCCGCGCGCCCTCGCCCGCGCCCGGGTCGATCGTCCGGCCGCGCGCCCCCTCCGCGCGGGCCCGCCGGCGCCCCGAGCGGGCCGTTGCCGCCTGGTCAGGCGCGGGTGTAGTGTTTCCACTTCCCCTACCTTCGGCGGGGAGTCTGGAGGCTCGCGTGGGCGCCTTGAGCGAGAAAGTGCAGAATCTGCCCGGATTGCCGGGGGTTTATCTGTTCAAGGACGCCCGCGGGCAGGTGCTCTACGTGGGCAAGGCCAAGAGCCTGGTCCACCGGGTCCGCAGCTACCTGAGCGGCGAAATCGGCGACCCGCGGCTGCGCGAGCTCATGAGTGCCGCGACCGACCTCGACACCATCCTGACCCAGTCCGAAGTCGAGGCCCTGCTCCTCGAAGCCACGCTCATCCGGCAGCATCGGCCCCACTTCAACGTCCTGCTCAAGGACGACAAGAGCTTCCCGTACGTGAGGCTGAGCGTCCAGGAGGAGTGGCCGCGGCTGTCGGTGACCCGCCACGTCCGCTCGGACGGAGCGCGCTACCTGGGGCCCTTCACCGACGTCAAGCAGCTGCGCCGCACGCTGCGCGAGATCCGGCGCATCTTCCCGGTCCGCACCTGCCGCAACTTCGAGGACTACCGGCGCGCCGACCGACCCTGCCTCTACTACCACATCAAGCGCTGCGCCGGACCGTGCTACTCGCGGGCCCGGGTCTCGCACGAGGAGTACCGCGCCCTGATCGACGGGCTGCTGCTGTTCCTCACCGGCCGGGACCGCGACCTGCTGCGGCGCCTGCGGACCGAGATGGACGAGGCGGCGGCGGCGCGCCACTACGAGGTCGCGGCGCGCAAGCGCGACCAGATCGGGCTGCTCGAGCGAGCGCGTGTCCCGCAGCAGGTGGTGCGGCGCGGCGGCCACGACACCGACGTCGTGGGCCTGGCACGGCACGGGTCGCGGGCGGCGGTGGCGATCCTGCTGCTGCGCGGCGGCCGGGTGGTGGGCAAGGAGTCGCGCCTCATCGAGCGCGCCGACGCGCGCGACGACGCCGGACTGCTCCAGTCGTTCCTGACCCAGCACTACCTGGCCCAGGAGGGGGCGCCGCGCCAGATCGTTGCGGCCCTCGAGCCCGCCGACCACGAGCTGATCGCCGAGGCGCTCACGGCGCACGCCGGCCATCCCGTCGAGCTGCGCGTCCCGCTGCGCGGGCGCGGGCGCCAGCTGCTCGCGACCGCTCAGCGCAACGCGGCGCACGCGCTCGAGGACCTCGAGGCCCGGGGCGCGGGACGCCGGGCCGCGTTCTCGCCCGAGGTCGCCGATCTCCAGCGCGTGCTCGGGCTCGCGACCCCGCCCCACCGCCTGGTGTGCTTCGACATCTCGAACTTCGGACCCGAAGGGGCGGTCGCCGCCGTGGTCGCGAGCGAGAACGGCCGCCCGCGCAAGGGTCTCTACCGCCGCATGCGCATCCGTCGGCCGGGGCCCGACGACTTCGCGATGATCGGCGAGGCGGTCGAGCGCTACTGGACGCGGGTCGAGTCGGGCGAGCTGCCGCGCCCCGACCTGGTCATGGTGGACGGCGGGGCGGGGCAGGTGGCGGCGGCGCGCGCGGCGCTCGAGCGCGTGAGCACGCGGCCGGCTGCCCTCATCGGCCTGGCGAAGCGCGAGGAGACCGTGGTGCGCGAGCACGGCGCCCCGCTGACGCTGCCGCGCCGCAGCGCGGCACTCCAGTCGCTCCAGCGCCTGCGCGACGAGGCGCACCGCTTCGGCATCACCTACCACCGGCTGCTGCGCGGGCGCGCGCGTATCGCGAGCGAGCTCGATCGCGTCCCGGGGGTGGGACCGGCGCGGCGGGCGGCGCTGCTCCACGCCTTCGGCTCGGTCGCGGCCCTGCGCGGGGTCGAGTCCGAGGAGATCGCGCGCCGCGCCGGAGTGCCGCTCGCGCTCGCGCGCCGGGTCGCCGAGCGGCTGGGTGGCGCCGACCTCTCGCGGAGGCCCGCGTGACGCCGCGCGCCCCGGGCGAAACGCTCGAGCTCGGCGTCGAAGACTATCTCGACGAGCTCAGGACCCGGCGGCGGATGAGCGCCAACACGCTCGACGCCTACGCTCGGGACCTGGCCGACTACCTGGCCTTCGCGCGCCGGCACGGGGTGGGGGACTGGCGCGAGGCGACCACCACGCTCGTGGACGGCTACTTCGCGGCGCTCATGCGCCGCGGCCTCTCGGGGGCCACGGTGGCGCGGCGCCGCTCGGCCCTGCGCGGCTTCCATCGCTCGCTCGTGGGCGGGGCGGGGGAGGGCTCCGACCCGCTCGCCGCCCTGCCGCCGGCGCGTCGCGAACGCCGGCTGCCGCACGCCCTGCCGGTCGCGGACATCGAGCTGCTGCTCGCGCAGACGGGATCCGCCCGCGGCCGCGCCGGGGACGATCCGCTGCGGCTGCGCGATCGGGCGCTGCTCGAGCTCGCCTACGCGAGCGGGCTCAGGGTCTCGGAGCTGTGCCAGCTCGAACGCACCCGCGTGCACTTCGCCGAGAAGACCGTGACCGTGGTGGGCAAGGGGGACAAGCAGCGCACGGTGCCGTTCGGCCGCGAGGCGGCAAAGGCGCTGCACGAGTACCTCGAGCGTGCGCGCCCGATCCTCGCCGCCCGCCCGGCGCATGCGCGTCGCCGCGCGCCGCGCGGCGGCACGAAGGCGCCGGGTGTTCCCCGGCACGATGCCGTGTTCCTCAACGTGCACGGCAAGCCGCTCAGCCGGATGGGATTCTGGAAGATCCTCCGAGGCTACGCACGCGCCGCGGGGCTCGGCGGGCGGGTGCACCCCCACGCGCTCCGGCATTCGTTCGCCACGCACCTGCTCAAGGGCGGCGCCGACCTGCGCGTCATCCAGGAGCTGCTGGGACACGCATCCGTGACCACGACGGCCATCTACACGCACCTTGACCGGGCGTATCTCCGGGAAGTCCACAAGAAGTTCCACCCTCGCGCCTGAGGGCCCAAGAAAGGGAGAACCGGATGCAGCTGCGCAGTCTGGCGATCACGATGTTCCTGCTGATGATCGGGAGCGGCGCCACGGCGAAGACCCTCATCGTGCTGCCGCGGCCCGGGCAGGTCGGATTCACGCTCCAGGGGGGCTACGCGGGCTTCACGTCCCAGGGCTCGATCGGCGAGGACTTCGGCCAGGGGCCGGCCCTCGCGGTCCGCGTCCGCTACCGCATGCGCTACGAGCGCGCGATCGGCCTGTCGTTCGAGGGCTCGAGCTTCGACGCCCGGTCGAGCGCCAAGTTCACCGACCCTCTCACCGGGCTGCCGCTCGCGAACAGCGATCCGCTCGCGCCCAAGAAAGTGACCCTCATCACTTCGGGCGTGGACTTCTACAAGATGTTCGGCACCCGGACGAACACCACCCGGATGCTGAGCGCGAGCGCCGGGCTCGCCCAGGTGCGCACCACGCTCAACGACAAGGAGACCGATTTCCGCATTCCCGACGGCCTCTACCTGGGCGCGGGAGGGGGGCTCGAGCGCTTCTTCTGGCGCAGCTGGGCCGTCGACCTGAGCGGGCGCTACCTGGCGGTGTTCGTCGACGGCAAGACCAACCACCAGCTCCAGGCCGCGATCGGCCTGGTGGTGTACGCGAGCTACTGATGCCGGCCGGTCTCTCGATCGCCTTCCAGGGCGCGGCCGGAACGGTGACCGGGTCCCGGCACCTGCTGCGCAGCGCGGAGCGCAACTGGCTCTTCGACTGCGGGCTCGCCCAGGGACACCGTGACGAGACCGACCGCATCAACCGCTGGTTCCGGTTCGATCCGGCGAGCCTCGACGCGGTGGTGGTCTCGCACGCGCACCTCGATCACGTCGGCAACCTGCCCACCCTGGTCGCGCGCGGGTTCAAGGGCCGCATCCACGCCACCCCCGCGACCGCGGATCTCGCCGCGGTCCTGCTGCCGGACTCGGCCTTCCTCATGGAGCGTGATGTCGAGCGCGTCAATCGCCACCATCCCGGGGCGCCGCGCGAGCCGCTCTACACCCCGGCCGACGTCCAGCGCACGCTGCCGCGCTTCGAGAACCACGCCTACCGCGTGGCCTGGGAGCTGTTCCCGGGCGTGCGCGTCGAGTACTACGACGCCGGCCACATCCTGGGCTCGGCCCTCACGGTGTTCGACTTCACGGCGGGTGCCAGGCGCTTCCGCCTGGGGATGAGCGGCGACCTGGGGCGGGCGGGGCGGCCCATCCTGCGCGATCCCGAAATCCTGCCGCCGGTGGACGCGCTGGTGCTCGAGAGCACGTACGGAGATCGGATGCACCCGCCCTCCGCCGAGACCGAGCGCGAGCTCGCGGAGGCGGTGCGGCGCACGATCGCGCGCGGCGGCCGGGTGCTGGTGCCGGCGTTCGCGGTCGGGCGCACCCAGGAGCTGGTCGCGACCCTCCACGCCCTGGTCGAGCGCCGCGAGATTCCCGACGTGCCGATGTTCGTGGACAGCCCGATGGCGCGCGAGGCCACCGCGACCTACGTGCGGCATCCGGAGTGCTTCGATGCCCAGACCGCCGCGGTGTTCGCGCAGCGCCAGGGCGCGCCGTTCGGCTTCGCGCGGCTGCGCTACGTCGCGACCCCCGAGGAATCCCGGGCGCTCAACGATTTCGCCGCCCCCTGCATCATCATCGCGGCGTCGGGGATGTGCGAAGGCGGACGCATCCTCCACCACCTGCGGCACGGACTGCCCGAGGCGCGCAACACGGTGCTGTTCGTCGGCTTCCAGGCCGAGGGCACGCTGGGCCGCCGGCTGCGCGAGGGCGCCACCTCGGTCAACGTGTACGGCGAGCCGGTCACGCGGCGCGCCGAGGTCGTAGGTCTGGACGGCTTCAGCGCGCACGCCGACCAGGCCGAGATCCTGGCCTGGGTGTCGAAGCTCGTGCCCGCGCCGCGCGCGATCTTCCTGGTCCACGGCGAGCCCGCACCCGCCGCCGCCCTGGCGGTAAAGCTGCGCGAGGCCGTGGGCGCCGAAGTGCGCGTTCCGGCCGCCGGCGAGGAGCACGCGCTGTGGAACTGAGCGTGACGCGCTACCGCGTGGGCCAGCGGCTGCGGCACCCCCAGTTCGGGGAGGGGCTGGTCGTCGAGGTCCACACCGACCGGGGCCGCGAGATGCTCGAGGTCGTGTTCGACGGGCGCCTGGTGCGGCTCTCCGCCCAGCGCGAATGGTCGACCGTGGACGGCGACGGCGCGGTCCCCGCGGCGGGGGCGCCGGAGGGGCGGATGCGCACCTGGCACCCGCAGGCCGACGCGGTGCTCGAGCGCTGGCAATCCGGCGCGGCCGCGCCCGCTTCGCACTTCGACCTGCGCGCCACGGGCGAGCGCTGGGCCGGCTGGGCCGGCACCGAGCGCCTGATCTCGCTCGAATCCCTGCGCGGTGTGGAGCGCTTCGCCCACCAGATCCGGGCCTGCGAGAAGGCGATGCGCGACCTGAACGGGCGCGCGATCCTGGCCGACGAGGTCGGGCTGGGCAAGACCATCGAGGCCGGCATCGTGCTCAAGGAGTACGTGCTGCGCGGCGCGGTGCGCACCGCGCTGGTGCTGGTGCCGGCGTCGCTGTGCGAGCAGTGGCGCGCCGAGCTGTGGGAGAAGTTCGAGCTCGATTTCGTGGTCTCGCGCGGCCCGGCGGGGCAGTGGGGGCGGCATCCGCTCGTCATCTCGTCGCTCGAGACCGCGCGTCACGAGCGCCACCGGCGCCGGGTGCGCGGGGCCAACTACGACCTCGTGGTCGTGGACGAGGCGCACCGGCTGCGCAACCACCTCACGCTCGGATGGAAGTTCATCAACGACCTCAACCCGCGCTACCTGCTGCTCCTCACCGCGACCCCGGTGCAGAACGACATGCGCGAGCTCTACAACCTCGCGACCCTGGTGCGGCCGGGCACGGTGGGGACGTTCTCGCAGTTCCGTCGCGACTTCCTGACCGGCCACGACAAGCGCACGCCGCGCAACACGCCGCGCCTGCGGGCGCTGCTCGAGTCGGTCATGATCCGCAGCCGCCGCGCCGACACCGACCTGGTGTTCGCCCCGCGCAAGGTCGAGACCCAGTGGGTGGTCCAGACCCCCGACGAGCGCCGGCTCTACCGCGAGGTGAGCGAGTTCGTCGCCGAGGCGGTGCACGGCGAGTCGGGGAGCCCGGGACGGCCCCACTACTTCACGCTCATGGTGCTCCAGAAGGAGATGGGCTCCTCGTGGGCGGCGGCGCGCGCCACGCTCGAGAAGCTCGGCCGGCGCCCCGACGGGCTCGACGGCCGCCGGCTGCGCCGCCTCGCCCAGAGCGCCGCCGAGGTGAGTGAGGAGCCCAGCAAGCTGCGCTCGCTGACGCGCTGCATCGCCGGCCTGGGCGGGGAGAAGTGCATCATCTTCACCCAGTTCCGCGCCACGCAGGACTCGATCGTCCGGGCGCTCGTCGAGGCCGGAATCGAGCCCGCGGTGTTCCACGGCGAGCTGGGCTGGCGCGAGAAGGAGGAGTCGCTGGATCGCTTCCGCGGGCCGGCGCCGCTGCTGGTGAGCACCGAGGCCGGCGGCGAGGGCCGCAACCTCCAGTTCTGCCGCAACGTCATCAACTACGACCTGCCCTGGAACCCGATGCGGGTCGAGCAGCGCATCGGCCGCGTCCACCGTCTGGGGCAGGAGCACCCGGTGCGGGTCGTCAACCTGGTCGCGCGCGGCACCATCGAGGCCTACGTGCTCGAGATCCTGGACCGCAAGATCCGGATGTTCGAGCTGGTGGTGGGGGAGATGGAGGAGATTCTCGGCACCTGGCAGCCGCACGGCTCGTTCGAGGACGAGGTGTTCAAGCGTTGGACCGAGTCCACGAATCCGCGGGTGCGCAAGCGCCGCTTCGCCGAGCTGGCGCAGCACCTGGTCGTGGCGCGGCGGCTCTACCAGCAGCAGAAGGACCAGCAGGAGTGGTTGTTCCCCACACTCGGGACCGAGGAGACCGATGGCCACGACGACGCGAACGAGTAAGACCCGCCCGCGCGCCGGCGCGCCGAAGGGGACCGGGCGCGCCGCCGCGGGCAACGGCCGCGCCCCGCTCGGGGGTCCGCGCGGCGTGGCTCCGGCGCTGCCGCCCGAGTGGCGTCAGTTCGTGGGGCGCTGGCTCGAGGCCACGGGCTCGGTCTTGAGCGAGGCCGCGCGCGGCGACTGGGAGGTCGAGCTGGGCGCCCCACTCCAGCGCCGCTGGCGGCGCCAGCGCGTGCGCCTGGTCTTCGATCCGCTGCGGCCCACGCTGCCGCGCGGCGCGTGGTTCACGGCGCCGGGCAGCGTCGGCGGGCGCAAGATCCTCCAGGCCGCGCTCGAGGAGCCGCTGGTCACGCGCCGCACGGCGCTGGCCCACGTGCCGGGGGTGGGCGACGAGGGGCTGGCCGCGATCTGCCGGGTGCGCGGGCTCAAGTGGGGGGTCGCGCGCCTCGGGCCGGTGCGCTACGAGCGGCGCATCTCGTTCCACGCCGTCGCCACGCGCTGGGGCGGGCTGCCGTGGCAGGAGCCCTGGGTGGTGCTGGTGGGGCCCGAGGGCGAGCTGCTCGAAGCGGCGAACGCCCAGGACCTGGGCGAGGTGCGGGTGCGCGACGGCCTCTACCAGATCGGCGCGGGCCTGACCTCCGAGGAGCGCGCCGCCTGGATGGGCTCCGCGCGCGCCCATCTCGACCGACTGCTCGACGAGCGCGAGCAGGAATGGGAGCGGGCCGTGAACCGGCTGCGTGACGACGAGCTCGAGCGGCTCGGGGCGTTCTACGCCGCGCGCATCGAGGAGGAGGAGGAGCGCGTGCGGCGCCGTTCGAGCAACGGGGAGGAGGGCGACCTCGAGCAGGGCGACGATGTGTCGCTCAAGCTCGAGTGGGAGCGGCGCGCGGCCGAAGTCCGCAGCCGCTGGGCGCTGCGCACCGAGGTGCGCCTGTGGGGGCTCACAGAATGGTCGTGGCCGGTCGCGGACCTCGAGCAGGAGCTGCGCGCGGGCGCCGTGCACGTCCGGCTCAAGTCGCGCGTGGACGTGGCGCGCGGCGTTCCCGCGCCTCCGGCCTGCCCGACCTGCGGACACCCGGCCGAAATGCTGGTGCGCTCGCGCGGCTCGGTCGGGTGCGTGAAGTGCGCCGAACGCTGAGATGCGGTCGCCTTGACGATGGGCCGGCCAGCCGGTAATGTGCCACGGCTCGCCCGGACAAGGACGTCATGCACGAGATGAGAAGAATCTGCCAAGTGGAGGCTGTGCTTGACCTTAGTGACCAGAAAAGGCACCCGTCTCGAAGACCCGGGCGCCGAGCTGCTCGACCAGCTGACGAGCTTCTGGGACCGCTACGGGCGCCTGACGATGAGCGTGCTCGGAGCGATCGCGGCCATCGTGATCGTGGGCGTGCTCTACCTGCGGGCCCAGGCGGCCACCGAGGAGAAGGCGGCCGGCAAGCTGGCCGAGGCCGAGATCATGTTCTGGCAGGGCTACTACCCGCGCTCGTACGATGCCGCCCAGCAGATCATCAAGCAGTACCCCGGGAGCCAGAGCGCGGTCGAGGCGCACCGGCTGGCGGGCGACGACGCCTACTGGCGCGGCGAGACCGGCGACTTCAGGAAGTCGATCGACGAGTACCGCGCCTATCTCAAGCACCGCAGCCAGGGCATGCTGGCCGACGGCGCGCGCCGCAGTCTGGCCTACGCGCTCGAGAGCGACGCGAACGCGCTCAAGTCCCAGGGCAAGACGGGCGAGGCCGAGACGGAGTTCCGCGAGGCCGCCGCGACCTACGAGGGCCTGGTCGGCAAGTTCGCGGATCGCGAATCCTCGGCCGAGTTCCTGCTCGCCGCGGCGCGCTGCTATCGTCTGATGAATCAGCGCGAGGAGGCCGCCAAACGCCTGCAGCGTCTGATCGATCAGTTCGGCGAAACCACCACCGCCAACCGGGCCCGCATCGAGCTGGCCGAGGTGACGGCCGGGGTACGCTGACCCCTCGCGCGCGCGCGGTGCTCCGGTGAGCGAGACGCGCGCGCCGGTGGACGTGCTGATCCTCTGGCACCACCACCAGCCGGACTACCGCAGCCCGCGCGAAGCCCGGGCGCTGCTGCCCTGGGTGCGGCTCCACGCCACCAAGGACTACCTCGACATGGCGCTCCATCTCGAGCGCCATCCCCGGGTGCGCGCGACCTTCAACTTCGTGCCCTCGCTGCTCGACCAGCTCGAGGGCGCCGCGGCCGGGGCGCCCGAGGCGCTGTTCGCGCTGATCGAGCGGCCCACCGAATCCCTCTCCGGGTCCGAGAAGGCCGAGATCGTCGCGCGTTGCGCGGTCGCGCCGCGTCACGCCTTCGAGCGCTGGCCCCGCTACGCGGCGCTGTGCCAGCGGCTCGCGGGGCCGCGCGCGGCGGCGCCGGCGGCGGTCGACCTGCTCGCGCTCGAGGTGTGGTTCCTGCTCGCCTGGCTCGATCCCACGTTTCACGGCGAGCCCGAAGCCCAGCGTGCCATCGCGGCGGCGGGCGCCCCGACGACCCTGCATCGCGACGACCTGTTGGCACTCGGACGCCGGCTCACCGGGGCGGTCATCCCGGCCTACCGCGCGCTCGCCGAGCGCGGGCAGATCGAGCTCTCGGCCTCGCCCTACTACCATCCCATCCTGCCGCTCATCGCCGACGTGCGCGTCGCCCGCCGCGCCCGGCCCGATCTGGCGCTGCCCTCCGAGCCGTTCGCGGCTCCGGCCGACGCCACGCGCCAGATCGAATCGGCGCTCGAGCGTCATGCGCGCGCCTTCGGGACGCGACCCCGCGGCATGTGGCCGCCCGAGGGGGGCGTGAGCCCGGAGGCGGTCGCGCTGGTCGCGGGCGCCAGGCTCGGGTGGCTCGCGAGCGACGAGGGCGTGCTGTGGCGCTCGCTGCCGGCCGAGAAGCGGCCGCGCGATGCGGCCTACCGGCCCTGGCGGCTTCAGACCGCGGCCGGTGACGTGGCGCTGTTCTTCCGCGACCGCGAGCTTTCGGATCGCATCGGCTTCGTCTACCAGAACTGGGAGGCGGCCGAGGCGGCGGCGGACCTGGTCGCGCGCCTGCGCCGCATCGGCGCCGATCACGGCGGCGCGGACCATGCCCACCCGCCGCTCGTCACGATCGTCCTCGACGGGGAGAACTGCTGGGAGCACTACGCCGCGGACGGCGGGCCGTTCCTCGAGGCGCTCTACGGGGCGCTCGAGTCGGCCCCCGACATTCGCACGCGCACCCCGTCCGAGGTCCTGGCCGAGGGGCCGCCCGCCGACGCGCTGCCCGATCTCCACAGCGGCTCGTGGATCGACGCGGACTTCCACATCTGGATCGGGCATCCCGAGAAGAACCGGGCCTGGGATCTCATCGCCCGCGCGCGCCGGGCGCTGGCCGAGGCGCGGCCCGATCCCGGCCAGGCGCCGGAGGCCTGGGCGGCACTCGATGCCGCCTGCGGCTCGGATTGGTTGTGGTGGTTTGGAGACGACCACTACACCCCCGACAAGCCGATCTTCGACCGGCTGTTCCGCGAGCACCTACAAGCGGTCTACGAGCACGCGGGGCTCAAGGTCCCGAAAGCGCTGGCGGCGCCGATCACCCGCGCCGCGCGGCGTGCCGATGGGTTCACGGCCCCGCTCGGCTTCGTGCGGCCGATCCTCGACGGCCGGCCCACGCAGTTCTACGAATGGTACGCCGCCGGGCGCTTCCGGTTCGCCGGGGGCGGCGGGGCCATGCACCGCGCGGGCGGGCTCGCCCGCGACCTCTACTTCGGGTTCGACGCCATGCACTTCTACCTGCGGCTCGATTTCACGGCCGACCGGCTGCCGGGGGCCCAGTCCGATCTGACGCTCGAGTTTCTCGCGCCGCGCCCGCTCGAGGTGCGCGTCCACGGGCTCGCGAGCGGCGAGCGGATGGTGAGCGCGGGGCCGCCGGCCGCGGCGGGCGAGCGGGCCGACGCGGCCACGGCGCTCGCGGGCTCGGCCTGCCACATCGGGTCGGTCCTCGAGCTGGCCCTGCCCTTCGAGAGCATCCACTTGAGCCCGGGGGAGAGCGTCGATCTGGTCGTGCACATCGGCGCGCCCGGGGAACCGGGGGAGACGCTGCCGCCCGAGGACCTGGTGCGCTTCACGGTGCCCGGGAGCGGCTACGAGGCCGCGATGTGGAGCGTCTGAGCGGCTGGGGACCGGCTAGCGGACCCACACCGTCTTGAGGTTCACGAACTCGCGCAGCCCCTCGTCCGAGAGCTCGCGCCCGTAGCCCGACTGCTTGACCCCGCCGAAGGGGAGCCGTGGATCCGATCGGACCGCCCCGTTGACGAACACCGATCCCACCTCGAGGCGCGCGGCCAGCGCTTCACCGCGCCGGGGATCACGGGTCCAGACGCTCGCGCCCAGCCCGTAGCGCGACTGGTTGGCGAGGGCCACCGCATGCTCCGCGTCGCGCGCGCGCGTAACCGCGGCGACCGGGCCGAAGGTCTCCTGGTCGAAGACCGGCATGCCGGGGGCGACGTCCACGAGCACGGTGGGCGTGTAGAAGAAACCCGGGCCTGGTCGAGACCCGCCGCCCGCGACCCGCCGGGCGCCCGCGGCGATCGACTCCTCCACCTGGCGCTCGAGGGCCGCGACCAGGTCGGCGCGCGCGAGCGGGCCCACCTCGGTCGCCCGATCGCGCGGATCCCCGACCCGCAGTGCTGCCATGCGCTCCGCGAGGGCGCGCTCGAATCGGTCCGCCACGGGCTCCTCGACGATGAAGCGTTTGGCGGCGATGCAGCTCTCGCCGTTGTTGATCACGCGGGCGGCCGCGGCGGCCGCGGCGGTCTCGAGCGGCTCGGCATCGGACAGCACGATGAAGGCGTCCGAGCCGCCCAGCTCGAGCACGGTCTTCTTGAGCGCCGCCCCGGCCCGGGCCGCGACCTCGATGCCGGCCGCCTCGCTGCCCGTGAGCGAGACCGCCCGCACGGCCGGATGCTCGATCAGGGCTCCGACCTCGCGCGCCGGCACCAGGAGGCTCGTGAAGACGCCGGCCGGAAATCCGGCCTCCCGGAATGCGCTCTCGATCGCGAGCGAGCAGCCCGGCACCCCCGAGGCGTGCTTGAGCGCCACGGCGTTGCCCGCCACGAGCGCCGGAACCCCGCAGCGGAACGCCTGCCAGAACGGGAAGTTCCACGGCATGACCGCGAGCACGACGCCGAGCGGGTCGCAGCGCACGTAGCTCGTGGTGGCGTCGGTCGCGATGACGCGCGGCGCCAGCATCGGGGCGGCGTGATCGGCGAACCAGTCGCAGCACAGGGCGCACTTGTCCACCTCGGCCTCGGCCGAGGCGAGGGTCTTGCCCATCTCGTCGGTCGCGAGCATCGCCAGCCCGTCGCGGCGGGCGCGCAGCACTTGGGCCGCGGCGCGCAGCAGTGCCGCGCGCTCATCGAGCGCGCGGTCGTGCCAGGCGTGATACGCCGCGCCGGCACGGTCGAGCCGCTCGCGGGCCTCGGCCGGGGAATGCTCCGGATAGTCGCGAATGAGCTCGCCGCTCGTCGGGTTGATGGCCTTCATGGGCTGCTCCCGTGGCGGGCGGTGGATCTGCTTGCGCCCGCTTTCCCGATGACAATAATGACCCCGGCTCCGGTTTGCACCCGGGAGCGGGGGGGAGGCGGATGGAGAAGGCGCCGGACATGATCGCCGCGGTGCGGGCCCAGGACGTGCGCGCCGTGAAGCGGTTGCTCGCCGAGGACGCAACCCTCGCGAGTGCCCGCAGCGAGCAGGGCGAGTCCGCGGTACTGCTCGCGATCCAGGGCGGCGCGGGCGAGATCGCCGAGCTTCTGATCGAGCGCGGAGCGGCCCTCGACGTCTTCAGCGCCGCCGCGGCCGGCCATCTGGCGGCACTCGAGCGTGCTTGTGCCGCCGATCGCGCCGCCGTGGGCGCCACCTCCACCCGGGGCTGGACCGCGCTTCACCTGGCCGCGTTCTTCGGCCGGGCCGATGCCGCGCGGCTCCTGATCGAGCGCGGCGCCGCGCTCGAGGCGCCCTCGCGCAATCCGAGCGCCCACCGGCCGCTCCACGTGGCCGCCGCGCGCGGGCACCGCGCGGTCGCAGAGCTGCTCCTCGAGCGCGGAGCCGACGTCAACGCCCTGGCGGGCGGTGGCTGGGCGCCGCTCCATCTGGCCGCCGGCGCGGGGCACGAAGAGCTGGCGGCGCTCCTGATCGAGCGCGGCGCGAACCTCGCGGCGCGAGAGGACCAGGGCCGCACGCCGCTCGAGATCGCCGAGGAGGCCGGCCACCGGAAGCTGGTGGCGATCATCCGGCGCGCGCTGCGCTAGGGCTGGGGCTTGCGGTCCCGGTCACCGCTGGGCCGGCCGAAGCAGCGGCCGGCCGTGGGCGATCAGCGGTAGAGGGTCTTGAGCCGCCCCCAGCTCGTGACCTTCGAGGGAGTCGAATCTGAGCCGAACTTCTGAATGCGGTGGTTGTTGGTATCCGCGACGTAGACGTTCCCGGCGGCGTCCGTCGCCACCCCGGTGGGATAGTTGAACTCGCCCTCGCCGCTGCCGAACGAGCCCCACTGGGTGAGGTAGGTCCCGGTGCCGGTGAACTTCTGGATGCGGTTGTTGAATGAGTCGGCGACGTAGACGTTGCCGGCGGCGTCGCAGGCCACGCCGAAGGGGTCGTTGAGTTGTCCGTCGCCGGTGCCGAACGAGCCCCACTGCGTGAGGTAGGTACCGGCGCCGCTGAACTTCTGGATCCGGTGGTTCGGGAGATCCGCGACGTAGACGTTTCCGGCGACGTCCCTCGCCACGCCGGCCGGGAGGTCGAACTGCCCGTCGCCAGTGCCGAACGAGCCCCACTGGGTGAGGTAGGTGCCGGTGCCTCTGAACTTCGGGACGCGGTGATTGGACTGGTCCGCGACGTAGAGGTTGCCGGCGGCGTCGGTCGCCACTCCGATGGGTTCGTTGAACTGCCCGTCGCCGCTGCCGTTCGAGCCCCACTGGGTAATGTAGGTGCCGGTGCCGGTGAACTTCTGGATACGGTGGTTGAAGCGATCCGAGACGTAGACGTTGCCCGCGGCATCGGTGGCCACGCCGAAGGGCAGGTCGAACTGCCCGTCGCCAGCGCCACTCGAGCCCCACTGGGTCAGATAGGTGCCGGCGCCGGTGAACCTCTGGACGCGGTGGTTGAACGTATCCGCAACGTAGACGTTTCCGGCGGCATCCGTCGCCACCCCGTGGGGCTGGCTGAACTGCCCGTCGCCGCTTCCGTTCGAGCCCCACTGGGTGATGTAGACGGGAGGTTGTGCTCCGACCGTCGCGGGCAGGATCAAAGCGAGGCCGAGCAGGGTCAGCGTGATGCCGAAGCAACGCAGGCGGGAAGTCATGGGGCGGCTCCCTGTGCTGGAGGTCGTCGCGGCGGCACAGGGCAGTCGTGGCACGGGCGCTACGCGATCCGCGAGCGCGGAATCGGCAGGGGAAGCGGCGTGGGACGGCCTGTCTCGCGACATCACAACGCTAGCACCGGACGTGGGGGCGGAAAGCGAATTCCGCCGCACCAACATTGAATTTTGGGCCGGGCATGGCCCTACGGGCACCCGCCAGCCTGCGCCGACCATGTCGCATAATAAGTATTATGTAAACTAGAACGTGACGACGGATCGCGCTGGATCGCGACGATCGGGATGGGTCCGGCCCACGCCGGGCTCTGCGGGGCTGGCCTCCCCCGCGGGGCTTTGCAGCAGCGGTCGGCAGTTACTTCGCGGCAACCACGAGGTTCAAGAGCTTGTTCCTAATGAAGATCACCTTGCGCAGCTCGGCGCCGTCCACGAAGCGGCGCACGCGCTCGTCGGCCAGCGCGGCACTCTGGGCCGCCGGCTGCTCGGCGTCC